>JAGOML010000040.1:0-16803 GCA_017993575.1 Anaerolineaceae bacterium | reverse complement strand
TGCGCTATGGGCCCTGGTTATTGATTTCTTAAGCTGCCCTTCGCGCTCCCAATCCCCCGGAAGGGGGCTGCGTGCGCTATGGGCCCTGGTTATTGATTTCTTAAGCTGCCCTTCGCGCTCCCAATCCCCCGGAAGGGGGCTGCGTGCGCTATGGGCCCTGGTTATCAATGCTTTATTCTTCCACTTTGTAATGTTCAATCAGTCGGCGCCTGCTGGCTGGCCATCAAGCGCCTCCCGGCTCATGATGGACCTGGAGGGATTCGAACCCTCGGCCTCTTCAGTGCGATTGAAGCGCGCTCCCAACTGCGCTACAGGCCCGCTGCCGAATTCAGACAGAAGTTTTCGTGAAAAAACGACCCGATTTCAGAGTGCACAGATTCTAACTGACTCAAACAGAGATGTCAAGTTGTAGTTTTCTTCCAGGATGTATCTACTCACCCGATAAAAAATCCAGGCGCCATCTTGGCGCCTGGAGTCATGGTTGTTTGTGCCTAAGCGTTAGTCGAGATGACCGTTCCAGCCTTTTTCTTTTCGATCTTGGCTTTTCGCTTTTCCTTGATGTCCAACTTGGGTTTCTTACGTTCTTCTTTCCCGGCTTTATCTTTGCTTGCCATTGAATGCCTCCTTCTGATTCTAACGGTGTTACATCGCATTTCTGTGGCGACTTTCTCTATTATAGCGCAATTCAGAATTATTTCGCTTGCTGATGGTATTATTAACAGCGCGTCAGCTTTATACCGATAAGCTTTGGCTGACCCGGAGTATATATTGGACACGCTTTCCAGGCGAACCCGAACGCGTTATCTGCTGATTTTGATGATCCTGATCACCATCCCTTGTTATATCCTGGGGATTGTGCTCCTGCGTATCAACCGCGGTCCACTTGCTTCCACCCCCACGCCGGTGAACTCCCCGACCATCACGCGTACAGCCACCATCACGCTGACGCCTTACCTCACGCGTACCCCAACCATCACCCCTACTATCACGCAAACCCTTACGCCAACCCTTACCCGCACACCAACGCAAACTCCCACAAACACACCAGAACTGACCGAACCTCCCATCAGCACGAATACTCCTGGTCCGGAAGATACGCCCACCGGTTCTGAGCCGTAATTCACCTTAAGAGAGTGCCATGACTATTGACTTGCTTCCGCATCTGAAACAAATGTTGTCCGCTCCCGGCCTATCGGGCTACGAAGATCCTATTCGGGAAATCGTACAAGCTGCCTGGCAGCCGCTGTGCGATGAATTCTCGGTTAGCCGCGTGGGCAGTTTGCACGCCCTTAAGCGCGGTGACGGCGCCGACCCGCGCCCGCGCGTGATGCTTTCCGCGCATATGGACGCGATTGGCATGATGGTGACAGGTATTGTTGAAGGATTCTTGCGCTTCACGCAGGTCGGCGGGATTGACCCTCGTATCCTGCCCGGGCAAATGGTCGTTGTACACGGCCGGAAGGACTTGCAGGGAATGGTGGTTTTGCCGCCCACGCACTTGCTGCCGCCTGAGGCAGGGAGCGGAGTTGTAGCGCTGCAGTATCTTCTGATTGAAACCGGATTGCACCCTGACGAAGTGGAGAAGTTGGTGCGAGTCGGTGACGTGGTGTCTTTCGCCCAGGAACCCATCGAATTGGGAGCCACCGCGTTAGCTGGCCACACCCTGGATAACCGCGTTTCCGTGGCTGCGGTGACCCACTGCCTCGACATCCTTTCCCGCCGGAAGCACGCCTGGGATGTATGGGCGGTAGCTTCCAGCCAGGAGGAGATTGGCGTTACAGGCGCGTTCACCTCTCCGGTGGATATCCAGCCGGATTTTGCCATCGCAATCGACGTGACCTTTGCCAGGAGCCTGGGCGGCGATTATCGCAGCTTTCCATTGGGCGAAGGCGTAACGCTGGCTTGGGGACCTAATATCCACCCTTCGCTCTACGAGGCCATCGCCAAAACCGCGTATGACCTGGACATACCTTTCATGCGGGAGGCAACGCCAACCATGACTGGCACGGATGCTTACGCCATTCAGGTGGTGCAGTCTGGCATTCCCTGCCTGCTGATTGGCATTCCGCTGCGCTACATGCACACGCCAGTGGAGACCGTTTCCCTCAAGGATGTGCGCCGGGCTGGGCGCTTGATGGCGGAGTTTATCAGCGCGCTGCCGCAGGATTTTATGCAGACTCTGGAATGGAAGTGAACATGAGCCCTAATAAAACAACACCGAAAAACAGCCGGCGGAAGCTTGGCAAAAGACAAACTGAACTGCTTCGCAGTCTGTGCGACGCCCTGTCTGTCTCTGGCGATGAACAGGAAGTTCGCGAGATTGTCTTGCGCGAAGTGAAACCCCTCTGCCAGCAGGTGGAAGTGGACGCGATGGGGAACGTTTTGGCAACCAGGGTTGGCTCGGCAGCGAGCAAAGTGCAGGTGATGATCGCCGCTCACATGGACGAAGTCGGCTTTATGCTGACCCAGGATGACGGCGATGGACTGTTTGGTTTCTCCATTGTTGGTGGAATCGATGAGCGTCAACTGGTCGGAAAAGCTGTCATCGTCGGTCGGGAGCATATTCCCGGGGTGATTGGCGCGAAAGCTATCCATTTAACGACGCCTGAGGAACGCAAAACAGCGGTCAGGCTTGAGCAACTGCGTATAGACTTAGGACCGGATGGCGGCGCGAAAGCAAAAGTGGGAGATAGGGCTGGCTTTGCGACGCGCTATACCGAAATTGGCCCCAGCATCCGCGCCAAAGCGCTGGATAATCGCCTGGGGGTTGCAAATCTGATTGAACTCTTACGCGAAGCGCCAGAGAATATCGACTTGTTGGCGGCTTTTACCGTCCAGGAAGAAGTTGGCTTGCGCGGCGCGCGGGTGGCAGCCTACCACCTCAATCCGCAAATCGGCATCGCGGTGGATTCCACGCCTGCCAATGATTTACCTTCATACGATGAGGACGGCGAAAACACGCGCTACAATACCCGCCTGGACCACGGCCCCGCCATTTACCTGATGGACGGCGCGACCATCGCGGACAGGCGCCTGGCAGAGTGGCTGATGAAAACCGCGGAGGATGAGGGCATTCCATATCAAATTCGCCAACCTAACCCGGGGGGCACGGACGCTGGCGCAATCCACAAGACCCGCGCCGGAGTGCCCAGCATATCCGTTTCCGTACCGCAGCGCTACTGCCATACCGCGGCTGGTCTCATCCGCAGAGCAGACTGGGAAAACACCTTGCGCTTGTTGAGCGCCGCGCTCGCGCGCCTTGATTCAAAAATTCTAACGCCATTGGAGGCATAAGATGACCAAAACCCAATCCACCACACCACGCGATGAAGCCCTGCTGACACTCATCCAAAAACTGGTCGAAACTCCCGGACCTTCCGGGCAGGAAAATTTAATCCGGGCAGCGGTCATCGAGGAGATTAAAGATTACGCCGAGGAAATTCGCACGGACGCGTTGGGCAATCTGATTGCCCGGGTGGGTACCAAACAGCCCGGCGGATTGCGGGTGATGGTTTCCGCGCATATTGACGAAATTGGCTTGATGGTTACGCATGTGGACGCGAACGGTTTCGCGCGCTTTATCGCCATCGGAGGCGTTTCCCCGCTCACCTGTATTGGCGGCCGCGTGCTCTTTATGAATAACACGCGCGGTGTAATCGGCTGCGAGCGTCTGGAACCAAACACCGTGCCGACCCTGGATAAACTCTTTATTGATACAGGCGCGCTTAGCCGTGAAGATTGCCCGGTGAGCGTGGGCGATGTGTGCGGATTTGAGCGGCCTTTCCTGGATATGGGCGCCCACCTGGTGGCGAAATCCATGGATGACCGAGTTTCCGCGGCGGTCGCCATTCAGGCGCTGCGCGCGGTAAAGAAAACCCCGCACGAAGTGTTTTTTGTGTTCAGCACGCAGGAAGAAGTTGGCCTGCGCGGAGCTACCACCGCCGCGTACGGCGTCAATCCTGATGTCGGGTTGGCTGTGGACGTCACCCGGACCGGGGACACCCCGCGCACAGTCAAGATGGAAGTGGCGTTGGATAAGGGACCCGCGATTAAGGTACGCGATTCTTCTTTCATCGCGGACCCGCGGGTGGTAGATTGGATGGTCGCGACTGCCAAAAGCGCAGGGCTGCCCTACCAGCTGGAAGTGTTGGAAGCGGGCGGTACCGATGGACGCGCGATACAGCTGGCGCATGCTGGCGTACCGGCAGGCTGCCTCTCGATCCCCTGCCGCTACATTCACTCTCCATCTGAGATGGTTTCGTACTCTGATGTCAAATATGCGATTGAACTTCTCACGCGCCTGCTCAGCGCGGAAATCAAGCTGGGATAAAGGCTGGAAGGTACCTCGCGGCACTTGGTGGTATAACCTAAGGCAAGATGAAACCACAAGCCAATAAAGCAAAGAAGCCCACCGCGCTTATATTGCTTGTCGCGCTCAACACAATGCTTGCGCTGACGGGATGCGCGTCTTGGCTGCCGCAAACAGGTTTACCTTGGCAGCAAAATGCGCCTTCCACAACCGAGACGGCGCTGCCGCAGCAGACTGAAACGCAGCCGCTTCTCTTGGAAACCCAAACGGAACCGTTTCAATCAGAGGCGCCAAAGGAGTTGGTTCTCTGGCTGCCTGCCGAAATGGACCCTGGCGCCGATAACCAGGCGGCTTCGCTCCTGGCTTCCCGACTTGCCACCTTCGCGGAAACGGAAGATATCACCATCACCATCCGGATTAAGAATCTTTCCGGTGCAGGTGGGCTGCTGGATGCGCTCACAGCCACCAGTTCCGCCGCGCCGCAGGCAATGCCCGATTTAATTCTATTAGCACGTCGGGATTTGGAAACAGCGGCCTTAAAGTCGCTGGTGATGCCGCTGGATCCCCTGACGAGTATTGTGGATGAAGAGGATTGGTTCCCCTACGCTCACGAGATGAGCCTGATTCAGGGCGTGGTATACGGCATCCCTTTTATTGGCGATCCCTTGTCTTTAATTACGAAAGCAGGTGCGGACACTGCTTTGCAGGCGGGTTGGCAAAGTATTGCCGAACCCGGCAGCGTTTTCTCTTTCCCCGCGGACGATGCGCAAGCTCTGCTGCCATTGACTCTTTACATGGAATTGGGCGGGGCTTTCTCAGGCAACCAGCTGCGTCCTGCTTTGGATGCGGAAATCCTTCTGAAGGCTCTCATCCTGCTTGAGGAGGGGCAGCAAAACGGCAGCATCCTGAAAGAATCGGCGCAGTGGCAGAATTTTCAACAATCCTGGGAAAGTTTTTTGAACGGCAGCGCAAGCCGCACAGCCGCTCCGCTGAGCCTCTTTCTGGCTCAATACGCTAAAACCGAGGCAACGCCGGAAGAGCTTCCTGTTCTGTTGGAAACTGGTTTTACGCTCAGCAGCGGTTGGCTCTGGGCGTTAAGTTCCCAGGATTCGGAGAGCCAGGCGCTGTCGCTGCGTTTGGCGGAATATCTGGTGGAAAACGGCTTTCTCGGCGCCTGGAGTGAAGCCTTCGGGCGGGTTCCCGCCAGGCCTTCAGCGCTTGAGAATTGGCAAAAGCAGACGCTCAGGATGCCATTAATGCAGCAATCCCTGGGCGCCAAGTTTTTACCAGTCAATGAGGTAATGGCGAGCGTTTCCCCAGCGCTGCGCGGTGCTGTGCTCGCGGTTTTGCGCGATAATGACACCCCTGAAGAAGCGGCAAAACAAGCTGTGGAAGGCTTCAAATGACCCCAACAAACCCATTTAAACTCCCCCCCGGACACCTGAATCAGGTCATCCTGATCCTGATCCTTATCGTTGTGGTTGCTGGCTTGGTACTGACAGTGCTCGCGCTGCCAGGATTCAACATACCTGCCACCCCGACGACAGCTCTCACGCTTGCTGGTGAGCTGGAAGCCACGCCTGACCCGGCCCAGCTGACCGCGACAGCGGTCGCGGCAGCGCCTCCTATGGCGCAGGTGGAAAGCATCGTGATTACCGGCGGGATCCTGGTTCTGATAGTCCTTGCTGCCGCCTTGAGGGAATTATTCCGCTCACGGGACGGCGCGCAGTAAAAAATCAACGACCGGCTGAAAGCCGGTCGTTTTTTGTTAGATAGCGTAATCTTCCGTCTCTGAGATTTCCCAAACCCCTTCGCTTTTTTGGTAGTGCGGGGCTTTGGGGTGGGAGTGCACGTCCATCTTTTGTTCTAAGGCGGCCAACCTTTCATTTACGTCCTGAATACAGTCCGCAATCGCATCGGGAAGATCCGTGTGTTTAAGGTCAATTAAAGGCGCGGCGGCTTCTTGCGCCCGCCGGATTATCTGGCCGGGAACGCCTACCACCACGGAATGCGGTGGTACCGGCTTGACCACGACCGCGTTCGCTCCAATGCGGCTGTGAGCGCCGACAGTGATGTTACCCAATACTTTTGCGCCCGCCCCTATTACAACACTGTCTTCAATGGTTGGATGCCGTTTGACCTTTTCGAGGCTCACCCCACCCAAGGTGACCCCATGGTAAAGCGTAACATCCGCGCCAATTTCAGCCGTCTCACCGATGACGACGCCCATGCCGTGGTCGATAAAGAAGCGTCGGCCAATCTGAGCAGCAGGGTGAATTTCGATGCCGGTGAAAAAGCGCGATATCTGCGCGTTCACCCTGGCCAGCCAGTAAAAATTGCGCTTCCACAACCAATGGGAAACGCGGTGCGCCCAGACGGCATGCACGCCAGCGTAAGTTGTGAGCACAACCCAGCGCGAGCGCGCTGCGGGGTCGCGTTCCAGAGCGGTGTTTATGTCTTCCGTCATCTGCTTGAATAAGCCCATAGTACCCTCGCTTCGCGCGGACGGAGCACCCAAAGGCGACAAGATTAAGGGTTCAGCGTCCGACATTAAGTTCCTCCCGGATGTTCGCGAAAAGATTAGTGCTCAGGTAGCGCTCGGCAAAGCTGGGAATAATTACCGCGATGCGCTTGCCAGCGTTTTCCGGTCTGGAGGCAGCCAGCAGCGCCGCCCAGACCGCCGCACCGGAGGAAATCCCGACCGGGATTCCTTCAAGCGTTGCCATTTTCCGGGCCGTAGCAAAGGCGTCTTCCGCTTCCACTGCAATTATTTCATCCAGAAGGCGTGTGTCCAAAATGGATGGGACAAAACCCGCGCCAATGCCCTGCAGGGGATGAGGACCCTTTTTGCCGCCGGATAGCACCGGCGAAGCTGCTGGTTCAACCGCGATGATGCGCAGAGCGGGGTTGTATTCGCGCAGTTTGCTGCCCGCGCCGGTGATGGTGCCGCCGGTGCCAACGCCTGCTACTAAAATGTCTAGCTTGCCGTCTGTATCCCGCCAGATTTCCTCCGCGGTGGTGCGGCGGTGCACATCCACATTGGCTGGGTTGTTGAATTGGTCGGCCAGCCAATAGCGGTTATCCTTTGCGCGCAGAGTCTGAGCGGTTTCCATTGCGCCAGCCATGCCCTCCGGCCCGGGGGTAAGAATAAGCTCCGCGCCCAAAGCGCGCAGCAGCAGCTTGCGCTCCAGGCTGACCGTTTCCGGCATCACAATGGCGCTCTTATACCCGCGCGCGGAGGCGGTGAAGGCCAACCCGATGCCGGTGTTGCCGGAGGTAGCTTCCAGGATGATAGATTCAGGGGCGAGTAAGCCTTGTTTTTCCGCGGCGTCTACCATGGCTACCGCGATGCGATCCTTAACGCTGTGTGTGGGGTTGAAGAATTCCAGTTTTGCGAGCACTTCCGCGCCGCCCGCCGCGACGAGACGGTTCAGACGCACAAGCGGCGTACGGCCAGTCAGCTGCGTAATATTTTGATAGATGGTCATAATAGTTCTCCGATAGTATTCATCTTAAACAAAAACAGCCAGGTTGCGCGGCGCCAAGCGGCGCCATGAGCAGTTTGCGCGGGGGAGTGCGCCCTGCTCTCAACTGGCTGAAAAACGCGAGAGCTGAGGCGCTTAGCTTCCCCGCCTCAGACACAAGCAAGTGGTTTTTTTATCAGTAAAAAGGCGCATTTCGCGCGTAGATTCCATGCTTGGATTATATCTAGCGCCAAGAGCGCGTCAAACCAAAACTTTGTGCAAACGCGCGCAAGGCGCTGCCAGGCGCGCGCTGGGGGTCTGTTCCTGGCGCGCTGCATTATAATCATCACCAATATTCTGCCGGAGCGGAAAATGACACAAAGACTCTCCAGACTTCTCGAACACATGCGGCTGCAAGACCTGGATGCCGTCGCCATTAATCCTGGTCCAAGCTTTCTCTATTTGACCGGTATGCATATGCACCTGATGGAACGGCCAACAGTTTTGCTCATTACGCGCGCCGGATTGGCGGGGATGGTGCTGCCGCAGCTGGAGGCGCTAAAACTTGGCGCGGCAAAAATGGACCTGAAGCCGTACTTTTATCCTGACAACCCCGCTACCTGGAAAGACGCGTTTTCGACCGCGATGCGCGAGCTTGGGATTCAGAAATCCCGCATCGCTGTAGAAGCTCAGCGCATGCGCTACCTGGAACTAAGCTTTTTGCAGTCTGCCGCGCCGGAGAGCAGTTTTGAAGATGGAAGCGCGGTGTTTGAAACCCTGCGGCTGTTAAAAGAACAGGACGAGCTCGAAAAAATGCGCCAGGCTGCCCAAATTGCGCAGAAGGCGCTGCTTGAGACCCTGAAAACAGTAGCGTCCGGGCAAACTGAAAAACAGATTGCGGCTGAATTGGTCATCGCGCTGTACCGGGCTGGCTCTGACATCGAACTACCTTTCCAACCAATCGTGAGCGCCGGAGAAAACAGCGCCAACCCACATGCCGCCCCTGGCGAGCAGAGGCTGCAGGAAGGCGACCTGCTCTTATTTGACTGGGGTGCCAGCGTGGATGGTTACTTTTCAGATATCACGCGCACATTTACGGTAGGCAGCGTGGATTCGGAATTGATGCATATCGGCGCCGTTGTGCGACACGCTAACGCTGCCGGGCGCGCGGCCGCGCGCGCGGGCGTGCCTGCCAGCACAGTAGATAAGGCTGCCCGCGGCGTAATTACAGATGCAGGGTTCGGGGAGTATTTCACCCACCGCACGGGCCACGGGCTGGGTATGGAAGCGCACGAAGCGCCTTATATCCGGGAAGATAACAACGCTCTGCTGGAACCGGGCATGGTATTTACCGTGGAGCCCGGGATCTATCTGCCGGGACGCGGCGGCGTGCGAATTGAGGATGACATGGTTATTACGCCTGATGGCGCGCTCAGCCTGACAGATCTCCCACGCGAAGTGCTGCCCTACAACCACTTGCAGGATTGATGTGAAAGAACGCCGAGATCTTTACCTGGTGGCTTTTTCCCTGCTAATCTGGGGGATGGGAGAGGGGTTGTTTTATATTTTTCAACCGCTCTATATTCAACAGCTCGGGGCTAACCCGATATTAATTGGCAGCGTGCTGGGCATTAATGCCGTGGGAATGACGCTTTCCCAAATCCCTGCCGGATACCTGGCCGACCGGATTGGCAGGCGGCCTTTGATGTGGTTCACCTGGACAATGGGCGTAATATCCGCGTTGGTGATGGCATCCGCCAGGAACCTCATGGGATTCGTGGCAGGCTTGCTGCTCTACGGCCTAACCTCGGCAGTGCTTGCGCCGATGAACAGTTACATTTCGCACGCGCGCGGAGATTGGTCAGTCGGACGGGCGGTGACCTTCACGTCCGCTGCTTTTAGCATCGGGGCGATCATCGGTCCGTTGGCAGGCGGCGCGATTGGGGAACGCTTTGGACTGCGCAATGTTTATTGGCTGGCGGCGGGCTTGTTTCTTGTCTCCACCTGCGTCATCCTGTTCATCCGCAAACAACCCGTCGAACCAAAAGGCGAGGCAGAATCTTCGCCCGGCTTGCTGCGCAACCCGCGTTTCTTGATGTCCTTGGGTTTGATCCTGTTGATTATGTTCTCAATGTATTTGCCCATCCCCCTGGCAGCAAATTTTCTGCAGAATGAACGCGGGCTGAGCCTGGCGTCCATTGGGCAACTTGGCTCGCTTCAGAACCTGGGGAACGCGGTCTTTGCGCTCTCGTTGGGGCACCTGCCCGCCCTGACAGCATTTCTATTGGGGGAAGCTGCGCTTTTGGCTGTCAGCGTACTGCTGTGGAAAGGCAGTGGGATGGGTCTTTTTGGGCTGGCCTACTTCTTAATGGGAGGTTACCGACTCTCCAGAACCTTAAGCGTGGCTTTCGTACAGCCTTTGGTGGGGAAAAATCAGGTTGGGCTGGCATTTGGCTTTGTGGAGACGATTAACAACCTGGCCTTAATCCTCACTCCCATCCTGGCAGGGTTTCTGTACGACCGGAACCCAGAGAGCGTCTTTGTGGTCAGCATGGGAGTGCTGGCCCTTTGCCTCGCCTTCACGGTCTGGTCGCGCGGGGCAGGACGGCGCGCCGCCCGCGGCCTGATGACCCGAATGACCAAATAAGGAAAGAAATTTGAGCCTTTCAATCGTGCGTTTGACCTTGGGACCTCTGCAAAATAATGTGTACATTCTGGGGGATGATCACAGCAAGGACGCGGTTTTGATTGATCCTTCGTTTGAACCGGAGCGGCAAGCGGTTGAAATCCGAAGGCGGGGATGGAATCTGCGCCAAATCTGGCTGACACATGGGCACTTTGATCATATTGAGGGCGCGGCAGTCTTGAGGGGATTGTTTGAGCCAGCGCCTTTGGTGGGAATGCATCCAGACGCGCGAGCATGGGCGCTCACCCATGGGCTAAAAGCAAACTTTGGATTCCAGGTTAGCCCATTGCCGCCTGTTGACATCGATTTTTTTGATGGGCAACAGCTGGCATTAGTCCCGGAAAGCGGCGCATCAATTGCTGAGGTGCGGGAAACCCCTGGCCACAGCCCCGGGTCTGTGGTTTTTTACTGCGCGGAATTGGGAGCAGCCATCGTTGGTGATGCGATTTTTCGCGAGAGCATAGGCAGGACTGACCTTGCCGGCGGGGATTACCCGACCTTGATTCAGGCTATCCGGACGCAACTATTCACTCTGCCTGATGAGACCAAACTGCTGCCTGGTCATGGGCCGGCAAGCAGCGTTGGATACGAAAAAGCGCATAACCCCTTTTTAATTTAGCCGCGAATTCAGGGAGAGCAAAAGCATGACGCATGCCATCTTGAGCGTCATAGATGTTCTCGCGATTGCTGGGCTTGTCCGCGCGAGGCCGAGCAGTTATCCCGGTACCCTTTCGGTCAAAATTAGGAAGTAAAAGATCTTTCTATGCCTTGAATTGGCATCTAAACATCGGCTCAGAACGAGAATGTTTGGTCCATTCCACGAAGATGCCGATGCTTGCTTCAACAAACAAAGAGCCCCCGCAACTGCGGGGGCTCTGGGTAATTCATAGGAAATTACTTGGCGTAGGTCACCGCGCGTGTCTCGCGGATAACCGTCACCTGGATCTGGCCGGGGTACTGCATGGTTTCTTCGATCTCGGTGGCAATCGACTTCGCCATTTCGTGCGCGGCCAAATCGTCAATCTCATCCGGTCGGACGATAATGCGCACCTCGCGGCCGGCCTGGATTGCGAAGCTGGACTCCACGCCCTGGTGCGCGTTAGCCACCGCTTCGAGCGACTTGAGTCGTTTGATATACTGCTCCAGGTCTTCGCGGCGGGCACCGGGTCGGGCTCCAGAAATTGCGTCTGAAGCTTCCACGATGACTGCTTCCACAGAGCTCTGGTCTACTTCATGGTGGTGAGAGGCAATCACGTTGACCACTGCCGCGCTGACACCGTGCCGCTTGGCAAATTCCGCGCCGATGATGGCGTGCGTGCCTTCGGTGTTATGGTCCATCGCTTTGCCCAGGTCGTGCAGCAGCGCGCCGGCTTTACACACTTCCACATTCGCGCCTAATTCAGAGGCGAGCACGCTGGCAATCTTTGAGGTTTCCACGGCGTGCGCCAGCTGATTCTGACCGTAAGAAGTCCGGTATTTCAGGCGGCCAAGTTTCTTGATAATTTCGGGATGCAGCCCATGCACGCCGGCTTCGTAGGCGGCTTCGTTGCCCGCTTTGAGGATGTCTTCGTCCATCTTCTGCCGTTCCTCGTTCAGGATTTTTTCAATGTAGGCGGGGTGAATGCGTCCGTCCACAACCAGGCGGCTGAGGGTTCGCTTCGCGATTTCGCGGCGCACTGAATCGAAGCAGGATATAGTAACCGCCTCAGGGGTATCGTCCACAATCACATCCACGCCGGCCGCTTGTTCAAAGGAGCGAATATTGCGCCCGTTGCGGCCGACGATGCGGCCTTTCATCTCCTCATTGGGGAGCGTCACCAGCGAGGTGGTCACCTCTGCCACGCGGTCCGAAGCAACGCGTTGGATGGCATCGGCAATCAATTCACGCGCTTTTTCCTGCCCCATCTCCCGGGCTTCATTTTCGTACTGGCGGATGATGCGCATCATATCCCCGCGCGAAGTTTGGGTAACTTCTTCGAGCAGGAGAGCTTTAGCTTCATCGACAGACAACTCGGCGACCCGCTGCAGCTCTTCAACGCGCTGTCCGGCAAGCGTCTCGATTTCGTTGGCGCGCCGGTCCAGGGCGCTTTGGCGCTTGTTCAGGGCAGCCTCGCGCTGCTGCATCTGGTCAAAGCGGTGGTCCAATTCTTCGCGGCGTTTGACCAGGCGGTCATCTTCTTTGTTGAGCTCACTGCGGCGGTGCTGCAAATCCACCTCAGCGTCGCGGATAATCTTCAGCGCCGCGTCCTTGGCGTCCAACTCAGTCTGTTTGGCGCGTTCTTCCGCCGCTGTGATAATATCCTTGGCGGACGTGCGGAGCTTTTCTTCTTTATTCTTGCGAATCGTGGAAAAAAGCGCAAAACCGAGCGCTAAACCAAGCGCGAGCGCAAGCCCAAGAAATAAAAAGCCCTGCGGCTCCCTCAGGATGGGTCCCTGTGCGAAAAAATTATATAGTTCCATGTTTTCCAATACTCCATTTTTTATATGATGTCCTGCCCGTCTCTGGAGTTCTGCGATTCATTCCACAAGCGGCGCACCGTTGAAGATGCTACCGCGAAGGAAAACCCCCGGCGCTGCAAAAAAGCGCCCAGCCTGAGGCGAAAAGTTTCCTGTGGGAGCGCGGCATAGCGCCCAACAACGCGCTGGGCAGCTTTGAGGGCCAATTCGCTTTCCTGCAGATCGGCCTGAGCGAGGCTTGTTTCGATGACTTCGTTAGATACGCCTTTTTGACGCAGTTCAGCTTTGATGAGGCTGACGCCGCGCGGACGAAACGCGCTGCGGTTCTCGAGCCATTCCCTGCTAAAACGGGCATCGTCGAGAAAGCTTTCTTCTTCCAGGCGGCAGAGCACCGCGCTTATATGCTCCGGGCTGCAGCCTTTGCGCATCAGGTAATCGCGCACCTCCTGAATGGAGCGGGAGCGGAAGCTTAGGAAGTGCAGCGCTCTGGTATGAGCGCTTTCCAGTTCATCCTGCTCCTGAAGCTGTTTAATCTCATCCGCCGTCAGTTTCCGACCTGGTTTCAGCCAGGCGGCAGTGAGGCGGTCGAGCGAGAAAGCATACTCACCGTCCAGGCTGATATTCAATCGCTGGCGGTTGCGCTTTTGAGCTTCGATTGCGGTGATTACCTTGTCCATTTAATCCAACAAAGCCATGGTCTGGGGGAGACCACGGCTTCGATGACAGCAAGTAATCCGAAATCACGCGCTTTGCCCAAAGCTGAGCGCAGCGTTGTGTCAGGATTTTATTATATTTTGGTACCTATTATTCGTATCAACTCGTCTGGCTTAGCAAGCGCTGAAGGTGATCACACCAGGGTGTTTCTCCCCGGTGGAATTTGAAATAGTTCAGACAAACCCTTCGTCGTTTGTTTTTTCATAAGCCAAGCAATGCGCATTTTTGTACCAATTTATAAGCCGGTAAATCCGGCGGTTTACTATCCATGCAAGACCTACGCAGAAGCGTGCGGTCCTCAAAGCCATGATCTCCATGAGCAAGCTCGCGCAGAACTCACGGGCAATTCATGTTTTTGTAACAGAGATTATACATTATTTTTAAGAAACTGGGTGTTCCACATATAAGCTCCCGCTGCAGGGCTCAGATTTCAGGGATTCTCATGCTACAATAACTGCATGAGAGCCACCAAGCGAACGGACCACGAAAAAGGCACTCCCGAACAGGCGCACGCGCGCGAACGTTTCTGGCAAATATTCCTTCCTTTGCTGCTTATTTGCGCCTTATTGATTGCCGGCTTTGTTTTGCTGCTTATTTACTCCGGGGAGCTTGGCAGCAGTACCGAAGGGATAGCGGCCGCAGCGCTGGTCGCAATCGCGCTCCCGGTAATGCTCGTATTTTTGGTTTCTCTCGTTATCCTGGTCGCGCTGATTGTGGCTGTTTCCAAGGCCTCAGCCTGGCTGCCAGGCGCGGGGAAACAAGCGTTTGGCGTATTTCGTTCCATTGGCGCGGCAGCGGAAGATGGCAGCCGGGCAGTGCTCGCGCCATTCGTGGGCGTCTCACAGAAGTTAGCAGAACTGCAGGGTTTATTCTCTGCGCTGCGATCCAGTTGGAAAAAAGGAATATTCAGATGAAATCCTCTATAAAAACTGTAACCTTAATTGTTGGCACGGCCTTAGGCGCCTTGTTGGGATATGAGGCAGCCAGGATTCTGATTAAACAATCGGAAGCCGCAGGCAAGAGCTCCCCGGTAACTGCGTCTCAGGCGCTGCAGGTAGGCTTGGGCGCTTTGGGCTTGCTGCGTCAGGTCTCAGGCGGCGGCAAGTAAGTCAGAGCCTGGCGGAGACATTTTTTCACCTTGTTTGAACTCGTCTTTCTCGGCACATCGGCTTCCGCGCCCTCTATAAAAAGAGGGCTTTCTTCCCTGGTCGTCAAACACGGCGAACACCGCTTTATGATTGACTGCGGTGAGGGCACCCAACGGCAGATTTTGAAATCCGGAATTGGGTTCAAACGTTTAAACCACATTCTGCTTACGCACGGGCATCTTGACCATATTCTGGGGCTGGCGGGGCTTATTTCCACTTTTATGCGCTGGGAAGCAATTGAGGAAATCAATATTTACGGCAGCCGCCACACCATGGAGCGCGTCGATGATTTGATTAATGGAGTGGTACTGCGCGGAACGCAACCTCCCATGCCTATTAATCTCCTTGATGTCAAACCAGGCTTAATTTTCGAAACCGAAGATTTCGTGGTGCGGGCTTTTCCAGTTGAGCACCGCGGCTCAGCGTCTTTGGGTTTCCGCTTTGATGAATTTCCGCGTCGGCCTTTTCTGCCTGAGAAAGCGGAAGCGCTGGGTATCGCGCCAGGGCCATGGCGCAAGGACCTGGTGGCCGGTAGAGCTATCACTTTGCCGGATGGAAGCGTGATTGAACCAGACCAGGTGCTTGGCGAGGAAAAAGCCGGCACGAGCCTGGTGGTAGTGGGGGATGTGGGTAAACCGGAGAGGCTGCTGGAGCACGTTCGCGGCGCAGACGCGTTGGTCATCGAAGCGACCTATTTGGAGGAAGAAGCCGCGATGGCGCGTGAGTTTGGGCACACCACAGCCGGCACAGTGGCGACATTGGCAAAAGAGTCCGGTGTCGGGCAGTTGATTCTCACGCATGTTTCCCGCCGCTACAGCGATGAAGAAATTCTGGCCGAAGCGTGCGCGGTTTTCCCTGACACTACTCTGGCGCGTGATTTTGACGCTTACGTCATCCGAAGAGAATGACACCTTTATAACAGGACTTCGCAAGCTTTAACGATTGATTCGCTGCCAGCGCATCTATGTTAGAATCTTTTCCGCTATGATAGAGCGAAAACTTGTTCTGGCGTCAGCATCCCCGCGGCGCAGAGAACTGCTGGGCTTATTTGGGCTTCCGTTCACCTGCCAATCCGCTGACATTGATGAAAGTATTTCTGACGACCTTAATCCGTTGGAATATGTGCAAAGGTTAGCGAAAGAGAAGAACGAAACTGTGCAGGCAGACACGTTGGTTCTCTCCGCGGATACAATTGTCGCGTATGAAGGCGGCGTGTTGGGAAAACCCGCAAACGCGTCTGAGGCTTTTACCATGCTTTCGGCGATGCGCGGCAAAACGCACCAGGTTTACACCGCGCTTTACCTGCGAGGAAACGGCTTCGTGCAAGCCGAGTGCTGTGAAACGCGGGTGTTGATGCGCCCGTACATAGACGAGGAGATAAAGGCGTACATTGCCAGCGGCGACTACCAGGATAAAGCTGGCGGCTACGCCATTCAACACAAGGGCTTCCGTCCGGTTGAAAGCGTGGCTGGCTGTTATGCCAACGTCATGGGCTTGCCCTTGTGTCATCTGCTTTGCCTGCTGCGGCAGGCGGGGCTGCAAATAGACGCGGATATCCCCGCGCTATGCCAGCGACACCTGGAAATCCAATGCGAGGTATTCCCTGGCATCCTAGCCCGCTGCGAAGCGGACGATTGAGTTGTGAATTGATATGAAAATACGGCGAAACCTGGTCTTGTTTCTGGTTCTTACATTTGTGTTAGGCGCCTGCGCGAAATTGCCAGCTACTGGCAGCGCGCCAAGCGCTACGCCTGAATCCGGGCTGCCGACGCCTGTGCTTGCGCTCACCCAGGCCCCGGATGTGGAGAAGGAAGCCCAAGCTTATCTGGATGACTGGAAATCGGAAGACTACGAGGGCATGTACGCGAAACTGAGCATGCTGACCCGCGACGCGCTTAGCCTGGAAGATTTCACAAAACAGCACAAGACCGCGGCAGTTGCTATGACGATGCAGGAAATGAATTACGCCATTCTCTCCAGCATGGTGCGCCCCAGCACGGCGCAAGTGAACTATGAAGTCAGCTA
>JAGOML010000089.1:0-3609 GCA_017993575.1 Anaerolineaceae bacterium | reverse complement strand
CCGGATAAACGGCACCTTTCTTAATCACTGTGGATACAAGATTTGTGCCGTAACGGTAGCTGAGCATGCGGTAATCCGGAACGTTCAGAATAAGCAGGTCGGCCTGCTTGCCGGGGCTAATGGAGCCGATTTGGTCAGCAAGCCCCAGCGCTGCCGCGGCATTAATGGTCGCGGCCGCCAGCGCTTGCGCGGGTGTCAGTTTGAGGTAGCGGCAGGCCAGCGCCTGAATGAACTGCATGGATTCGTTCCAGGTCGTGCCCGGGTTCAGGTCGGTAGCCAGCGCCAGGGTTCCGCCAGCCGCGATAATCTCGCGGGCGGGGGTATACTCGCTTTGGGCCAGGCCAAAAGGCGTGCCCGGCAGCGAGACCGCCGCAGTCTGCGAGCCGCCCAACCTGAGGATGTCTTCGGCGGAGGTCTTCACCAGGTGGTCGGCTGATACCGCGCCTAACTCCACCGCCAGGCTGGCGCCGCCCAGGTTCGCGAACTCGTCCGCGTGCAACTTGAGCGGAAAGCCCAGTTCAGCAGCCGCGCTCAAAATCTCGCGGGTTTGTGCCAGGTCAAACACCCCTTCTTCGCAGAATACATCCACAAAGGGCAAAGGCCGCCCTGGCGCGCGGGTTTGCCACCAGCTTTTCAGTTCCGGCAGCGCTTGCGTCGTCAGAAAGCGCACATACCCAGCCGTATCCCCACTGAATTCAGGCGGAACAGCGTGCGCGCCCATGTAGGTAGGGATAATCTGCAGCGGGCCTTCCTCATCCAGGCGCAGCAGAACTTCCATCTGCTTGTACTCGGTTTCCAGGTCCAGCCCGTAGCCGGTCTTGGCTTCCATCGTAGTGGTCCCGTGCCTGAATGCCACTTTCGCGCGGGGGCGGGTTTCTTCCAACAATTGCTCCAGGCTGGCAGCGCGGGTGGCTTTCAGTGTTGCCGCGATGCCCCCGCCAGCAGCCATGATTTCCATATAGGTTTTGCCCTGCAGGCGCATTTCGAACTCATTGGCGCGGTCTCCCGCCCAAACCAGGTGAGTGTGCGGGTCCACAAAGCCAGGCACAACCGCGTTGCCGCCCGCGTCGAGCAAGTCCGCTTCCGGATGCTGCAGCAGCAGTTCCGCGGGCGAGCCGACCGAGAGAATCCGCTCGCCGTCCAGCAGAACCGCGCCGTTCGGCACAGGGTTCAGCGTCCCAAGCTCTCCGCCGCGCTGGGCTGCCGGGGTCAGTTGATATACGAAGGAAGTATTATGGATGAGCAGCATGCTGCTATTGTACCGGAACTTGCGCAAGCTGGCGGTGGAGCTTTCCGTGCTTCTTAAAGTGTAAATTTGGTTTGTTTCATTGGTTTGGTGTCCTACCCGTTTCTATATTGGCTAGCTGAAGTGTAGGCGCTTGGATTACGCCGCTGGTTTAGTGCTGGTACAGATAACCGATCAGCTTCCCGCCTGAGTCAAACTCATTAATGCATTCAGGCGCGGAATGCGCCGCGCCTGAATAGCATGACACACGCTTGGTCTTACTTCAACAAAATTGGCAAGAAAAGCACAATCCCATTGATTTCAAAGTCAATGTCATATATTCGATTGCCCGAGGAGATGACCACCGCGTTCGGATTGCCGTCGTGGTCGGGGTCGTAGAACGCCACCGGATCGGTCGGGTCCGGTGGCCCTCCGGAACCATCGTAGTCAATCACCGCGTAGATGTAGTAGCTCCCATCCTCCAAGCCGCGCAGAGAATAAGGTGCTCCGCTGAACTGATAATCTACTGTTTCTGGCGGTCCATTCAACACCAGATGCGCGCCGATTTCAATAATCGGGTGGTCTGAACCGTTATAGGTGACTGTACCGTTTATCACGCCGGCGTTGGTGTAGTACGCCCAAATTCGGCCGGCGCGGTAGTGCGGGTCCTCCGGGTCTTCGTAGTAAAAGTGCGCTGCGGCGGCAATGTCATCCACACCGTCCCCATTTAAGTCGCCCGCGCTGCCTGCCTGACGTGCGAAATACGCATTATACATTCCGAGGATGGCCGGTTGGTCCACGTGCCAGTCCCAGTTGGTCATGTCGCCGTTCACACCCAGATTTGGACCCTGCTCCGAGCCATAGTAAACAAAAATACCCGGGGTGCCCAACTGGCAGCCAACAATGACATCATCAAAGCCGTCGTGATTGATATCAGCCGGGATGCCTGTTACGGTGCCAAACGCGTAACCGGTGGAGTTGCTTTTCGCCAGCCAGTCCGCGTTGTCAGGGTTGCCCGGCGCGCCCTCGTTTATGCCGCCCTCAGACCCGTACCAAAGGAACACAGCCCCTTCATTTGCGGTGGGATAGTCGTGCTCCGGGGAGGAAATAAGCACGTCGTCATACCCATCATCGTTCACATCGCCGGCACTTCCCAGGAATGACGCGAAATAACGCACGGTCTGGTTGCTATCGGCCATCCAATCCGCATTAGCCGGATGACCTGTTTCTCCAAAGCCAGTTTCCGAGCCGTACCAGGCAAAAGCCGCGCCTTCATCGGCGGTGCCATTGTCATACTGGTGCGCTCCGACCAACAAATCGGCGTAACCATCTCCGTTGACATCTCCAGCAGCGCCAATAGACAGACCAAAATAGCTGGACTCCTGGTCGGATTCAGCTGTCCAATCAGGAATAATTGCCGGGCCAGTGGCTGAACCATAAAAAACGTAGACCCTGCCTTCATCTGTCGTTTCCCCGTCCCAGCTATTGGAGCCAATAGCGATATCATCGTAGCCGTCTCCGTTAATATCCCCAATTCCCACCGCGCTTGCGCCGACAGCCTGGCCAGCTTGAGTACCAGTAAATAGCCAACTCGGCGAAAGATCCAGGCCAGAGGCTGAACCAAAATACAAATATACTCTGCCGACATCTGCCGTCTCTGGGGCGCTAAGGTCGTACCCGGAGCTGCCAATGAGCACGTCATCGTAGCCGTCCCCATTCACATCTCCTGCGCCCGCCACGCTGCGGCCAAAATAGGCATTTATCTGCTCACCATCCATAACCCAATCCGGACTGCTGGGGTCCAGCCCGATATCCGAGCCAGTAAAGAAATACACCCGACCCGCGTTGGTAAGCGTGGTCGTGTCATAAGCGAAAGCGCCAACAATCAGGTCATCAAAGCGGTCGCCGTTCACATCGCCAGCCGGCATCCAGCTGTATCCCAGATATAACGAGAGTTGGTCTCCCGTGAACGTCCAGCCGGGTGTCGTGGCCGGCAGCAGCTGCAGGGCGGCTTCGGATCTGTTCGTCGCGGAAGTGACAGATAGCGGCAGAAAGAGCAAGGTCACCGTTATTAAGGCCTGTAAAAATCTTGGTTTGCGCATGGCTAACCTCCTTGGATATTATTGATTCTCTATGCGAAAGCTTAATACATTCAGGTTTGTGGGCAATTAGCAACTCCAACAGAAAGTAACCCTTGGAGACGGCAGATACTATTGAGTTGTTTCTAAAAATTATTGGACGACAGCGGGTGTTCAGGTGTTTGTGTTACACCTTCCCGGATATCTATACTATAGAATATTTTCAAGGCAAAATCAACATGCTGCCGGTTCTTCTTCAGAACAATTCCTGATATTTCTGAAAAGGGTAATCATGATACACTTTTC
>JAGOML010000039.1:0-17245 GCA_017993575.1 Anaerolineaceae bacterium | reverse complement strand
CACCGGAGGACCAAACCACGTCAATGTGACCGTTGCGATGGTCCGTACAGTAATTACGTACTACAAACTCCTTCTTAGACGTTAAGGCAAATCTTTCAGAGAGCGTTGAAATCTCTTTTTGAAGGAAGGAATGCAAATCACGTTGGGATGTTCTGGATTCTAAGCCGCGATAAATTATTTCATTAATAGAGATTATTATGTTTTTTTCGTTAAGGACATCTATCGTTTTCATCTAATTGTTTCTGTACTTTTCTGGTTGTGACACTTTTCGGTTTTGCTTTACTAAGAAGCCCACCGTCTCATCGTAATAAAAAAGGATTTATTCATTGTTACTTACATCCAATTGTCAATATTGTTTTGTAAATATGTGAAGAGCTTCGTAAATAAAATTTTGCTCTAAAGAATGTTAAATCCACCCATGAAACAACTATTGCGGATAGGACATATGATTTTCCTAGATGGCATCGTAGAATCTACCAGTACTACATCCACACCAAACCCGATCAGATTAAGAACAAATAGGCTAATAATGCCCGCTCTCGAGAAAACATCCTTGACAACTATACCAAGCACTACCATGCAAATCACTAACACTGAATTCAGAATAGCCCATGCCCATGGAATAAATGCCCGGCGCCAAGATGGGATTAGTTTTCCTAAAATCCACTGTGACGCTATCCAGACAACATCGATTATGTACAGCAAAAATTAATAATTGGACAAAGTTAACGGGGGTTTGGCGATTAGCCTCAACCGATGATTCGCCACCAAGAAATGTCAGAACAACTGATTGGATAATTATTGCCATCAAATCGTAGAACCAAACTAAGCCAGGCATCTTTAGGAGTGACTCGCTGAGCAAATGTAATTGATTTCCGACAAAGAATCGCATCGTGGTCAATAAAAAGATGGTCATTATAAGAAGAGTTTCCAATTTAATGCCAGATGTATGCAGAGACTCTCTCACAGGGGCAATCATCTCCTGATATGCTAGAGCGATTAGGAGAGTAATGAAAAAAGATGATAGAAGGTTACGTTTTTCGATATGTTGTTTTTTGGTACTTTTGATTGCCTTAGATGCTTTTTCTGGCAGCATATTTCACCTCGTACCAGATTGATGTTTCCCTATTAAAAATATTATAATCCGCACAGATGATTTGAAGGCAGAGAAACCTCGAGAATACGCCAGATATTGTTATGCAATAGTTTAATTCAGAAGCTTCTTGAAAGCCTGGCAATAAATTTTAAGTGAATTCAGCGTCTAACTACCTAACGCCCTCCTTGTAGCATTCAGTTTCATAAAGAATCCGATATCACTTACAGGGCTTCTATTAAGTCGCAATGGGATTTATTGGCGGAACACCATATTTACAAATCCTTAACTTTCGAATTAGGCTCCTTTTCCCCGTCGTTCGCTTTTTGCTGCCGCATCAGACAGCTGATTAACGCTAGCTGATTGGCAAATGAGGCATTATATTTTGCTTACCATTAATCTCTGCAAATCCCCGACCACTTCCAGCCCGGCGTTTTCTCCGGTGCTGTCAAATAACACTTCGCCCTGCAGCGTTTCCAGCCTTACGTGGATGGACGCGTTCAGCGTCTCAATCACGCGTTTGCCCATATCCAGGTGGGTGGGTCCGCGCAGCGCAGCGCCTTCCGCCCGGTAAGCGCTCAGGCGCAGGCGGTGCGTGCGATTTCGCAGCACCCAGTCCACATGCGTGTCTGCGATATCCAACTGCTCGATTTTGCTGTTCAGGTAGGTGGTGAAGCGGTGAAGTTTGCCCTCCTACCAAAAGCCGACAATGAAGCCCTTGAAGGTGTTCCCCAGCCAGGGAATCAGCGCCACCGAGGCGGTGATGCAGGCGCGTTGGTTCTGAAAATGGTTGCTCTGAAACCAGACCCACGCAGCCGGGAAGCTCTTGCCCCAATCCTTTTCCATGTAGCCCCGGCCGCCGCTAAAATCCATCTCCTTGCCGTTGAGGGTCAGCTTGCCTTGCAGGCTGTGGTCAAAACTGAGGACGCCGTGGTAACACTCCATCCCCGGCACCCAGGCAAACCAACCCATCACTCCCGGCAAGAGCCAGGTGACTGGCCAGGGGTTGAAGGGACCAAGCTCAATTTCACCGCTGAGCTGGCATTCGGGGTCATCCAACGCCACCTTCAGATGATGGCTGTCGAACTGGTTTGCGCCAAGCCGAACAGAGAAACGCTCGGGGTCCCCCCCCTGGAAATCCTGCAAGGGGAAATTGATATAGGCGGCCGTCCCTTCCACGCCATCCAACACCTGGACGAAAGCGTGGGCGTCCTGCCCGAGGATGACGCCGGGAATGATGGCAAGCTTGTGTTTTTCATCTGCGCTGCCCAGCTTGTAGTACCAGCCCTCAAAGAACGGGGGCTTTTTGTTCAGGCCGTGATAGATACCGGGGGTAAGGGCGGCGGGGCGGGACATGCTGTGGCTCCTTGGTTTTTAAGGAAGGTTTATTTATTACTTTATGCTTGGATTTTAACATGATTTTGCAAGCAATTATGCATTCCAAGGCGGGGACTTGCATCGGAACGCGTGTTTGAACGGCTGCAGTCTTGGTTTAGGGTCATCCCCTGCGTTTGCGCGATTTCGGGTTGCTTTGAAAAATCTTCTACCCTGATGACTTCCACTCAAACCTTGCCAGGCAATCGGAACCTTACAACTTGTAAAACCAAAACCAAGGATAAAACCCTCCGATACTGCTCAGCAGTCCTGTAAGCATTGCCCCTGTGTGTGTTTTGTGTTATTCTCTCATTAGAAAATTTCAATATGTTGTACCAATATTCATACACCCAGATATCATGAATTCTGCGCCAACTCCCCGCCCGACAATAGGTATACTCGCTGGTTGGCAGTTTTACCGCACTGCGACAAATCTGAGCTATCTGAAGCCGATTTTTCGCGGGATGAGCCGGGCAGCCCAGCATTTGGACTGTAATGTGTTGTTCGGTTGTGGGATAGGACCTTCTGCCAGCCCCAGCGACCCATACCGTCCGGCGTGGCCTGAGGCTGCGGAAGACCAGGATTTCGTTCCGATTGGTCCTTGGAATGTTGACGGATTGATCGTCGCCGTTCCCTTACATTCTGCTGCCCGAGCCGAAAACCTGCAACGTCTTACTGCCAATAGGCTCCCTATCTTATTTATCGGTTCCGGGGAACCGGGTCCAACCATTAAGGCAAATAACGCGGCTGGGATTTCTGCCGCTGTGAAACACCTGGTAGCGCATGGACGACAGCGCATAGCGTTTCTTGCTGGCTCTTCTGAAGATTTGCTTGGGGATTCGGGTCAGCGCCTGGATACATTCCGGAAAGTAAGCTCTGAGTTGGGTCTGGTTCACGATGACCGCTTGGTTGTCTATAGCCGTCATGTGTATGACGGGGGGGCTAAACAGTACAAAGCAAATCCTGGCGAGCGGGGCTAACTTCGATGCGTTGATTGCCAGTAATGATGAATCAGCCATCGGGGCAATGGATGCATTGGTACAGGCCGGCCTGCGCGTTCCTGAGGATGTGGCAGTAATTGGTTTTGATAACCGTCTGGAAGGCGCGATCCACCAACCTGCACTGACCAGTGTGCATGTGCCGCTTTTTAATATGGGCTATCAGGCAGTGGAACAAATGTACAAGCATCTTGTACACAAACAACCCTTACCCGAGTCTACTGAAGTGGATACCTTTCTGGTGGTTCGCTCGTCGTGCGGCTGTGGAGCAATCTTCCCAACGGAAGAATCTCTCAACGCCCAAGAGCCCTTAGCGCGCCAAATTGCCGCAAAAATCCAAAAGCAAACTTTTGACCTATCCGAAAGAGAAACGCTGGCATTATGCCAAAATCTTATAAACGCATTCGAGGTCAGCTGTAAGGCTAACAGCCCAGGCGCCTTTCGCGCCGCGATGAAGGATGTGTTGGCGCATACCATAAAAAGTCAGGACGGAGCTAACATTTGGCAGGACGCGATCTCAATGCTGGGGCAGACCCTGAACGATGCTGGCGAAACGCCTTTGGCGCGGAAGATGCTGGACGAAGCTCGCGTGACGATTAGCGCGCAAGTGCAGCAGCAATACCATCAGTATGTTCTGAATGAACGCTGGGATACAAGTCGACTGAGTTTGCTTGCAGCGCGGTTCTTAACGGCGCTGGATGAGAACCAAATTTTTGATATTTTGGCGCGCTACCTGCCAATATTGGGAATTGAACTGGCGAACGTTATCATTTTTGAACCAGAAGGTGACGACCCGTTCGCCTGGAGCGTACTGCGAAACGCGCTTGCTCCGCAAGAACCGCTGAGGCGTTTTCGGAGTAAAGATTACCATCCTGAAAAACAATTTGATGACGGTTGTTCCTTTCAACTTACCCTTATCCCTTTGACGGATCAAACCGGTCAAATAGGCTTCATGGTTTTCGATACCGGAAAGCTGGATTTGTTTGGGTCAATCGTTCAACAATTGGGCAGCGCGCTAAATACCGCCCGTTTGTATCGTCAGACTACCGAAGCGCGAAAGGTTGCTGAAGACGCAAATCGCCTTAAAAGCCGTTTTCTTTCTACAATCAGTCACGAATTGCGCACGCCTTTAAACCTGGTTGTTGGCTTAAGTGGGTTAATCCTGGAGGAGAGTGACGCGGAAAACGCTTCTTTACCGGAAAACACTCGCCGTGATATCGAGCGGATTTTTGCCTATTCTCAACATCTGGGCGGGCTAATTAATGACGTGATTGACCTGGCTTCGAGCGAAGCCGGGCAGCTGCGTTTAAACAGTGAAGCGGTGGATCTGCGAGAAACTTTACGGATTATTTCCGATAGCGGCGCGCAATTAGCCCAAGACAAGGGATTGCGGTGGTATACCGACTTTCCTGACGAGCCCATTTGGGTATGGGGTGACCGCACCCGCCTGCGTCAAGTAGCGCTCAATCTTGTCAGCAACGCGGTCAAGTTCACCGGTCATGGTGAAGTCAGTTTAAGACTGACTCACGAGAATGGACAAGCCCGAATATCTGTGAGAGACACTGGCATTGGCATCCCAGTGGAAGAGCAAGGAAAAGTTTTCGATGCTTTTCACCAGACAGAGCGCAGTAAAGTGGGAGGCTACCCGGGTTTGGGGTTAGGTCTTTCTATCTCGAAGACGATTGTTGAGATGCATGGAGGTCAAATCGGTTTAAATTCAGACGGTAAGGAAGAAGGCGGCGCGGAGTTTTGGGCATTGCTTCCAGAATTTATACCTCACGAATCGCAACCGCTTACCAGCATAGAAAAAGAGGGTGAAAAAAATATCTTGCTGCTATATCAATCCGCAGCGAATCGCAAGCATTTTAGAGACCGTTTGCGTAAGCTGCATGTAAAACTGACGGAAGCGCCCCTGGAAAAACCACAGGAGTGGCAAACGCTTTTGGCAGTCTCTCCGCCGCAAGCCATCATTATCGAAGTGAATGACCAATCCGACCTTGCCTGGCGCGCTATGAAGATTATCAAGAACCTGCCATCTGCGCAGGATATCCCTGTCATGTTTTCAAGCACCCTGGCTCAGGGCATCACCTTGCTCAAACTAGACTACTAGACCAAGCCCATCGAACCGGAAGCGCTTTTACGCGCCCTTGACCAAAACCTGACCCAGGTAGGATCTGAGGGGCAGACAGCGCGGACCTTTTTAGTGGTGGATGACGACATTAATACATTGGAAATGCATGCCCGCCTGTTACGTTTGCATTCTCCCACCAACCGGGTATTAGCAGCGCAAAATGGACGCGAAGCCCTCAACCTCTTGCTTCAAGAAAAAGTTGACCTCGTCCTCTTGGATTTGCAGATGCCAGAAATGGACGGTTTTGAGGTCCTGCAAGCGATACATGAGGCGCCTTGGACGCGTAACATCCCGGTAATAGTAATTACTGGCAAAGAACTATCCGAAGAGGATCTGGCTCGCTTAAACGCAGGCGTAGCGCTAGTGATGCAAAAAGGAATGTTCGCGGCCAACGAGACCATTGCGCATATTAGCGCGGTGATAGAACGAAAACGCCATCTAAGTTTGGACGCGCAGCGGCTAGTACGCACGGCAATGGTTTTTATTCACGAAAATTATGCTCGTCCAATCACCCGGAGTGAAATAGCCCAACATATTAATATCGCTGAAGATTACCTGACCTTTTGTTTTCGGCAGGAATTGGGTGTCACTCCGATCAAGTATTTACAACGTTATCGAATACATCTGGCCAAAAAGATGTTAAAAGAGACCGCGCTGAGCGTGACTGAAATTGCCTGGGCGGTAGGGTTCAGTGACAGCAGTTACTTTAGCCGGGTCTTTCACCGTGAAACAGGCCTTCCGCCTGAGACTTACCGGCGAACTTAAAGATACGGCACCTCCCAATTTGATTGGGTCTTTTTCAGTTATGCTAATTATCATACTTGTGATGACCGTTAATGAGGGTCTTTACCCATAGAAAGCCTTTGGCCAATCTTATCCAAAAGCTTGCTTCTATGTTTTATCCAACCAAATCACGCTTTTCTCCAAGACACCCACCCAAGATTTCCCTTATCATTAATTATCCTGTAGTCAATCTGACTACCCTAAATTCAATTAGTACTTTAAAAAGGAGAATTTGTGATGTCGAAGAGAATATTTACAATCATAAGCTTGTTTTTGACGTTTGCCATCCTTCTAGGTGCCTGCGGCTCGAGCGCTGAGCCTGCTGCACCCACTGGTGGCGAGAAGCCAGCAGAAAAGGTGACCTTACGCGTGTTGGTTCACCAAAACCCCCCAATGGTTGCTTTCATGGAATCCTTTAATAAAACATTCCAGGAAAAGTACCCCAATATTACTGTGGATATGTCCGTCGTGAATGCCAACGACCTCAGCACTGTTTCGCAGACCCGACTTTCAGCGAATGATATCGATGTGCTGGATATCTTTGGCTTTGCCAATGGCGCTCAGCCATATATGAAAATGGTTGAACCCCCCAACTGGCAGCAATTAATTGATGCTGGTTTGCTGTTGGACCTGACTGGTCAGGATTTCCTCAAAAATTACGATGATAACACCATTAATGATGCCGGTTCCTACAATGGCAAAGTCTACTCCATTAATCTGGGGAGAGTGATTTACAGCGGTGTTTACTACAACAAACAGCTCCTTGAGCAGTACAAAATTGTAGTCCCCACCACCTGGACTGAGCTTGTAGCCGCCTGTGAAACATTAAAGACTAACGGCATTCCGTGCATGACCGCTGGTGGTAAAGATGGCTGGCCGATTTTTGTGGGAGCCTACGGTTTGCTTGGCGCTATTTACCCGGATCAGGCTGCATTGGTAAAGGGATTGTGGGAAGGCACGATTAAATGGAATGACGAGAAATCCCTGGAAATGTGGACCAAGATGCAGGTTTACGCTCGCGATATGATGGAAGAAGGCGCGAGTGGTATCGCCGGCGATGCCGCCCCGGGCCGCTTTGCCTCAGGCGCAGTGGCGATGTTCCCTGGCGGCAGCTGGTATGCTCCTGCCATTGAAGCTGCCCAGCCCGCCTTTGATTGGGGTTACATCCCCTTCCCCGCCTCGGATAAAGCCGATGACAACAAGTATTGGTTCGGCAAGTATGACCAGGGTTGGGCGATTGCCGCTAACACTCCCAACAAAGATGCCGCGCTTGTATACCTGAAGGAGTTTTCGGATCCCGCCAACTACCAGGCATTTGTGGATGCCGTTGGCTTCATCCCCACTCAACCCTCCGCAAAACTGAACACCAAGATTGGTGGCGAAATCGCCCCCTTCCTGGCTAACTTCCGCGTGGGTTATGAACAGTACTGGATTGCTCCCAAGGGCGCTGGCCAGTTCGCGAATCCTTGGGCTTCTTACTTCAAGCCTTTCGGCACAGATGATGATCCGAAGGTTCTGGCAGACAAAGTTCAAGCCGATCTGCAGGCCGGACTGGACGCTGTAAAGTAACAGGCTCTTCTCGCTTGGGCTTCCTGCCAAAACAGGGAGCCCAAGTTTTATTATTGAAAGGAACAGGTGCTGTTATGTCCTATCATTTTGGCCGAAAAAAGTCGAAGTGGACCCCCTACTTGCTGCTTTTACCTGGGCTGCTTTTCTACTTCATCATCGCGCTTGGCCCTTCTATGGCAACAGCTGTCTATTCTTTAACGAATGCCACTGGTATCAAGGGCGCCACGGTGAATTGGGTTGGCCTGGATAACTATCGTGAATTCCTCTTCATGGGCCGCGCTTCGGTAGACAACCTGGCAGCGCTGCAGCGAACCTTGATTTTTAGTATTACCGTCACGTTGGTTCAATTTACGCTGGGGCTATTTGTCGCTTTGCTGGTAAATCAAAAACTAAAAGGGACCAATCTGTTTCGAACGATTTATTTCATGCCCGTAATTTTGGGTGTGGTAATTCAGGGTTTGATGTGGTCGCTGTTTCTTTATCCACTGGGGGGACCCGCGGCCAAAATACTGTCGGTGTTTGGATTGCGGTCGGAATTTTTGGGAGGTCAACCAACCGAGGCCTTCGCATGGGTGATTTTCATTCAAATATGGGCGAACATGGGAACAACGATGATGATATTCATCGCAGGGTTGCAGACCATCCCCAGTGATATGTACGAGGCTGCGCGTATCGACGGCGCAAACACCTGGCAGCTTTTCCGCAACGTTACCTGGCCTTTGCTTACGCCAAGCGTGAATACTAACCTGCTATTGAATATCATCGGCAGTTTACAGGCATGGCAGCTCTTCTTGGTGTTGGTAGGTTATCGGAATGGGACACAAGTGTTGGGGTACCTCATCTACGCCACCGGCTTTGGGCAGACGTCAGGTAGTACCTCCAGCAGCTTCCGACAGGGATATGCCGCCGCCGCATCCATCATTCTGTTCTTGTTGGTACTCGTCATTGGTATGTCAGTGCAATATATTCTGCAACGCAGAGAACGGAGGATTTTAGGATGAATTCCCAACCGAAAACGATGAAAAAAATACCCTGGGGAAAAGTCGGCTCATATGCAGTCTTGATTTTTCTGGCTCTGCTTTATGTGGGACCTATCTTCATGCTGGTCAACACGTCGCTCAAGACAATGCCATCGTTCATGAAGGATGCCACCAGTTTAACAACGGAGTTAAATTTTGCGAACTTCATCGAAGCATGGAACAAAGCGAATTTTCCCAAGTACCTGCTAAACTCCGTCCTTTACACTTTTGCAGCAACATCGATTTATATCCTCACAGCTGTTTTTGTGGCATTTCCAATCGCGCGCAAGTACATTAAATTCTCAGGCGCGTTTCTGACCTTGTTTGTCATCGCCCTCTTTCTGCCGCCCGCGCTCATTCCGCAATTCCAACTGATCCTAAATTTGGGTTTGTATAACAATCCCATTGGTTACATCATGTTGTTTATTGTTAATCCAATCGGAATTGTTATTCTGGTCAACTATGTCAAGACCATTCCCAAAGAGTTGGATGAAGCTGCTGCCTTGGACGGCTGCGGTTACTTCCGTTTTGTGTGGTCAATCATCATCCCGCTGATTCGACCAGCGATTGCCACTGTTGTGGTCATGCATGCCATTGGAATTTGGAATGAAATTATTGCCCCGACGATTTACCTGACAAATAAGGATTATTACCCAATAACCCGCGGATTGATTGTCTTCCAGGGCGTGTATGGCAGCAACTGGCCAACCTTAGCAGCCGCTGTGCTTCTCCTGACCTTGCCAATGCTGGTTTTGTTCCTCGTTCTGCAGCGTTACATCGTCTCGGGCCTTTCAGCCGGCGCGGTAAAGGGATAGCCAAAAAAATCCATGAAACGCCTCTCCATTTTTCTGTCGTTACTAATTAGCGCCAGCCTGATTCTTAGCGCGTCGGGTTGCGCCAACGGCGGTTTCGGCCTAAATCAGCAGCCAACTGCCACTCCCATCCCGCCGATTGAGGGTTGGACGCTCGTCTGGCACGATGAGTTTGATGACGCGCAAATTGACCGCCAGAATTGGACCTTTGATTTGGGCGGTCACGGTTGGGGCAACGGAGAAATGCAATACTACACCGACCGACAAGAAAACGCGCGGACCGAAAACGGTTTCTTGGTAATTGAGGCGCGTCAGGAAAAGTACGAAGGAAACTATTACACCTCTGCCCGCTTGAAAAGTGAAGGCTTGCAGGAATTTCAGTATGGACGGCTGGAAGCCCGCCTAAAAGTGCCTGAAGGCAAGGGCTTCTGGCCGGCATTCTGGATGCTCGGCTCAAATTTTAGTACAGCGGGTTGGCCTGACTGCGGCGAAATTGACATCATGGAATTCCTTGGCAAAGAGCCTGACCTGATAATGGGAACGCTGCACGGCCCGGGTTATTCCGGCGCGTTGGGCTTTAGCAAGTGGAATCGCCAGTCTTACAATGTCGCTGATGACTTCCACACTTACGCGATCGAATGGGACCAGGATCAGATTACCTGGTTCTACGACGGCAGCGCTTACCATACGGTCACTCGCGAAGATGTAGGCAGCCGTTCGTGGGTTTTTGATCAACCCTTTTTCTTTATCCTCAACCTGGCGGTCGGTGGTACGCTGGGCGGCCTGGTCAGTTTAGAGACGGTTTTCCCGTCCCAATATCTCGTAGATTATGTTCGCGTTTATGAGAAGCAACCCTGAAACCGTCTTTTTTGATGATTTCACAGCGCCGTATCTCAATCGAGATATTTGGAATGTAGAAATTACCGGGAATATATACAACCAGGAACAACAAGCTTATGTGGATTCATCAGAGACCGTCTACATCTCCCAAAATGAAAGAGATTGTGACGGTGCTCTGATAATCCATGCGCGCAGCAGCCCGGGTTTCCGCACAAATCAAGGTGCTAACCTTGATTTTATCTCCGGGCGGATTCATACCCGTGGGAAAGTAACTTTCCGCTATGGGCGCGTTTCCGCTCGTATGAAAATGCCAGCCATTGAGGGGCTGTGGCCCGCTTTTTGGGCGATTGGCATCTCGGGGGCATGGCCTGCCTGCGGTGAAATTGATATCATGGAGGCGGTAGGAGAACCTGACTGGATGAGTATGGCTGTTCATGGGAGCTCATATTCTGGGGAAGCAGCCTTGGTTAACAAAAAATACTTTTCCGCCCCCGACAGCATCGCTGAGTGGCATGTGTATTCCCTCGAATGTTCACCCACATGTCTTTCGTTTTTTGTCGATGATGAGCTGGCTTATCGTATTACACGGCCAATGGTGGAATTCTTTGGACCGTGGGCATTTGATACCGAAAAATTCTTAATCCTAAACCTTGCGCTGGGCGGCACCTATCCCTTCAAGACGAATGGAGTTCGCCAACCTTACTATGGTCTTCCAACCCTGACCGTACGGGAAATCCAAAACAACAAGGCTCTGTTTGTGGTAGATTGGGTAAAAATCACTCAGCTTTAGCGCGATGGAGAAAAATAACATGCCTTCCAATTTCACATCGACTTTTATTGGCGAAACCTTGCTCACCCCGCCCCCGGTTGAACCCAATGGTAGTTATGTAAATATCCTGGGTGAGACGTTTTACAAAATACAGCACAACGATGCCATGCAGCCTTTTTTTATGAGCATTGTCAGCGGTGATGATCACTGGCTGTTCATTTCTTCCACAGGCGGCCTAACCGCTGGGCGCGTAAATGTGGAACACGCGTTGTTTCCATACTACACCGAAGATAAACTTACCGAAAATAGCGAAAACACCGGCGTGAAAACCATTCTGCGTGTTACACGCGGCGCGCAAACATGGCTTTGGGAGCCATTTTCAATCCGGCAAGACGGTCAATATCACGTCGAACGCAATCTATACAAAAATATTCCTGGAACAACCCTGATCTTTGAAGAAATTAATCTCTCTCTTGAGCTGTTTATGCGCTATGTTTGGCGCACGGGAAACCGTTTTGGTTTTATTAAGACAGCCTGGCTGCGCGAAATTAGTCATTCAAAGAAGCCATGTCACGTGGAAATGCTGGACGGTTTTCAAAATATTCTGCCAGCGAACGTCACCTCCCTCACTCAAAACATGTACAGCTGCCTGCTGGATGCCTACAAACGCAGCGAACTGGACGAAGAAACGAACCTGGGTTTGTACGCGCTTAATTCCAGATTAACCGACCTGGCTGAACCAAGTGAATCGCTGGCTGTCAATGTAGTCTATCAGGTAGGGTTGACCCCCCAACATGTATTGCTTTCCACCAAACAGTTGCCAAACTTCCGCTTTGGGGAAGGGCTTGAAACCGAGACTGAGGTTAGGGGTGAACGCGGCGCGTATCTCGTAAACGCGAACCTGCACTTGGACGCAGGACAAGAAATCAGCTGGTATCTGGTAGCGGACGTCGATCAGGACCATTCCGCTCTTGCGCGCCTGCGAGATTTCCTTAAAGACCCGCTGGATGTAAAGCAGCAGGCCATCGAACAGGACATTGACTTCAGTACTTATAACTTGCAGAAAATTGTTACGAATGCTGATGGTATCCAGGCTTCAGAAAAAACCAATGCCAGCGCTCACCATTATTCCAATGTGCTTTTCAATGTGATGCGAGGTGGGATCTTTGCCAATTCCTACTGGATCGAAAAATCTGACTTACTCGATTTCATTTACGCTCACAACCACGCGCTTGCAGCTGCTCACGCGGATTTTTTTGCCGCTCTGCCAGATCGTTTTCTCCAGTCGGAGATGCGTTCTCGCGCCGCCGCATTGGATGACCCCAACCTTCGGCGTCTGCTGAATACCTATCTCCCGCTTACATTTAGCCGAAGGCATGGAGATCCCAGCCGGCCTTGGAACAGGTTTTCCATCAATCTAAAAAAAGAGGATGGTACGCAACGCCTGGATTATGAGGGTAATTGGCGTGATATTTTCCAAAATTGGGAAGCATTGGTTTATTCCTTTCCCCAATTTGCTGAATCCATAGTGGATACTTTTTTATGCGCTACCACGGCAGATGGTTACAATCCCTATCGCATCAGCCGTGCCGGTTTGGATTGGGAAGTTCCCGAGGAGGGCAATCCTTGGGCAAACATCGGTTATTGGAGCGATCATCAGATTATCTATCTGCAGAAACTGATGGAAGCCAGTGAGCGATTTCACCCCGGAGAGCTGCGCCAGCGGCTTAACTTGCCCGTACTAAGTTACGCGAATGTGCCCTATCGCATTAAAAGCTATGATGAGCTGTTAAAAGACCCATACAACACGATAGTGTTTGATCACGCGCTTCACGAACGGATTGAGAAGCTGACTCATCAGAACGGCAGTGATGCGCGTTTGCTGACTGCCGCGGATGGCAGTGTGGTACACGCCTCGCTTACCGAAAAGCTGCTGACGCTTTTGCTGGCTAAGCTGGTCAATTTCGTCCCTGAAGGCGGAATCTGGATGAATACGCAGCGCCCGGAATGGAACGACGCAAACAATGCTCTGGTGGGGTACGGCCTTTCGGTCGTCACGCTTGGTTATCTGCGGCGTTTTGTGGCTTTTTTCCGGGAACTCATTCAAGATGAACAGGGTGAATTTACGCTCCATAGTGAGGTTGCTGATTTGCTCAGTTCAATCTCCGCGGTTTTTCAGAACTTTCAACCCAACTTGAGTGGTGAATTTACACCCGAATTGCGCCGAGCGATGATGGATGCGCTCGGCAAGGCAGGCAGCAGCTACCTGCGGTTTATTTACGCTCACGGTTTCAGCGGTAATTTGAGCCAGGTGCCGGCCGAGGGATTGAGAGCCTTTTTGGGTACAGCGCAAGAATATTTGGAGCATAGTTTGCGCGCCAACCGACGCGCAGACGCGCTTTATCATTCATATAATGTGCTGCGCCTTGAACCTGGCCGGGCTTACGCGGACCGCTTGTATGAAATGCTTGAAGGTCAGGTGGCCGTGCTTTCTTCAGGGCTCTTGAACGATGAAGAATCACTTTCGGTTCTAGAGAGTTTACGCCGTAGTTCGCTCTACAGGGCAGACCAGCATGCATACATACTCTATCCAGATCGCGTATTACCCTCCTTCCTTAAGAAGAATACATTGCTGCCAGAACAGCTCAGCCATCTGAAATTGCCCGCTCTGTTGGTACAAAATCAGGATGCCAGGCTCTTTACGCAAGATATTCATGGGCTGTATCACTTTGGCAGCAATCTGTGTAATGTCAAAGGTGTTCGAAAGGTCTTGGAAGCCCTGAAAAACCAGCCTGAGTATACAAGGCTGGTGGAACAGGAAAGCGAGGCGATTCAGAGTTTGTTTGAGACGAGCTTCCGGCACGCGGAGTTTACAGGACGCTCCGGTACATTCTTTGCATACGAGGGCTTGGGGAGCGTGTATTGGCACATGGTCTCGAAACTCCTCCTGGCAGTTCAAGAAACCGCAGTGCGCTTCAAAAATGAATCCACGTGTGATCAATTGTGCGCGTTCTATCGGGATATTCGCTCAGGGCTGGGGTATCAAAAAAAACCTGGTGAGTATGGAGCGTTCCCCTCCGATCCTTATTCACACACCCCCAAAGGGCGCGGCGCGCGTCAGCCTGGGATGACAGGCATGGTAAAAGAGGAAATCCTGACACGGCAGTTGGAAGTCGGTTTTCGGGTCGAAGAAGGACGCTTGGTTTTTGATCCGGTTTTGCTCGATCCATCAGAGCTTCTTTCTGCGCCGCGCGAGTTTATTTATATGGATGTATTTGGCGAGCAGCAGACTCTTTACCTGCCGGCCGGAACACTAACCTACTTCATCTGCCAGACCCCTGTTACGGCACAGATGAGCGATCATGATGAGATTGAAGTTCACTATGCTGATGAAACCTCGCTCAAACTCCCGCATCTATGGCTTGATGAAGAAGCCAGCCAACACATTTTTTGGCGCGACGGCGAAATTGAGCGCCTTACGGTGACCTTTGGCAGAGGAAGCCAAATTTGAGTTGAACTCAGGAATCGCTTCCTCTGACTTGTTAAATAATTGCCTGGAGAGAGGAAACTAATGGCAAAAATGAGCAATGGGGAAATGTGCTTCCCCAAGGACTTTTTGTGGGGAGCAGGCACGTCCGCGTATCAAATCGAGGGGGCTTGGGATGAAGATAGCAAGACGGAATCCATCTGGGATCATTTTGCTCATGCCAAAGGGAATATCAGTAATGGAGAGACTGGGGATATTGCCTGCGATCATTATCACCGCTGGTCTGATGACATTGCTCTGATGAAGTCGATAGGCATAAACGCTTATCGATTTTCAATCTCCTGGCCGCGCGTCTTGCCGCATGGCCGGGGAATTGTAAATCAAAAAGGTTTGGATTTCTATGCCCGTCTTGTGGATGGTTTGTTAGAATCCGGAATAGTGCCCTTCATAACACTATTCCACTGGGATTTGCCTCAGGCATTGCAGAATGAAGGTGGATTTGCGGCGCGATCTACTACAGAGGCTTTTTTGGAATATGCTGATGCCGTCACGCGCCGCCTGGGCGACCGCGTTAGCAATTGGATTACCCATAATGAGCCGTCAGTTTTTACTTACATCGGTCACAAATATGGCAAACACGCGCCGGGTCTTCAGGATTCCTACACAGCTCTGCGGGTCGCGCACCACTTGTTGCTCTCGCATGGCAAGAGCATCCCTGTCATTCGCGCGAACTGTCCGGCAGCAAAAGTTGGCATGGCCATGAATGTGAATTACAACCTGCCCGCTTCTGCCAGCCGATTTGATTACGCGGTCTGGCAGTATGACTACGGCATGTGGACGCGTTGGTTTCTTGATCCGTTGTATGGCCGGAACTATCCTCCCGATTTAGTGGAACGGGAAATTGAGATTGGGGAGTTGCCCCCCGAAGGCCTGGATTTTGTTCAAGATGGTGACCTGAAGGCGATTTCTACGCCAACTGACTTTTTGGGGATCAATTACTATACGCGCCAACTCTCTCGCGATGCCGCAGTTCCCGAAAATATCAACGCACCGGTCTCGGTGTTCCAACTATCCCCCAGCGCCGAAAACTGGCAGGAAATGGAAGGGTGGGAAGTATACCCAGACGGATTGAACAAGGTATTAAGCTGGTTGTATTACGAATATCAACCCCAAGCCCTGTACATTACCGAAAATGGCGCGAGTTGGTCGGATGCTCCTGATGAAAACGGGCAAGTGAAGGATACGCGCCGCATCAGCTTCTTGGAACGCCATCTGGCGTCAGCCCACGAATCTCTACAGAGTGGGATTCCCTTAAAGGGCTATTTTGCCTGGTCCCTGCTGGATAATTTTGAATGGGGATACGGTTTTTCGCAGCGATTTGGTTTAACTTGGGTGGATTTTGAGACCCAAAAACGCATTTTTAAAGACAGCGCTTGGTGGTATCGGGATTTCATCGCTAAGAGCAGGGAATCCAGTCGCTGTGCTGATAGGAAAACTTAAAAGCTTTCTTTCGAGACATTTTTCTCAGGCAGCCGGCTGTTGACCTGCATCCTCTGGGAGTTCGAACGACTGAAAAATAAAAGACCTGGAAAACCAGGTCTTAGTAGCGGGGAGTCGATTCGAACGACTGACCTCCGGGTTATGAGAGATTTTCCTGGTTTCGGAACGTTTTTCACTCAGGCTCCCCATTTTAGTCTGACCTGAGGGACGCTCTTCTGAAGAGGCCGGAGGATCTTTGGTTACGAGTTATTAGTTGTATGATAGCGACTTTTTATGGCAGGGTCAAGTAGTAGTTTTTTCGCGACCCGGAGGACGATGGTTGCGAATTAGTGAACGAACGTCCAAAAATCACGAACTTTTCGTTCTATCGTTCATGTGCGATTTGTTAAGGTAATTCAAGTTTTTCGTTGTCACAAAAGGTCAATCGTTGCAAAAAATGGATGTGTGTCAATCATCATTCAATAAACCACTTCCTAAATCGTCAAATTAGGAAAAAATTGACGATTTAGGAAACTTTAGTTATTTTAACAGGATGCCCAAAACCAGGTTTTTTGAACTTGATAGAAATTATTAGTTTAGGCTCGAAAGTTAGCGATTGGACCGAACAATAGTCATCAATTTTACAGATTATCTACTTGTACTTGACCTAACGTCATCTTACCTGACGGGTCTCGTTGGCACCCTTTAATCCTCATTCACCTGTCGGCAGAGAATACAGTTCTTCGATCGTCATGCCAAAGGTGTCACTGACGTATTGCACCATCAGGTCAATGGAGTGCTGGTAAACATCCGTGATGGCGGGATTGTTGTAGGCTTTGATGAAGTATTCCTCCACGGTCTTGTCTTTGTAGCTGCACCATATATCGAGGT
>JAGOML010000038.1:0-17318 GCA_017993575.1 Anaerolineaceae bacterium | reverse complement strand
ACGAAGCATTGTCACCCTGAGCGCAGCGAAGGGTCTTGAATCTTCACATCCGGAAATGATTATTCGGTTCGACCAGCGTTTATGGGTTGCGCCCGCGATTTATACAGCCAGATTGTCCGGTTCGCCCGGCTGGGGTAAAATATGCGTGCGGTAGTTCAAAGTATTACGGCAAAATTTGCCGGCAACATCTTAATTCTCTTCACTGATTACCTTCCGAAGTAAAACTGCCGCATTGTTAAAGGAGCGCCCAATGTTTAATATTCTTTTTGTGCTGGACGACCCCGAAAAACTGCAGGATGTGCTGGAAGCCTGGGAAAAGGCCGGCATCAATGGAGTCACTATCCTGGAAAGCACAGGCATGCACCGCGTAAAACGGCGATTATTTCCGATGCGTTACCTGCCAGTTGTTTACGAACAGGAAGAAAACCATCTGACCTTGATGGCAGTCGTTGAGAACGAGCCGCTCATTGAGGCCTGCTTACGCGCCACGGAAAACATCATTGGCAGCCTGGAAGCGCCAAACACCGGCATTTTTGCCGCCTGGCCGCTTTCCATTGTGGAAGGCATCCACAAGAAGGGAGCCGCAGACTGATGGTATGGTTAGAATTCCTCATTAGCGCCGCTGTGATCACCTTTGCGGCAATGCAACTCTCCAAGTATGGGGATGTGATTGGCCTGCGAACCAAGCTGGGAGGCGCCTTTGCCGGCACGCTGCTTTTGGCAGCCGCTACCACCCTGCCTGAACTGCTGACAACTGTTACCTCCATCAGAGCTGGCGTTCCGGACCTGGCGGCAGGCAACCTTTTTGGCAGCAATATGATCAATATCATGCTGCTGGCAATTCTGGATATGGTGCATTACCGCAGACGCGTCTCACGAAAAAACGCGGAAAAACACGCGCTCGCGGGCAGCCTGACTGTTTTGATGATCGCGTTGGCTATCTTTTTCATCATTGCCGATATTCCGGCTGTGCTGCGCCTAGGGAATTTTGTGGTCGGCATGGACGGCTTGACCATGATTATTGTCTACCTGCTGGCAATGTCGCTTTTGAGCAAACAAAGCAGACAGCACGCGCTGCCTGTGGACGTGGAAGAAATTCCGGATGATGTTCCCTCCCTAAAAACTGCTCTGATCTGGTTTGGAGCCGCGGTAGTCTTGCTTGTTTTTGCAACGCCCCGCATGGTTGACGCCAGTTTCCGCATTGCGGAGCTGACCGGATTGGGAGCGACTTTCATCGGTTCCACGTTGGTGGCGTTTGTCACCTCGCTTCCAGAAGCTGTGACGACAATCGCCGCGGCGCGCATCGGCGCGGATGACATGGCCATCGGGAATCTATTCGGAAGCAATATGTTTAACATGGTTTCCATTGGCATTGCTGATTTATTCCTCCTAGGCGGGCGTTTCTTTGCGGTTATCGACCCCTCATTTATATTGATTGGAGCTATCGGCTTGTTGATGACGATTTTTGCCTTGATATCCACGCTGGCGAGGTTGGAGCGCCGCATTTGGTTCCTGGAAATTGATTCGATTATCTTGATCCTGGCTTATTTCGCGGGAATGTACCTGCTTTACGTGCGCGGAATTTCCCCGTAGGCCTTGGATACAGGCGCGGAAAACCTTTGAAAATGCATATGCATTAAAAGACATTATTACGATAAGGAGCTGCTCATGTATATGATCATGTTTGTTTTGGACGACCCCGAGAAACTACCGGTGCTCTTGGAAGCCTGGGAAAAGGCGGGCTTGGGGGGTGTGACCATACTGGAAAGCACCGGTATGCACCGCGTTAAACGCCGCTTGTTCCCCATGCGTTATCTGCCAATAGTCTACGACGTGGAAGAGAACCATCTGACCCTGATATCCATCATTCAGGACGAAAAGTTGATAGACGCCTGTCTGCGCGCCACGGAAGAGGTGATTGGCAGCCTGGAAGAACCCAACACCGGCATCTTTGCGGCCTGGCCGCTTTCCGTCGTAAAAGGCATACCAAAAAGGAGAGGGGACGCCTGATATGGTTTGGGTCGAGTTCCTCATTAGCGCGGCGATTATCACCTTCGCTTCGATGCAGCTCGCGAAGTACGGCGATGTCATTGGCCTGCGCACCAAGTTGGGAGGAGCATTTGCCGGCACGCTGTTGCTGGCAAGCGCCACATCGCTTCCGGAATTAATCACGACTATCACGGCTGTCCGCACGGGCATCCCGCAGCTGGCGGCAGGCAATCTTTTCGGCAGCAACATGTTCAACATTCTGCTGCTCGCGGTTCTGGATCTTTATCACTACCGCCGGCGCATCACCCGCAAGAATGCTGAAAAACACGCGCTTTCTGGCAGCCTGACCGTCTTGATGGGTGTGTTGGCAATTTTCTTCCTGCTCGCCCAGCTGCCTTACCAGGTGAAGATTGGGAGCTTTGTCGTCGGCGCGGACGCGTTGGTGATGATCGCGGCTTACCTGCTGGCTATGTCCGTTCTGCGCAAGCAGAGCCGGGTCGCGGCGATCCATACCACGGAAGAGGACATTCCTGACGATATCCCTTCGCTTAAAACTGCCATTCTGTGGTTTTTGGGCGCGATTGGTGTGCTGCTCTTCGTGACTCCCTGGATGGTGGATGCCAGCGGCCGCATCGCCGAAATCACAGGCCTTGGCGCGACTTTTGTTGGGTCCACTCTGGTAGCGGTGGTCACGTCCCTGCCCGAAATGGTAACCACGATCTCCGCCGCGAAGATAGGCGCGGATGACATGGCGATTGGCAATCTGTTCGGAAGCAATATGTTCAACATGTTCGGGCTGGGCATCGCGGATTTTTTCTTTCAGGGAGGGCGCTTCTTTGCTGTCATAGAACCTTCCTTCCTGTTGGTTGGCACGATTGGACTGCTGATGACCGTTTTCGCGCTAATCTCCACGCTTGCCCGGCTGGAGCGGCGGATTCTCTTCATCGAAGTTGACTCGCTTATTCTAATACTGGCATATTTTGGCGGCTTGGCGCTGCTCTACGCGCGCGGGATTGCTCCCTGAGTTGGGATTATCATGATTGCCGAACAGCAGCCATGTCGGCTGCTGTTTAATTTAAAGTATTGCTAAGATCCTAACAATTTATAGTGGAAGCTTTCCCCTGAGTGAGGCGAAGGGTCTTACGCATTATGACCGGTTAAGAATCTACTCTGTGACCCGCACCCTTTGGGGTGTCAGAATGACAGGACTGACCGGTTAAGATTTTTTGCTGTGACCCGCACCCTTTGGTGTGTCAGAATAGTCGTTGTTTGTCACCCTGAGCGGAGCGAAGGGTCTTGTTCTTCTAATTTGTCATCGCGAGCCTGCGAAGCGATCTCCCTCGTGTCAAATCGCAGAGCGCCTTGCTCAAGGATTGCAGAACAAGGACCAAAAGCAGATTGCCACACCGTTTTGCCTGAATATTCGTAACGATAGACAGAAATACGCTGGCAAAACGGTTCGCAATGACGAAACAGTCGATAATTGCGCGCCTGCAAAGTGATAAACAATGGGGGCTGCGTCTCCTTGCCAGCCTGGCTTTCCATTGAGTTTGGTACTGGTCACCCTGAGCGGAGCGAAGGGTCTTAAGCATTATGACCGGTTAAGATTCTGCGCTGTAACCCGCACCCTTTGGTGTGTCAGAATAGTCGTTGTTTGTCACCCTGAGCGGAGCGAAGGGTCTTAAGCATTATGACCGGTTAAGAATCTACTCTGTGACCCGCACCCTTTGGGGTGTCAGAATGAGACAGGCAGGAAAACACGCGCGACCGAGATCAAAGCTTTTGGCTGAGGATCGCGTCAATCACCCGGTCTTGCTCCGCATCCATCAGATTATAGAACAGCGGCAGGCGCACCAACTCATCGCTAACGCGCTCGGTGACCGGGCAATCCCCGACCTGACCGCCGAAGCGCAGCCCCATATCCGAGAGGTGCAGCGGCAGGTAATGGAAGACGGAAAGGATTTCCTGTTCCTTCAGACCGGCAATGAACGCCTGCCTTTGCGCCAAGCCTGGGAATAAGAGATAGTACATATGGTAGGTTTGCCCGCGGTCCGCGGGGATAAAAGGCTGGCGGACACTGTTGCGCGCTGCCCAATCCCGCAGGGCGCGGTCGTATTTGTCCCAGATTTGTTTACGGCGAGCCTGAATGGTTTGCCACTGCTCCAACTGGGCGCACAGATACGCCGCCAGCATGTCTGAAGGCAGATAACTGGAGCCAATATCCACCCAGGTGTATTTATCCACCATGCCGCGGAAGAAGCGGCTGCGGTTGGTGCCCTTTTCGCGGATGATTTCCGCGCGCTCGCTGTAGCTGGGGTCATTAATGATTAGTGCGCCGCCCTCACCGCAGGAAAAGTTTTTGGTCTCGTGGAAGCTCTGCGTGGCCATGCATCCGAAGCTGCCCAGGGCTTTGCCCTTGTACGTGCCGGTCAGACCGTGGGCGTTATCTTCCACCACTGCCAGGCCGTGTTGGGCAGCAAAGCTGAGAATGGTGTCCATCTCGCAGCCCACGCCGGCATAGTGCACCGGCACCACCGCGCGGGTTCTGGGGCTCAGCAGCCTTTCCAGTTGGCGTTCATCCAGGTTCAACGTGTCCGGATGGATATCCGCGAAAACCGGCTTTGCGCCGCGCAGCACGAAGGCGTTCACAGTGGAGACAAAGGTGAAAGAAGGGAAGATGACCTCATCGCCGGGCTTAATCTCCAGCAGAAGCGCCGCCATTTCCAGCGCGTGCGTACAGGATGTCGTCAGCAAAACTTTTTGCGCGCCAATGAGCTGCTCCAGCGCAGCGCTGCAGCGTTTGGTAAAGTCGCCGTCGCCAGAGATGTGCCCGCTGGTAATTGCCGCGCGCATATAGTCGAACTCGTTGCCAAGAAATGGGGGCTTATTGAAAGGGATTTTGCTCATAATTTGCTCTGTTCTGAATTCTTTAATGATGCCTGCAACCGCGCAAGATTAAGCCTGCCCGGAAAAAACTCAGACAAGGTGCTTAACTGAACCATTTATGAAAAGTGTACCAGGAATAAGCTGGTTCGAAGCCCACGCGCGCGCAAGCGCGCTGCACCGCCACATTGGCAACGTGCGTGGAGTTCAACACTTCTTCCACGCCCTGCTCCTGGCACCATTTCAATCCTTCCACGATGAAGGCGCGGTAGATACCCAGGCGTTGATGCTCAGGGCTGACGCCGGCCAGGATAAACTCCCCCTGCGCAGGCGTGTTTATCCGCAGCGCCCTGAAGCCCACCAGCCGACCTTCCGCTTCGGCGACCAGCACCAGGCTGGCGGCAGATGGTTCAAGGCAGCAGCGCTGCGCCCAGGAGACGTAAACCTCGGTGCATTCGCGGGGGTCCAGACGCGGGTCGGCGTGGTAATGACCGTAAAAGTTTGTGAACGCGGAGCGGGCCAGAGCTCCAACCTGGGTTACTTCATCCGGACGCGCCGGCCGGATGCGGACACTGCTTTCGTTTGGGGGAATTGGTTGTTTCTTCAAGTCAAAGCGCAAATAGAGCAGCGTGTCCATCAGCTGAAAGCCGGCAGCTTCCATGGCGTGCACAGCGCTGAAGTCCGTGGTAGGGCAGCGCGCCACCAGGAATTCCACCTGCTGGGCGGCGCAGAATTCCAGCACGCTGGGCAGGTTTTCTGCGCTCACCACGCGGGCGCGCGCGGACTTCACCCCAAAGCGGGCTTCATCCAGCGCTGAAAGCTCCACCGGAGAAGGGGCAGCAGGCTCCGGGCTCACGCCTGGTCCTCCGCTTCCTTGTGGGACGCGGCGTTCAGTGTGCTGCGCACGGTGTAGACGGGCTTATTCAGTGTGCGGCTGAACATTCTGCCCAAATACTCGCCAAAAATGCCCAGCGCGAAAAGCTGCACCCCAGAAAAGATAGAAATGATGGACGCCAAAAAAGGAAAACCGGGCAGGCTGCCGCCCCGCACGAGGTAGCTGATAAGCACATAGAGCAAGACGATGAATCCAAAAGCGGTGAAGACAAAGCCGGTGATGCTGGCAAAGCGCAGCGGCGCGTTGCTAAAGCCAGTCACCAGCGTCAGAGCGTGATTCATGAGCTTTTTAAAACTGTAATTTGACTTGCCGTGTTCCCGCGGCTGGTGATTTACCAGCACGGAGGCAAAACGGGTGGTGCCCCAACTGAGCAGCACATCAATCGAAACAAAGGCACCCTGATAGTTGGCAAATGCCTGGCAAATCTCCGCGCGGAATAGGCGGAAGGCCGAGACGGTTGCGGCGCTTTTGATGTTCATCAACCGGTGCAGCAGCTTTTTAATCAAGCGGGAGGATAAATCCCGCCAGAAGCCGTGTTTTTCGACGGCGGGCGCGCCGTAAACCACATCAAAGCCCTCGGCGAGACGCGCGAAGAGCTTGTAGGCTTCTTCCGGTGGGTGCTGCAGGTCATCATCCATGGTCAGGATGAGTTCGTAACGCGCCCGGCGGATGCCGCACAGCAGCGCGTTGTGCTGACCAAAGTTGCGCATCAAGTCAATCCCCAACACGCGCGGGCTGGCAGCGCAGAGCGCTTGAATGGCGTTCCAACTGCCGTCACGGCTGTCGTCATTCACCAGGATGATTTCATACTCAGAGCAAAGCGCGGGCAGGGCGGCGTGCAGCCGTTCCACCAGCAGCGGCAAACTGCGCTCGCTGTTGTAAACCGGAATCACCACTGTGCAGCTGGGTTTTGTTGGGTCAGTTTCCATCGCAGCCTGTTTTCTCCAGTTCGTTTCTTAGCGGCAGCCTTCGCGCGTGAGCATCTCAGTCACAAGGGCTTGGTCTGCCGCGCTCAAATTGGCATCCGCCAAAACATCCCAAAACAGCGCGCACCAATGCGCCCGGTCGCCCGGGAACCAGTCAAATAGCTGGGAGTGCAGCTGGTAAGCTTTTTCCACCTGGTCCGAGCGCAAATATGCTTCCAGGAGCGGCACGTATTCGCTGCTCGCGTTGGGGCCAAAATCCAGCTTGAGGGCATCGTCGTAAAGCCTAATGACGGTTTGCCAGTCTTGCTTTTGGCGCGCGAGGTCTGCTTTCTCAAAATAATAACACCATTGATGGCGGTCTTCAGGGCCAAAAAACCTCTCCGGCGGCAGCGCAGGCTGGGCGGGGTCGGTGATGATTGTTTGGAGGTCAGAAAGCGCTGGGAGACCTACCCACAGGCTTGGTTTCCTGGCGGAAACATCCTTATCGGGGATTCCCGTGGGGGAGAGAACGCGCAAGCAGTTGTTCTCTGGCATTGAGAAAACCAGAAGCTTATCGGTATTGCCACTAAACCGCAATCCACGCAGGTTGTAATCGATTGGGAGCCCCGTGACGTACTCGGGCACATATTGCTTTTGCGGACCGTCCAGGAGCAGGATGATATTGTTGATGTTCTCGCTGTTATCTATTGGGGAGTAAATCAGGTTGAGCGGTCCATTCATGGCAGTGCCGCTGAAGTATCGGCCGAAAGAAATTTCGGACGTGACCAGCGCTGTGCCGGGTTCAAGACCGGGCGCGCGCCAGCTCAACTGCCAGAAAAAATCCTTTTGGCGCTCCCAGTTTTTCACAAAATCGAGCGATGTGAGGTACTGCGAACCAATAGCCACCGAGCACACCAGCGCAAGCAGCAAGACTTTCAGTTTATCGGAGCCGAAAGCTTGCTCCAATGCCCCAGTGAGGAAGATGGCCACGCCGGGGGTCAGCGCGAGCAGAAAGCGGTTCCAGGGAAAATTGGAAGACACCTCAAAGCCGCCGGCATAGAAGGGGATGAGCGAAACAAAGCACAGAAAGAGCCCGGCCAGCATCAGGTGCCAGCCCTGCCGCTTTTGGAAGGGGAGTTTGGCGCTTTTTTCGCGGGGGAAGAGGCCCACGAGCAGCAGCGCCAGACCGGCAAGAATTACAGCCACCATTGGAATGCCGCCAGGCAGGAAGCGGTTTTGTGCTACCACTTTAAAGGCTTTCCACCACGAGAAAGCGAGCGCGTCTGCAACAGAGATGACCGCCTGCTTTGCCAGCCCGAGCAGGGTGGGAAGTGGAGCGGCGGCAAGCTGGTCCAACACGCCGACCTGGTAGGCATAGGTGCTGCTGTGCAGGATGCGGTAAACGGTGAAGCCGACGAAGACCGCCAGGTAGGGCAGCCAATGCAGGAAGGTCTTGCGCAGAACTCCCTTTCGGTCGGGGCTCTGCGCGCGTTTAATCAGGAGGAATAACAAAATTGGACGAAAAAGCTCCATCCCGAAGAAATACTCCTGGGGCACAATTCCTATTAAAAGGAATACCAGCCCGAGCAGGGTCCACAAAGCGTAGCGCGTGGGTTTGGCGGCGTTTTCAAGCGCCTTGGCCATGCTGAGGAAAGACAAAAAGTAAAAAGTCAGGAAGATGTACGCGAACGCGTACATAATCGCGAACCAATGAAACCTGAAACCCGGGTAGACCGCGAAGAGCACCGCCGCCCAGACCCAAAGCTTCTTTTTCTCAGGGAAAAGTTTGTTCAGCAGCTGCCAGAATACGCAGGTGGTCACCCAGCGCATCACCAGCGCGAAAATGGCCCAGCTCACAGCGGATTCCCCGAAGATTGCCATCAGGACCACATAGGGGTACGAGAGGAATGGGCGGTCTTTGGAAAAATAAAGCAGAAAGCCTTCGTTGCCCAGCTTTTCCTTGAAGAGGATGATGTACCAATCGTCCAGGTAAAAGCCCTGGCGGTAGGTCAGCAGCCCATAAGTGAGAATGGTGAGCAGCAGCAAGAAAAAAGGAAACCAGAACTTGCGCGCGAAGGCGGTAAATCGGGAAGTGGTAGGAATGCTGGTGGTGTTTTCGTCCATGAATGCGTAAAATCCGGTTTTAGGATGCGCAGTCTAATCTTGAAAGCCTGCTGGGGGATTATATCAAGAAACAGGCTGGTATGCCCGCGCCTGCCTCTCAAGGCCGCCCCAAGGGTCGATACACGAAACCTCCAGGCAGAATTAAGTGGTAAACTATTCGTGTAAGCACACGGGGAGCCTGTTTTTCAGGCTGAGAGGGAAGCAGTCAGCTTCTGACCCGCAGAACCTGATCCGGATAATGCCGGCGGAGGGATTGAGAGCGCTTCAGACACCCTCCCAGGCGGAAGGGTGTTTTTTGATGAGTACGCGCCCAAGAGCGGTATTGTTTGTCAATGGTGAAGCCCGCGACCCACGCCGGCTGAAGCTGCTGCCGGATGATTACTTCATCGCGGTGGACGGCGGACTGCGCTACCTTTTTGCGCTTGGATTGAAACCGAACCTTGTGCTGGGGGACTTTGACTCCATTAGCGAGGATGAATTAGCGCGCTGCCAGATGAAAGGGGTGGAAATCCTGCGTTACCCGAGCCAAAAAGACCAGACCGACCTGGAGCTGGCTGTGGACTTAGCGCTCGCGCGGGGGTTTCGCGATATCATCATTGCCTGTGGTCTGGGCGGACGGCTGGACCACAGCCTGGGTAATTTAGCGCTCCTCTCCCGACCAGACATGCAAGGCGCGGCGCTGCGCTTTGACGATGGTTTTACCAAAGTGTTCTTGACACGGGCAGAGCTTAAGCTTGCCTGCCAACCTGGGGATCTTGTATCGCTGCTGCCCTGGCATGGTGAAGCGCGGGGCATTCTGACAGATGGCCTGGCTTACCCACTTAAGCAAGAAACACTGCTGCCCTGGCAAACCCGCGGCATCAGCAATGTGTGCGTAGGGGACGAGTTTACCGTTTCTCTTGAAGTCGGCGCGCTCCTTGTGATCCATCAAAAGCGGGAATTACCCATCCAGGAGGAAAAACCATGACTCTAAAGAAATTTATAAGCGCGGCGCTGCTGCTGCTTTACCTTACGGCCTGCGCAGGGCAAACACCCGGCAAGCAAATCAGTCAGCTAACCGTGATGACGCACGATTCGTTTGCCGTCAGCGCGGAACTCGTAGCGCAATTTGAGGCTGAAAACCAGGTGAAAGTAAACTTCATCAAAGGCGGAGATGCCGGGGCGGCTTTGAACCGGCTGATACTCACCAGTCTCTCTGGCGCTCCGGAAGCCGATGTGTTTTACGGGCTGGATAACACTTTCCTCTCACGCGCGCTGGATAATGCGCTTTTTGACGCTTATGATGCTCCCGCGCTGGCAAAAATTTCACCGGAATTTAAGCTTGACCCCGAAAACCGGGCGCTTCCCATCAACTACGGCGACGTGTGCATAAACTACGACAAGGCCTGGTTTGCCAGCAAAGGCTTGCCGCTGCCGCAGTCTTTGGAGGAATTGACCAAGCCCATCTACAAGGGTCTTCTGGTGGTCGAGAATCCGGCCACATCCTCACCGGGGCTTTCGTTTTTCCTGGCAAGCGTGGCAGAATTTGGCGAGACTGGCTGGCAGCGTTGGTGGCAAGCGCTAAAAGACAACGGCGTGGTAATCGTATCGGATTGGGAAAGCGCCTATTACACCAATTTTTCCGGCTCCTCTGGCAGGGGAGGCCAGCCAATGGTCGTCTCTTATGCGTCCAGCCCGGCCGCCGAGCTGATTTATGCCGAGACGCCGCTCGAGGAGTCTCCGACCGGCTCCATTGTGGCGGAAGGGACCTGTTGGCGGCAGATTGAGTTTGCCGGCATTCTAAAAGGTACGCCCAGGCGCGACCTGGCTGAAAAATTCATTGATTTTCTGCTGAGCAAGCCATTCCAGGAAGACGTGCCGCTGCAGATGTTTGTCTTTCCGGTGCTGCCGGATGCCGCGCTGCCGGAAGACTTCGCCCGAGCCAGCGGAATTCCTGCCCAATCTGCCAGCCTGGACCCGCAGCTCATCGCCGCGAAGCGGGACGAGTGGGTGCGCGCCTGGACAGACTTGATGTTGAAATGAACTAAATGAAGGGTATGCCCGGCGCGCGTTGGTGGAAGTTCCTGCTCTGGCTGCTGCCAGCGGCGTTTTTGCTGGTGTTTTTCTACCAGCCGCTAGCGGCTATCCTGCGATTGGCTTTTTCCATGCAGGCTGAAAGCGGAGGGCAGAGCTTTCCGCTTGGGCTGGTCGCGGACACCTTTGTTTTCACGTTCTGGCAGGCGGCGCTCTCCACGCTGCTCACGCTGGTTGTCGGTCTGCCCGCGGCATACCTCTTTTCCCATTTCGAGTTTACAGGGCGCAAATTTTTGCGGATTATCGCGCTGCTGCCGTTCATTCTCCCCACTGTTGTTGTGGCAGTTTGCTTCAACAGCCTGTTAGGTCCGCGCGGCTGGCTAAATGTTGGTCTGATGGCGCTTTTCCATTTATCAGAGCCGCCTATCAGGTTGCTTAATAGTCTTCCCGCCATCCTGCTCGCGCATGTGTTTTACAACAGCTCTGTAATTATCCGGATTGTTGGCGGCGCCTGGAGCCGCCTGGACCGCAAGCTGACCCAGGCAGCACAGATGTTAGGCGCCAACCCCTGGCGGGTCTTTTGGGAAGTTATCTTCCCGCTGCTGCTCCCCGCGATAGCCGGAGCGAGCCTGTTGGTGTTCCTGTTTGACTTCACCAGCTTTGGGGTGGTGCTGATGCTTGGCGGGCCGCGCTTTGCCACGCTGGAAGTGGAAATTTACACCCAGGCACTCTACCTGTTCAACCTGCCCTTGGCGGGCATGCTTTCGTTGGTACAGCTTGCTTTCACGCTTTTGATAGCCTGGCTGCACAACCGCGTCAGCCTGCCGCGCTATGGCAAGGCTGCCCTCAGCGCGGAAAGGGCTAATCTGCGCCGTCCTCAGACACGAAACGAGAAACTTTTTGTGCTTCTAACGGCTGTTTTGTTAATCGCGTTAATCCTGCTCCCTTTGCTCAGCCTGGTGACCCGCAGCGTGGTGAGCCTGGAGGCAGATCGCGGCGCGCGGGGCGAAGCGCAGACTGGATTCACCTTGCGTTATTACCGCGAGCTTTTTCGCGATACAACCGGCTCAATTTTCTACGTCCCGCCCGCCCTGGCTGTGCGCAACTCAGTGCTTTATGCCGGAGCAGCTATGCTGATAGCCAATGTATTGGGGCTGTTGGCAAGCTACGCGCTGCGCTTTTCTGGGCGCGTGAGCCGTTGGTTGGAGCCTGTGCTGATTTTGCCTTTGGGAGCCAGCGCGGTCACTTTGGGGCTAGGGTTCGTGATTGTGTTCCGCCGCGCGCCTTGGGACGCGCTCAGCTTTCCGCTGCTAATTCCCTTTGCGCACGCGCTGGTAGCGCTCCCTTTGGTGGTGCGCACGCTTCTGCCGGCCCTGCGCGCAATACCGGATACACTGCGTCAGGCAGCTGGCACGCTTGGGGCGGGCTGGATGCGGGTTTTCCGCGAAGTGGATTTGCCTTTGCTACTGCGCCCATTGCTGGTGAGCATGGTGTTCGCGTTCACAATTTCACTCGGAGAGTTTGGCGCTTCAAGCTTTTTAAGCACCGGACAGAACCCAACCATCCCAGTCGCGATTTACCGCTATATCTCTCAACCCGGAGCATTGAATTATGGGCAAGCTCTGGCGATGTCTACTATCCTGCTGCTGGTATGCGCTGCCGGCAGCCTGGTCATTGAAAAAGCGAGATTGCCAGGCGAGGAGTTGTTCTGATGTTGGAAATCAGGGATATCTACAAAAATTATGAAGGTAAGCCGCTTTTGGAAGGCATCTCTTTTACGGTGCAAGCCGGGGAGACGGTCTGTCTTTTGGGTGAGTCTGGCAGCGGCAAAAGCACGCTCCTGCGCGTCATCGCGGGGTTGGAAACAGCCGAGAGCGGCTCGATTTGGTGGAATGGCGAGGAAATCAGCTCTGTTCCGGCGCATAAACGCGGTTTTGGATTGATGTTCCAGGACTACGCCTTATTTCCACACCGCACGGTCGAAGAAAACGTGGCCTTTGGGCTGCGCATGCAGGGACTGCCACGGCCGGAAATAGCGGCGCGTACTGGCGCTGCCTTGGGGCTCATCCGGATGGATGATTTTGCCAAAAGAGCCGTTACCGAACTATCGGGCGGAGAACAACAGCGCGTGGCGCTCGCCCGCGCGCTGGCGCCAAACCCGCGCCTCTTGATGCTGGATGAACCTCTGGGCGCGTTGGACCACGCTTTAAGAATCCAGTTGATTGGGGAACTGCGCCGAATTTTGCATGAAAGCGAGAAACCAGCCATTTATGTGACGCACGACCGGGAAGAAGCTTTTGGACTGGCCGACACCTTGATGCTGCTCCACAAGGGCCGAATTGTCCAGGCAGGCAGCACGGCGGAGCTGTTCCGGCAGCCAGTCAACGCCTGGGCAGCGGGCTTTTTGGGGCTGGGAACCTTGCTTTCCGGCAGCGTGGTCGCATCAGAGCCATTAATCGTGCAGACTGCGGTTGGTATGTTTCAGGCTGCTGCCTGCGAGCGCGATTGGCAGGTAGGCGCTGGTGCGAAACTTCTGCTTCGCCCGCAGGATGCCCTGCTGCTGCGAGGTCAGCCGGAGGGTGCGAACCAGTTTTCCGCGCGCGTGCAGGACTCCCTCTTCATGGGGGAAACCTATCACTCAGTATTGCGGATAGGGGAATTTGCTCTCGATATCCAGACTGATACCGCGCTGGCACCAGGCTCGGATGTGACAGTGGCCTTCCCACCCGAACGCGTCAGCTGCCTAAAGGGAGAATAATGCCTGAGAACCGAATGGTGGAAGTTTCCAAGCTGGGCGCGGATGGCGAATTAATCTTCGCTTATCCTGCCCGCTTGATTTGGGAGCGGGACGGAGCGCGCCTGGTAGAGGGGGTCTTCAACATTGAGAGCGTGGCTGTTGGAAAACTGCATTTCCGGCGCGGTGACCATGCCCTGGAATGGTACTCAGAGCGGCAATGGTACAACTTGCTGCAGGTATACGAGCAAGACAGCGGGCAGGTGAAGGCTTGGTACTGCAATATTTGCCTGCCAGCCATTTTTACTGAAAACAAAATCCGTTGGTCGGATCTCGCGTTGGATTTGCTGGTTTATCCCGATGGGGGCATGGAGCTTTTGGACCAGGATGAGTTTGCTGAGTTGGCGCTTGACTGGCGGATACGAGCTGCGTGTTGGCGCGCGCTGCAAGAAGTGATTCAGCTGTTCAAGAAGAACAGCCTTCCTTTTCAGGAAGGCTGTTGATAAGCGAACCCAGCAAGATTCAGGCTTTGAACTGCCGCAGCTGATTAGTAACCAAAGCTGTTGATCCAGTCGGAAAGGGGACCAATGCCGGCAAAGCCGCCAATAATCCCGAGTACCAGCAGGATGACGAGCAGAATCGCCAGCACGCACAGGATGATGTTGATCCATCCCAGCCAAAGACCGGCAGTTGCCATGCCGCTGCCGCTGAGCGCGCCGTTGCTGCTTTTGATTTCCCGCCTGGCGACGTAGCCTGTGATAAGCGCGATAATGCCGCCCAGGAAGGGCAATACAAGATAGCTCGAGATGCCGCTGATCAGGCTGACGATTGACCAGGGGGACGTTGTGATGGGCAGTTGATTTTGAGTGTTTGTAGTCATGGTATGTCCTTTCGTTTACCTTACTCTTGATACATTTCCTGCGCGGGTTTGCGCAGCTTGCAAATGAGGGCAATTAGAGCCCAAATGAGAAGAACCAGCACAACCAGCATGAGGATTGGCAGCGCTATCGAGAGCACTGATATCACTGTCGCGGCGATGTCCTCCGCCGTGCTAACCACCGGATCGCCAACGCCAGCTGTGGTTGCTGTGATGAGCGGCCGCACCGCGACAGATTTGACAGTGTGCACCGTCCCAGCCACTAAGAGGCCGCAGATGAGCGAGAGCACCGGGCTGACTTCCGTGACATTGCCCGCGCTGGCGGCAAAAACTATCGCGCCAGCGGTTGGGCGGATGAAAGTTTGGATGGCATCATTGACGTGATCTACCGCGGGCACTTTGTCCGCGACTCCTTCGACAATAACGAGCACCGCCAGGACGCCGATCGTCCACCAACTGGTGAGCGCGTCCCACGGTTTGCTGAGCGTGATCAGATTGGTGAACTTCGCCAGCAGTGAAACCACTAATAGTGGAATATACGCGTTCAGACCAGCTGACGCGGAGAGCCCAAAGGCTCCCAAAATACCTGTAATTACGTTTCCCATTTCTCGCTATTCCTACTAAGTTGCCTTGACATTCACCTTCATTATAGCCATATTGGGAAATCAAGCAGTAGATAATCAGAGGTTTAAGGCAGCCCAGGTTCCGGTCAGCCACAAACGCAGTAAATCCAGCAGCACAATTTGCGCCAGCGCGGCGCATAAGCCGATTGCCAAAGGCAGGCGCAATTCCTGCCAGCGGTGGTATTGGTTCGCGCGGTTCAACAGAATAACCGCCAGGATGGTATGCGCCAGCGTGAGCACGAGAATCACGGAAAACGCGGAAAGAACTGCCAAGGGGATTTTGAGCCAATCCGAACCCGAATAAACCGCCCAGCCGAGCAGCCCTGCTGCGCCAATTAGCGCAAATAAGCGTGGAAGATTGCCCAGGAACGCCGTGGGTATGGGGTCAGACCAGACAGATTGGTGAAAGAGCGGCGCCAATACTGCTCCGATGCAGATTCCAGCGCCGAAGCCGGTGGCAAGGCGGAGAAGATTGGTGGTCTGGTAGAGCAGCGGGAAGGGAAGAAACGCCCCCGCGAAAGAGTTTATGCCATCCGCGGCGAAGATTAAGAAGAGCGCGCCCAGGGCGATAATCACCGCGAGCGGCGGGAATTTGCTTTGCCTGCCGCGAACAAGTTGAACCAGAAGGGTAAGCAGCGCGCCCAGGTACATGCCAGTGCAGCGCGCGCAGAGCGGGAATTGATGCTCATGCGCGAAAAACGAGCGTTCGGGGATTTGGTGGCAAACAGAATAACCAATCGCACTGAGTTTGGACCAGAAGCCTGCTGGCGGGAGCAGGAATAAAATGACGCCAAGCAGCGCGGCAGTAACCAGCAGCAGCCAGAACCACGCGCGCTGCTTGCTTTGCCGGCGCTCGGCATCTGCGGCAGGAGTAAATCCTTCCGGCGTGATTAACTCCCGCTGGGGGTCAGGTAGGCGTGGGCTTTCTTCAGCCATGAGATGATTTCAATCTGCTGTGGGCACAAGGATTCGCAGGTTCCGCATTCCACGCAGCGGTCTGCTTTGTTCTCATCCTTAATATCATACTTGTACGCGTTTTGACCGCGGCGGGGCTCATCGTACATAAGGGCTTCGTTATAAAGCTCGAACACCGACGGTATCGCTACATCGCTTGGGCAGGGCAGGCAGTATTCGCAGTGCGTGCAAGGGATAGGCGCCAGGGATTCCCTGGCGAGGCGTGCTTGTTCTATCAATGCCAGATCTTCAGCTGTCAGGCTGCCTGGGGCAGATTGCTCCGCGCTGACCAGATTTTGCTCGACCTGTTCCATGGTGCTCATCCCGGAAAGCAGCAGCGAGACCTCGGGTTGGTTCCAGACCCACTGCAAGGCCCAGTTCGCCGGCGTCCAGTCTCGATGCGAACGCGCGAAGATTTCCGCAACCGAAGAGGGTGGGGGATTTTTGGCAAGCCTGCCGCCGCGCAGCGGCTCCATCACCACCACCGCCAGGCCTTTGTCCGCGGCTGCGTGCAGGCCTTTCTGACCGGCTTGATAGTTGATGTCCATATAGTTGTATTGGATCTGGCAAAAGGTCCAATTGTCGTAGCTGGTCAGGATATCTTCGAAAACATCGTAAGAATCGTGGAAAGAGAAACCCAGGTAGCCGAATTTGCCTTCCGCCATCTTGCGTTCCGCCCATTCAAATACGTTCAATCTCTTGTAGTTTTCCCACAAGCGGGCGTTGAGGGTGTGCAGCAGGTAGAAATCGATAAAATCCGTTTGCAGCCGTTCCAGCTGCGCGTCCAGAAAACGGTCCAAATCCTCACGGGTATTCACCAGCCAGGAAGGCATCTTGGTGGCGAGACGCACCTTTTGCCGGTAACCGCCCGCCAACACCTTGCCGAGGAAAATCTCGTCCTGTTCGCGGTGATATGCCCAGGCTGTATCAAGGTAATTCACGCCGGCATCGATGGCGCGGCGGAGCATGGGCGCAGCCAGCTCTTCATCAATGACGCCGTTATCACCGCCAACAACCGGGAAGCGCATGCAGCCAAAGCCGAGCGCCGAAGGCTGCCAATCCAATTTTCCGAACTGCCGATATTTCATCCCATCACCCTTTATATCAGAATGCCTGAATTTTACCCTCAATCTGCTATTCAGGAGCTTGTCCGCGCTTTTGCATATTACCAGGATTCCAGTTAAAATTATGGCATGCCTGCAGTAATTCCTCCTGAACCAGTGAAAGAGAACGAGCCTGCCGCGCCAGAAAAGACGGTTTCACCACGTTGGACTAAGAACACCAAACTCGCGGTTAGTTTTGCCGCGATTTTGCTTATTTT
>JAGOML010000037.1:0-17319 GCA_017993575.1 Anaerolineaceae bacterium | reverse complement strand
CTTTGTTTTCCGGCAGGTAGCGCACACGGAATACTTCCAGCCCTTCCATCAGCTCATGTTCTTGCGAGCCGGGGTTGTGCATTGTGACCACGCGCACCTGGTGTCCTTTTGCCTGGATGGCTTTGGCGGCCTCATAGATAAACGGCACGCGAAAGTCGCCCTGCCAGCGCGGAAAGTTAGTGGTCGCGATGAGAATTTTCATGCCTAGTGTCTGAGCGCTTTCGTTGTTTTCCAGTCCTGCGCAGAACCTGACGGCCCGGTAGAGAGCCCAGAGCGTCCGATTTTTACGCGCGGTGCTGATAATTTTCTCTTATTTCACTGGCTAAAATATATCACGTCCGGCGGGCTAGTCATAGGCAGGTATCTTTGGCACCCCAGCAAGACCAGGAGCGCAGGCTTTGTCAATGCGCTCCATCCGCGCCGTGTTAATTCTCCATACTGTTCACTTCCCACAACCAGATGCTGACCCCATTAGCGGAATAAAGCTGCCGGGCCTCAGCGCAGCCCCGCAGGGCATAAGCTTGCAAGCTGCCAACGCTTTCCCGCAGGTAGAGGTAATTCAATCCTGCCTCCGCGGCCAGAGTCCGAAATTCCTCTGTGCAGCCCGTAAGCCCCGCGGCGCGCTTGCTCCAATCAATCCAGCGAGCGTAAGCCAGTTCGTCGCCGCTGAAGGTGTAGAAGATGGTCGGGGCGAGCGTCCACCTGCCGGTGTAAGGCAAAATCCAGGCGCCGCCGTCCATGCCGCGGTACAGCCCGTAACCCCAGCCGGTAGTGTTAATGAAAAAACGCGCGTCCGGGGGAACATGCTCTTCAATCCACGCCAGCGCCGCCAAATCGTTTTCATCCGCCAGGACGGTACTGGCATTGACCGGTTCGCGGTTCAGCCATGCGCCCCAGCCCAGCAGACCCGCGCACACGAGCAGCAGCGCGGCCGTGCCCAAGGCTTTACGAGAAAGCCTACCTCTCAGCCAATCCGCCCCCCAAACAAGCAAGCATGCCGCCAGGCAAACCGCCGGCAAGAAAAGCGTCAGGGTAAAGTGGTCGCTGCGGAATGGACCCAGAACCAACCCAAAAGGCAGAGCGAGTAAGGCCACCAAGAGCGCCCAAAGCGCCAGCCCGCGCGTTTTGGCGCGGGTAAGCGCCCAGACCAACCCAAGACCTGCCAGAGCCAAAACCACGTAACCCGTCAGCGGTCCGACGAGGTTCCAGAAGTAGTCCCAGTTATCGGCGTTCAGCGCGCCGGGAACAGCCAGCTGAATTTCGGTGGAGATAATTCCGCGGGAATAGCGGAACACGCGCCAGTACCAGCGCGAAGCCAACGCCAGCCCCACCAACCCAGAGCCAATCAGCGCCAGCAGCGGTTTCCAATCCCTGCTTCTTTGGCGGATGGCACGCACGAGGCGCGAAAGCGCAAGCACAACCAGGAAGAGCGCCAGCAGAAACCCCGCCAGGTAATGGCTGAGCAGCGTGCCCGCTGTGAGCAGAGCCAGCAGCGGGGCGGAGCGGCGAAAGGGTTCCCCGCGCGCGACCCGCGCGGCTTCTGCCATCGCCAGAGGCAGCAGCAGCATGCCTGTCAACAGCGTATAGCGCCCCCAGCTGAGATAATAGCCGGGCATTTTGGTGGCAAAGGCCAGGAGCAGTGCCGCCAAGGCAGCCGGCCGCCAGTCCCTCGCGCTTGCCTTCACCAGGCTGTACGCGGAGAGCGAGACCCCAGCCGAAAAGACTTGCCCAAGCCAAAGCAGAGTCCCAGCTGGCGGAGTGCCACTAAGCGCGGAAACCAGCGCAGCCGCGCTGTGAACAGCGTAGTGGTAATAAAACGGACCGGGAAGGTAAGGCTCGAGCGTGCTGGTCAGGCCGCCAGCTTCAATCATCTTGCGGATAATCAGGCTGTGATGGAGAGAATCGACCCAGGCAGGCAGCGCCAGCCCGCGCGCCTGCCACAGGCGCCAGGCGCACAAAGCGCCAAAAAATGCCAGGGCAAGCAGCCAGCCCCAATGAAAGGCGCGTTCTTTTCGCCGGTGGTAAATACCATAACCGGTCAGGGTGAGCGTGATGCCAAGCAGCGCGCCCAGCAGCCCTGCTGAAACCGGCACGCGAACAGCATAAAAGAACAGCGCGGCCAGCGCCGTAACCGAAACGCTCACGCCCAGTATGCCTGCCAGCGCTTCCAGCGGGTCTTTGTCGCGGTCGCCCAGCCAGACCCACCAGCACAGTCCGGGCAGTAAAAAAGCCGCCAAAGCCAGGGCGTTCAGCACTTGCGCACGCTTTCTCTGTCCGGGCAGTCCCTCAGCAGCGCGCTCACACTCCGCCCCAGAACGGGATGCGCCCAATCCGGGGCGATTTCTGCCAGCGGCACAAGCACAAAAGCGCGTTCAGCCAGGCGCGGGTGCGGGATTTGAAGCTGGCGGGTATTTATGACCGATTGGTCATAAAACAGAATATCGATATCAATCAAGCGCGGGCCGTAGCGGAAAGTTTTGGTCCTGCCAAGCGCTCTCTCAACCCGCTTGACGAAACGCAGCAAACGCTGGGGGCTCAGGTCAGTTTCTAATTGGAGGACCTGGTTTAGAAAAGCGGGCTGTTCACGATAACCCCAGGGCTCAGTCTCATAAACGGAGGACGCGCGCAGCACGCGCGTTTTTGCGGCAAGCTGCTCGCGGGCGGCGGCAAGGTTCTCAGCTCTGCTGCCCAGATTTGTGCCCAAGCCCAGGAAGACGACGGTCATGCCGCTGCTCAGCTCCTCAGCGCGGAAAGCACGTCAGAAAGCATCCCGTACGCCGTGGTATATGGGGTTGTCTTGGTCTCAAGGATGCCCAGACCGGGCAGCACGTCGGTGTTGAAAACCACAATGGAATCGGTGCCCCAGATGGAATAGAACGGAGAATCCGGACCGACCATTTCCGGGGCCACGCGGGCAAAGAACTGCCCCTGGTCGTCATAGCCGGCGGAACAAACCAACTTCCAACGTTTGCCTGCCGCGCGCGCTTCGGCGATTTTCTCGGGTGTAATCCCGCGAATGCCGGTTGGCTGCACTTCCACCGGCGTCAGCGGGTGCTTCATCAGCACGGTCGCCAGCGCGGAAACTTTGATGGCAGCGTCCCAGCCGTCCACGTCATTGCTGGGGTCGGTCTCGGTAATACCAATGGAACGCGCGTATTCCAGCGCTTGCTCAAAGGTCTCCCCGTCTTCCATGCGGCCAATAAGCAGGTTCGTGCAGGAATTCAGCACGCCCGTGAAGCCTTTCAGTTCCGCCAGGTCCAAATTCTTGCGAAAAAGAGAGAAGATGGGCGCGCCATCCATGACGGTTGATTCAAACAGGAATCTTTTCCCAAGGCTGGCCGCCAGCGCGCTCAGCTGCTGATGCCCAAACACCACCGGGCCTTTATTCGGAGTGACGGCGTGCATGCCTTTGCGCAAGCCGGCTTCCAGGTGCGAGATTGCAGGTTGACCCGATTTTGGATTCACCGGCGTGGACTCAAGCAGCACGTCGCCCTCACAGGCGTCAATGAAATCCAACACGCTGCCGCTGAATCCCGTGGTATCCAAGGCGTTGAGCGAGCCGCCTGTCCGCAGTGTATCAAGCACAGCGCGCAGGTCCAGGCCGCGCGGATTGATAGCCGCCCCATGGGAGCGGGTGCAAATGCCAGTCACCACAAGTTTAAGCTGGTATTTCTGCAGCAGTTCAGTTTCTTTATTCAACAGCAGCCGGGCAAAAGCCTTGCCCACGTTTCCAAAACCAACCATCACCAATCGGACTGTCTCGGTCAAAGTATCACCTCGCGTGTTTGTAATGTCTCAATTATAGCGGGATTATCTACACCGGCGGCCAGGGGGTCGCACGGCGGTTTTCGTCCGGAAATGGAAAGCGCTCATCGGCCAGCAGTTTTGCGCAGCGTTTGCCAATGCCGCTAATCTCAGCATCGCTTAGGTAATCTGCGATTTCCAGATAAAAAGGCTGCTCTGGCGCAAGCGCAGCCGCGAGCGCCTTCAACGCTCCGAGCAGCGGCTCAGGGATCGCCTGGCCGGCAAAGTCCCAGATGACGGTCCGCAATTTGGGTTCTTCGTGAAAACACAATGCGTGGTCAATCGCCCACAGTTTTCCGTCCCCGCCCCTTAGAATGTGCCCGCCCTTGCGGTCAGCGTTATTTGCCAGCAGGTCAAACAGCGCCAGCTGGCGCAGGGACTCGCGTTCAGGGGCTGTCAGGGTGAAGTAATGCTGCTCAGGGTCATGTTCCACAAATAATTGTACGGACCCCTCGCCAGCCGGTAAGCCCTCTGTTCGATAAACGGTCGGCGGAATAAAATCCCAACCCAGGTGTCGGCAGAGCAGCCAGGCGGCGGCTTCGCGTTTGGGCAGCGTTCCTGGGGTAAAGTCCCACAAGGGCAGCTGCCCTCGCGCGGGTTTATAGACTGCCTGTAAACTCGTTCCTTCAAAAGAACAGGATGCCAGAAAAGTGAAATTGGAGCTGCGCGTGAATTGACCCAGAAGGGTGAGCTGCCCGTGCGCGAGCGTTCGCAGGCAAGTGGATTCATCCATAAAAGAGGATCAATGTTTATGCCCGTTGTTGCGCGGTAAATAACCATTTTCCGGCTTGGGCGCTTCGCCACTTTCCACCGTGCCCTGCTTGCCGCGCGAAACCAGCTCTGCCGCCCAGGCTGCCAGTCCCGCGACCTCAGAACGCGTGCACCAAAAACGGACTACGGAGTGGGTTTCCACGCTATCTTCAGGCGCTTTGCCTTCTTCAAAGATCAGAACTATCAGGTCGTTTTCGATATCATAGCCCATGCTCATCTCAGAGACGTGGAAGAGCGGATCAATGGGAGGTTCGAGCACCATGCGGCGTTCATCATAAGCACCCACAGGTTCTTCAAGGTCCGGAAAACGATTTTTCAGTTCAGTCAAAAAATGGGCTGCGCCAGCCGCCAGCATCTGCACCTGGAATTTTTCTATCCGTAAGGTAACGCTTTGTTCGCGGTTCCCGCCTCTCAAAAAGAAAGTGCGGTCGCCTGGTTTTCCGATGGCTGAAAGAATCAAGATTTCGGTGGGATGAAAGTCAAGGTTTTGTTCCGGCATAACATTTCTCTTATTTAAAGGGATTAGTCCTCTGCTATTTGAACATTCATTTCGCCCACAAAGCGGCTGAGTTCCTTAAGAATGCGCTCGTTGATATCCGTGGTTTCGTTTGGGAACTCAATCTCGTAGCTGCAGTCAGCTTCTATGATGTGGAAGAAAAAACGGTTTTCACCCGGGTGTGAGGTCAGAAACCCGTGAATCTGCTTGATATGACGGATATCGCGGTCTCGTTCGCCGCAGGATTGAATAGTCACCAATAAGCGCGGGTGATTCTTGATTTCCGTGGGCGCTGTGTATTCAGGTATTGGGGCTGGACTAATTGGCGATATTGCCGAAGGGTCCTGTTCTGGCGCCGAAAGCGTTTCCCCGGCTGGTTCGGCTGGAAAAGGAGCTGGCAGGTCTGCTTCGCCCAACGGCGCGCTTTCGGCTGCTGGCGGCGGGAAGCTGGCAAAAGTGTTTTCTTCCCACTCGGGTTCCTCAAATGGGTCTGCTTCTGCTGGCGCGCCCCCAACCCGGGGAGTATCAACCGGTCCTGTTCCGCGCTCGATAAAACCTGAATGCCCAAAACGGCTGAGCACGGCAATATCTGGCAGGTATTTCGCGAGCACCTGCTCATAGTAAGGCCCTTGGTTGCGGTTATCCGTCAGGGCGTCTTTTAAACCTGAGGTTTCCACCCGCGTAACCTGGTCAGCAAGAACGCTGACGCTGCTTTCGCGGTGGTCTACTTTTCCTTTGACCAACAAAAGCGCGCCGCTTTCCACTTGGCTTCCACTCGTTTCCCAAATGCTTGGGAAGAGCACCAATTCCACCTCGCCGGTGTTGTCTTCAATGGTCACAAAGGCCATTTCTTGCTGTTTCTTGGTCAGGATGGAACGCGCCTTTTTTACAAGACCGCCAACTACCACTGCCTCTTTGTTGTTCAGTTCTTCCAGCTGATTTGCAAGATGCGTAATCTGACCATTAATCAAGCTCATGTAGGTATTCAGCGGGTGATCAGAAACATACAATCCGAGCAGTTCTTTTTCCCACTCCAACTGCTCATTGTGGTCGGCCGCGCTGGCGGCAAAAAGCTTCACTTCAGCGCCAGGTTCCTGCGCTCCGCTAAAGAGGGTCAACTGCCCCAATTCCACCGCGCGGAAATGCGCCGCGCTGACCGATACCAACTGTTCCAGAGAATTCAACAGCGCGTGGCGGGGCCCCAGGCTATCCAGCGCCCCCACCTTAATCAGGCACTCCAGCGGGCGTTTCCCGACCTGGCGCAAGTCCACCCGCCGGGCAAAGTCCGTGATGTTGGTGAAGTTCCTGCCCCCGCGCGCCGCGATGATTAAATCCACCGGCGCCTGGCCGACGTTTTTCACCGCGCCCAGTCCAAAGCGAATCGCGGCGGTCTGTTCAGGCCGGTCTTCAATCACGAAATCATATCCGCTGGTATTCACATCCGGAGGCAACACTTCCAAGCCCATGGCCTTGGATTCGGCCACGTACAGCGCGCACTTATCAATGTCGTTCTTCCACGCGGAAAGCAGCGCCGTCATGTACTCCACCGGGTAGTAGTACTTGAGGTAGGCGGTCTGCACCGCGATAACGCCATAATCCGCCGCGTGGCTTTTATTAAAGCCGTAATGCGCGAAACCTTCCCAGTCCGTAAAAATGGATTCAGCGTCCTTGCGGGCAATGCCGTTCCTGACCGCGCCTTCGATAAACTGCACGCGGTGGGCGGCAATTTCCTTCTCTTTTTTCTTGGAGATGGCGGAGCGCAGTTTATCCGAATCCGCGGGGGAATACCCTGCCAGGGCAATAGCCGCCTGCATGACCTGTTCCTGGTAGACCGCGTGCCCATAGGTTTCCTCGAGGATGGGTTTCAGCTTCTCGTGGGCATAGGTGACCTGCTTGCGCCCATGCATCCGGTCGATGTACTCGGGAATGCTGTCCATCGGACCCGGCCGGAACAGCGCGATCATGGCAATCAGGTGCGAGAGCTCGGTCGGCTGCATCTGCATGATTTTGCCGGTCATGCCGTTGCCTTCCAGCTGGAACATCCCGACCGTGTGCCCCTCGCTGATGTAGCGGTAGACCTCCGGGTCGTCGGTGGGAATGCTTTCGAGGGTTAGCTTTCTGCCGTGGCGTTTTTCAATCAGCTCACAAGCTTTCGCCATAATCGTGAGCGTCACCAGCCCTAAAAAGTCCACTTTCAACAAGCCGAGATCGTTAATTCCGTCCATATCGTACTGGGCTACCGACTTAATCGGAAGGTCCTCGTTCTGGCCGGTCGGGCGGTGCAGCGGCAGGTATTCCGTGATGGGCTGATCACTGATGATGACGCCTGCGGCGTGGGTGCCTACGCTGCGGATGCCGCCTTCCATGCGGCTGGCGGTGTCAATCAGCTTTTTCATTTGCTCGCTGGATTCGTAAACAGCGCGCAGTTCCGGGGATTTTTCCAATGTTTCGGCGATGCTGGGAGTCTTCCCCTGTTGAGGGCCTGGTATTATTTTCGCTACCCGGTCCACCTCCGGAAGTGGCACATTCATCACCCGCCCAACGTCGCGGATGGCGCCGCGCGCGCCCATGGTGCCAAAAGTGATAATCTGCGCGACTTTATCCGCGCCGTATTTTTCGTTGCAATATTCCATCATATCCGCGCGCCGGTCATCCTGAAAATCCAGGTCGATATCCGGCATGGTCACGCGGTCCGGGTTCAAGAAGCGCTCGAACATCAGTTTATGCCGGATAGGCTCTACTGAGGTAATCCCCAGCGCGAAAGCCACCAGCGAGCCAGCCGAGGAGCCGCGGGCGTTGTACCAGATGTTTTTATTTCGGGCGTGTCGGCACAGGTCCCATACAATCAGGAAGTATTCCTCAAATCCCATTGTTTGAATGACGCCCAATTCGTAATCCAGGCGGTCGCGCGTTTCCGGCAAGTCCGCCTCCCCTGGGATGCGCTTGCGCAGCCCTTCCACGCACAGTTCGCGCAGGTAGGCGCCTGGGTTTTCGCCGTTGGGCAGTTCGAATTTGGGCAGGTGGTAGCCTTTTCGGGTCAGGTCTACCTCACAGCGCTCTGCGATTTCAAGCGTATTGCTAAGCGCTTCTGGAATTTCCGAAAAGAGGTAGCGCATCTCCTGCGGACTGCGCAAGTAGTACGAGTCGTCCGTCATGGTCATGCGGTTTTTGTCCGTGAGCAGCTTGCCGGTCTGAATCGCCAGCAGCACATCCTGCATTTCCGCGTCCTCGCGCCGGATGTAATGCACATCGTTGGTGGCAATCATGCGCGCCTGGAATTTTTCGGCCAGCCCAAGCAATCCGCGGTTAACCTGGTTCAATTCCGGCAGGTTGTGGTCCTGAATTTCAAGGAAAAAGCGGTCTGTTCCAAACAAGTCCAGATACCAGCGCAGCGCGCGTTCTGCCTTCTCGGGGTCGCCCTCCAGAAAGGCGCGCGAAAGCTCCCCCGAGAGGCAGGCAGAACTGGCAATTAAACCCTGCGCGTGAGCGGCAAGGAATTCTTTATCGATGCGGGGGTGGTAGTAGAAGCCTTCCAGCTGGCTGGCGGTGGCAATTTGCAGCAGGTTTTTATAACCCTGCACGTTTTCGGCCAGCAGCACGAGATGGAAAGGTTTTTTATCTTTGTTTACGTCTTTATCAAATCGGGAGCGCGGGGCGAGATAAGTTTCCAGCCCGATAATGGGCTTGACCCCAGCCGCGTTCGCAGCTTTGACAAAATCCAAGGTGCCAAACATGGTGCCATGGTCTGTCAGCGCCACCGCGGGCATGCCCAGTTCGCGCACCCTGGCAACCAGATCCGCGGGCTTGCCGAAGCCGTCCAGAACTGAATATGAGGAGTGTACGTGCAGATGAACAAACGACATAATGCCGCGCTGGTCCTTTGAGTGCTGTTAATAAATGCGGGAGATTCCGCCCGCGTACTTTCACCGCATCCAAAGTATAGCATACGGTTTTTGTGGAGCGGATATTAAACTTTAAAAATTTCTGCATTTTTAAGCTGCGTGTTTTTTCCTCGTCCAATAGACGGATTTACGCGCCTCTAATGTTCGTTTGCGGGGAAAGGATGGTCGGGCGTGAAAACCGGCTGGCCGTTGAACTCCCGCACCTGGGAAAGTTCGCCCAGGCGGGTTTTGTCTCGCAGGGAAATCAGAATTTCTTCAGAAATCTGGCGGCTGGCGCGCACGGAATCCCCGATGAAGCCGATGATGATGAGGATGATGCCCACAATGGTGAGCGTGCCGCCAATCGTGACGGACTGCAGCAGCCGACCGGCGGTGTCGGTGATGAAATAGTAAATCAGAAAGCGCAACAAAAGAGCCAGACCGGCCGCCAAAAAGACCGCGCCGAGCGAGACAAAAGTGCGCAGAGGCTGGTAGAGCACATACGAGCGCACGATAACGCCGCTTTGCTTCCAGATGAAGTGCAGCAAGCCCCTATGCAGCCGAGACTCACGCAGGTTCGGGTTGGTCTTAATAGGAATGTGGGCGATTTTCATCTGGCTCTTGCCGGCCTGCACCAGCGTCTCGAGCGTGTAGGAATAGGGGTTGAACACCTGCAAAGGGAGCGCAGCGTAGCGGGAATACGCCCTGAAGCCGCTGACGGTATCCGGCACCTTTGTTCCGGAGACTTTCCGGGCAATCCAACTGCCAAACGCTTCCATTCTGCGTTTTACCGCGGAAAAATGCGCGTTTTCCGCTGGATTCCGGTCGCCAATCACCAGGTCTGCGGAATCGTCCAGAATCGGCTGAATTAGGCGTTGAATTTTATTACCCGGATATTGGTTATCGGCGTCTGTATTGACGATGATATCCGCGCCAAGAGCCAGCGCGAATTGGATGCCGGATATGAAGGCGCGTGAAAGCCCTCGGTTGCGCCGATGACGAATGACTGCGTCTGCGCCGTTCTCAAGCGCTACCCTGGCTGTACCGTCCGTGGAGCCGTCGTCAATGACAATCACGTGCACTTCGTCTACGCCTTCAAAACTGCGGGGAATATCCGCTAAAGTGCCGGCGATGTTTTCAGCTTCGTTATAAGCAGGGATTTGGATGACGAGTTTTTTCAACGCGGACTCCTTGGAAAGCGCATTCGCGCACGCATTACACTTCCTGAGCATATTTTATCATCCTTACACGGCATATTGACGCTGATCATCAGCGCGTATTTCGCCTCTCCGTTCTATGAATCTATTATCGCCTAAAAAAACTGGCGCTCAAAATTGTGGTATATATGAAATATGTCCCGCCTTAATCGCTGTAGCGCGTTCCTCGCATGCATCCTGCTGTTCTCGCTCGCCTTGCTGCCGGTCCAAAAGGCCGCGGCGGAAGCCGAACCCGTGCCCCTGGCTGATGTGTCCGCTGGGGACCTGATTATGGCAATGAACACCCTGCGAATGTCCAACGGACTTCCCGCGCTTATCGAAGACCCGATTATCAACGCGGTAGCGCAGGGCACTGCCCAAATTATGGCCGACCAATTGCTCACCTGGCATATTGGCGATGTGAAGGGGCGCATCGCGGCGGCCGGCTACGGCGGCGGGGGCACGGTTTGGGCAACCGAAAACTTTGCCGTCGGCTATAACGCCGGCATTGATGAAATCATGCTGATGTGGGCCGACCCGGACCATATGCGCCCCGCTACCCAGTCTTATTACTGCAACGTCGGCGCGGGGGTCGCCAGGGCTTCCAATGGTTCCACCTATTACATCCTGCAGGCGGCTTACGTCTCCGGCAAAGAATGCGGCACCTATACGTCTCCCGGAGGACCTGGCGGCGGAGGCGGCGCTTACGGCATTATCGTGCCGGTCGCAATTGCCGAGCCAGATGCCAGCGGAAGAATTGTGCACGAAGTGCAATCCGGGCAATCTTTTTGGGCAATCGCGGTGGCATATCAGACCACTATCAAGGAAATCCTGCGTTGGAATAACCTGCCCGAAGGCACCACCCTGCAGGTTGGGCAGCTGCTGGTAATCCCTAATCCGAACTCCCCAGGTTACCAAACGCCTACTCCTATCGGCTTCTTTAGCGCCAGTCCACCCGGGCCGGATGGGAAAATCACGCACACCGTGGGGGCCTACCAAAACCTGACTCTTATCAGTCAAGCCTACGGTGTGACCGTGGAACGCATTCTGGCGCTGAACGGCCTGACGATTGATATGCCCCTGCAGATTGGACAGGTGCTGTTGATTGACCCGGGCAACGTGACGCCTACGCCCACACCACGCCTACTCACGCCGTTGGAAATGCTGACACCTGCCGCGGATGGCAAGTATTACCACACCGTTGGGGAAGGGCAGAACTTCTCTTGGATTGCTGAGTACTATGGCATCGCGCTGGAAGACCTGCTGCGCTGGAATAACATGACGGTCAACTACACGCTCTGGGCAGGCGAAAAACTGCTCCTGAACGTCACCCCGCCCGCGACTATCACCCCAACGCCCTCACCGGTGACGCCAACGCTCACCCAAACACCCACTCCACAAGCCACGCCCACGCGCACGCTTCTCCCTAGCCTGACCCCCACTCCAACAGCCGTGCCCGACTTGTGGGAAAGGGCCGCGGGGATTGACCCCTTATGGTTGCTACCGGCGGTGGCGCTGCTGGCAGGGGCGGGCGTGCTGCTGCTGGTCGCGTCGCGCAAAAAGAAAGCATCTGCAAATGACCAGACGGAGGAACTAACAGAGGAAGAACCTGAGGAAGAACACAAGGACGGGTAACTTCAGGCTGTAAACCTGGGTTTGAAAAGTCCTCCAGGAAACTACATACGCGGCAAAGCCGCGTTTTTTGATTATTCAACAGAGCCAGAACGGTGCAACTAAGGGAGGAACCAGCCGGCAAACGCCTTGTCCGCCAGGGTCAGGAATTTGAGCGGACCGCCAAAAATAAACAGCGCACAGCTGATTACCACCAGCACAACCCTTAGAAACTTGGGTTTCACCAGGCTTTGCGTGTAGGCTGTCAGCGCGTAGAATAGCCCGATGACCGGAAAGAGGTAACGTCCTTGCAGCGAGATTTGCTTGAAGCCGTAGGTTAGTTCACTTTCAAAATTGACGATGAACACCGCCAGCACAAATCCGGCAATGATGCCAAGCGCGCTCCAAATGGCAAAGCCGGGCTTGCGCCAGAAGCGCACAGCCAAAAGGAGCATCCCCAGGTAGAACAGCTGGTAGAAGGTGATGATATGCCCCGGGAAGTAAGACCTGTGCCCCAAAATGCCGTAAGTCTTGGTGAGCATGTCCTTGAACCACTGCCCGGTAAGGTACTCCAACGGGTCCGGGTAACCCTGCCGAATGCTCTCCGGAATAGTCAGCTTCTCAGGCAGACCCAACTCCTCCAGGCGTTCATGGTAGGGGCTGAGCGCACACTGCGCGGCCTGGAACATGTCTTCACAGTCGGGCAGCACTTCGCGGAACACCACCAGGTTGTAACCGTAGAGCGCCAGGTTGCCCAGCACGAGCAGCAAGGCTGCCGCCAGCAGCGCCGCCCGACCAAGGTTCCACTTGGGCTGGGGGAGGAGCTTTTTTCGCTTCCAAATGGTGAAACCAAGCCAGGCCAGGAAGGTGAGCAGCGCCAGGGGCAGCACCGCGAACTTCACCAGGCAGGCCAGGCAAATGCAGATGAGCCAGCCCAAACTGTTGCTGAGAAATTCCCGGCCACAAAAAACGCGCATCAGGAAAAAGAGCCCCGCGGTGCACAGCAGATTGGTCAGGCTGTCATAATTCACGCCGCCAGCCAAAAAGGTAAACATCAGGGTGTTTGCCAGCAAAAAGACAGGCAAAAGCGGCCACCACTTTTTGCGTATCAGCTCTTTGGATAGGAGGTAGGTAAAAAGCAAAGTTCCGGCCGAGTATAGAGCGCTGGTAAGACGCAGGACCACCAGCAGCGTCCAGTCTGAAGCCGCTGGCTGCAAGAGCTGCGTGAGGTTAATCACTCTCCCGGAAAGCCAATGGTAGAGAAAGGGGTAATGCGCGATGTACCAGCCTTGCGCGTAGGTTTGCGGGACGTCCGGGGGGATACCCAGAGTGCCAGCGTAATGCTTCGCGAAGATGAAGTGCGCATTCTCGTCCGGGACAATGCCCTGCTTCAAATTGAAGGCCAACAGCCCCGCGCACGCCACAAAAGCGAGCAGCAGAGCGGCTAGAATCAGGCGCTCCGCGACTGGTAAATTGTATTTTTCAGACTTCGCTTGCCGAATTGTATCCATGAATTGCTGACACCAAGTCAATTGCTGATGTGTTCCTACTATTATAGCTTTAAGCGTCGGGCGTTGACATCACAATAGTTTTCAATAAGCGCTGAGAGATAAAGCCCTGGTTTACCATCCACGAAAGGATTTACCAACAATAAACAACGCCATCTTATCCCACGCGAACCCACCTTAGGGGCTTCTGTGCTTTAGTTTTTTCCAGGCATGGTAGACCTTGGTCGTAACGCGTAACAGAAACTTACGCTTCGCTAATTGCTTTTTCACTTTTTCCTTTAAAGTGATGCGGTCGAAAAGGGTATAAGCGATTAATTTCGTCAGTTTTCCACGATTATGTAGAAGGCGGTTGACCACGTCTGGTCCACCCATCTCGGGTCTGGACATGCGGGCATATTGGGCTTTCATAAAATCGTAGATATTGATTGAAGCCTTTGCGCCGTAAACCGTATCTTCAAAATAAGAGGCTTTGAAAAGCCTGCAATCGGCATCCTTCATATTGCCCAGATAACCCTCAAATGGAAGCGAAAGCTCCTGGTTTTTGAATGGAAGCCAGGCCAGATAGCCTCCAAAAACCTGCAGGAAATCACGGCAGAAATTCAGCGCGCCGCGCTGGATTTGTTCAACGACGAAACGATCCGGGTATTTTTTCTCCTCTTCTTCGAGTACCGGAACAACGCGCCCATTTTCCTGCTGGAAGGCGACGCAGGACCCGCCCGCTTCCGAAAACAGATGCTCGCGGATTAACCCGCTCATTATCGGAGTGAAGTCGTAGAAGCACTCCGCGTGAAAGGCGCTTTTGCGTTCCAGCATCGGCTCGCGCACTTCGTCGCGGTGCACGAAAAACACATGGATTGGCTCACCCACCAGCCGGCAAATCGCTTCCTGAATTCTGCCGCTGTATCCCATATCGAAGGCTACATCGCTATCCGTCTTCCAACCGGAATAGTAAAGCTTTGCCGCTTCAGTCGCTTTCTGATGCTTTTCCGATGAGTACAGATTCGCGAGGAAATACGCAAGAAAGCGGCGGTACTCCTGCTTCCGCTCAAACACCTTTTCGTAGGGAATATCAGCGGTTTTCAGCTGCGCCTCAATTTCTGCTTCCGGAAAATCTTTGGTACAGAATTTCAGGACCTTCAGGAGTGTTTTTGGGCTGTGATTGCGGTATTCAACCGGCAAATCAAAGAAATCTAATCGGTCAGAAACGATAGCGGACATCAGGGCTTTGCGGGAGGCATAGGCATAATGCGCCGTTTGGGAAGCCCCGCCATAGTCCGCGAAAATCTCATAGGCTTTCATCGGCAGGTAGCCGTCCCTCGCCAAAAAATGAACTGTTTCGTAGCTTTGGCTGCTTAATGAACTTCGGAGCCAGGTAATCAATCCGAACAGGTGCATTCCCAGGGAGTAATACCCGATAAAATACGGGTCGGCGTTAAAGTCAGTCTGTGGAGCAAAACCGCGAAAAGGATTGTCAAAATAACGGTTGGCAATCATGGCAATCATCGTCCGGTATCCGAGGGAGTCTATTGGCGCCTGCGGGTCAACGACAGTGCCCCCGGCAAGCTGCGCGATTGTGGAGCAGCCTCCGGTTGGTGTATCCGCGATTTTATTTTCAAACACATCCAGCGCTTTTGGGAAAAACACCGCGTTTATCCCATGTTTCCGCGCGTTGGTCACATCGTTCTGAAAGTTGTCTCCAATATGCAAAACTTTTGCGGCTTTTGCCTTCAGGCCTTTCAAAACAGCGCGGTAAAGGTCTCCCTGATGTTTCGTCAGCCGATAAGAGGATGAAAGGTAGAGCTGCTCGTATTCCGCGTATCCGCATTTGGAGAGAATTGCCCGAATCGTATCCTCGTCAAGGTACATGTCGGACGTGAAGATTACTTTCTTGCCGCATACGAGGGCAAAATCATAGAGTTCTTGCGCGGATTTTCTTGGGCGGCAAAGCTCTATTTCCAGGCGTTTTTCTTCAGCCAACATCGCCAAGGTGACGTCCGCTGAAAGACCAAAGTACTCGCCAATCGATTGATAGATTTCGTCGACAGTCACATCCTGAAAGGATGGCTGTTTTTCGCCAAACTTGCGGCGCGCTTCCTCCTCACCAGCGGTTCGGATTTCGTGAAAAGTGATTTTATTGGGAGCAAGCGTCTCAAACTTCTTGTCCAGCAGGTAAAAAAGGTCGGTCGGGTTATAAAGCGGTCTGTAGACCGCGGTGTCGAAGATATCAAAACTCACAAACTCGCACTGCTCATCCTGGATTTGCAGCTTGATTTTTTCCAGACCATCATTCCACGGTGACTGCAAACTTTCAAAAAAGAAATCATCGGGATCCCTGGATATATCACTTCCCGGATCAAATTCGTCCATCAATTTTCTGACCTTATGCTGCCCGGTTCCCGCAAAGACAAGTTCTCCCAGGCTTCCCCAGATGCGCGCGTATTTATGGCGAAATTGCTGAAAATCAGCCCGATAAATTTCGGGGGACCCAACCTGAGTCAAAAAGTTTTCGCAAAAGTCGAACGATTGCGTCATATCATGGATATTTTTGCTGAAACGCTCGAAACTTATCTTTTCGACATTCGTGGCAGCGCTGGTATTTTCACAGTAAAAATAGCAGTCATTCTGCGCAGTGCTTACTTTTTGCGCAAAATAAAACAGCGGCGTCGAAAACGCGATGTCCTCAGTCATGATTAAATGACCGGAAATCTGGTCGTAATAGGGTCGGCAGCGGTCCCAAAGTTCTTTTTTATACAGCTTATTCCAGATGGTGTGCCAGGAATAGCAGTGACCCTTCTGGTCAAAAAAGCGTGCTTGGACTTCCCCGTCGGTCAGTTGGTCAAAATTGAAGGAGGCATCGTGCAGGGTATACCGAATTTTGTCCCCATTTTGCTTTTGGATGACCGTCTGACCAATCACGATATCGGACTGATGTTTTTCCGCGCTGCGCAGAAGCCCGTAATAAAAATTGCTGCTGACGTAATCGTCACTATCGGCAAAGGCGATATAGGCGCCCTGGGCAAGATCGGCACCGGATAACCGCGCCTGGAATAAGCCTTTATTAACTTCATGCCGGATATAGCGGATTCTCTTGTCCTCGCGCATTAATGGCTGAAGAATCTCCTCGATGTTTCCTGAGGAGCAGTCGTCAACAACGATGATTTCAAGCTTGGAATATGTTTGACTGAGAAGACTTTTTAGACAGCGTTCCACATATTTTTCGGTATTGAAAACCGGAACAACGATTGAAATCAACTTTTGCTGCAATTTGTATCCTTCATTGTGGTTTTTCTCTGCCCGGGACGAGGGGAATGTACCTGGGACATTATCTCCAATGGCTTAATTATAACAAGACATTCAGCCGAGACAATTTACGCGCATGTGCCTGCTCGCTGTCGGCTGTCTCTTCGAAGCGCCGCACCCATTGCTTGTAGTAAAATCGGGGCATACAGGTAATTTTCATGCGTAGACAAAGCCTTTATTAATGCTGATGAACCTAAAGCGCTGGATTGATACAAAAATAGTCGCCCGCAGCGGTGAGTTTGATTCACATTACTATCTGCTGCAGAATGACGACGTGCGGCGCGCTGATTTGGACCCGCTCAGTCATTACATGCGTTTTGGATGGAAAGAAGGCCGTGACCCTTCCTCGCGCTTCAGCACCAATTTTTATCTACAAAACAACCCGGACGTCCTGCAGGCGGGCACAAATCCCTTGCTTCATTATGCGCGCTTCGGCAAAAAAGAAGGGCGTCAACCCAAAGAAGCCGCGCTCCCCATTCGCCGGCAATCAAAGCCGCATCGACCCGCGCACACTTTGTATAAAACACTGCGGCGCGTATACTTTCGCCTGCCCCTAACTCCGGCCCAACGCGCCAGGCTGCGAGGATTCCTGGCAACCCGCTTCCCAAATCTTCTCCAACGCTCACGCGCCGCGCTTGCGCAGAGCCCGCTGGCCACGAGTTTTGTTCCGGATAGCATGCTGGATATGGATGCTGTTCCGCGCTTGATAAGCTTCTCCGGGAAAATTGCAGTCCATGTGCACATCTATTACG
>JAGOML010000005.1:22210-72611 GCA_017993575.1 Anaerolineaceae bacterium | reverse complement strand
TCTCCTTTATCCAGCTGACTTTAACAAGTATTGCTCAGGCAATCGCCGCGACCAGGCGGTCGGGCAGACCAGACTGCCAATCGGCGTAAAAAGCCTGCAAACCTTCAGCCTCGCTGGGCAATGCTGTTCCAAGCGCGGTTTGCAGCTTGTCGGTATTCATGCTCAAGTTCAACGAGCGGGGAGTGCCAGCCTGAATTTCTTGCAGCGCGCTGGGATTGATCAGACTTTCGTCCAGTTCAAACAGGCGCGCGATGCTGACGCCAAACGCGTATTTGCTGGTAGCCTGCGGGCAAAAGACATGGTACAAGCCTTCCAGCCGTCGGTCGGCTATGGTCAAGAGCAGTTCTGACAGGTGGCCCACGTAAAGCGGCGAGAAAAACACATCGGTAAAGCCGTTCATGGTTTGCTCGGAGCGCAGGTGCGTATAGAAAAACTCCGCCAGGCTGCGCTGACCGGTGGGGGACCAGCCGTAAAAGTTCACCCGCGCGGCAACTGCCTGCGGATACGCGGCCAGAACTGCCTGTTCGCCTTCCAGTTTGGTGCGGGCATAGACGCTAATCGGATTAGGCGCGTCTGTCTCGCGGTAGTCACCGCGCTGCCCATCAAAGACCGCGTCTGTGGAGATGTGAATCAGCTGGGCGCCGCAAGCTTTGGCTGCCCGCGCGATTGCTTCGGGAACCTGAGTATTAATTTTTTCCGCCAGCGCGGGGTGCTGTTCAGCCTTGTCAATATCCGCCAGCGCGGCGCAGTGAATAATCAGGTCCGGCGAAAGCGCCGCGACCCGCGCGGGGATGCTTGCCAGGTCCAACAGGTCCACCTGTTCCGCGCTAAAGGGCACGCGCGCCAAGGCGCGGCGGCCGCTCCAGCCGGTCACATCCCAGCCGGATTCAGCGGATTTTAATGCCAGGTTCAGCCCAAGCAATCCGCTCGCGCCGGTCACCAACAGTCTGTTCATGGCAGTTGGTCCTTCTCGAAGTCCTTTTCAATCGGGGCGATCATTTCGTTGATGCGGCTGAGGTCCAGCCAATCCGTGTTGTTATTGCTGGAATATTTAAATCCGTCTGGCAGGGGTTTGCCCTGCTTTTCCCAGGCGTGCCCAAACCACATCGCGGAAGCTGGTTGGACTACAAACATGTCCGGAAGTTCGATGGTGGTGCGGGCTTCATCTTCCGAAATCAGGGTTTCGTGCAGTTTTTCGCCAGGGCGGATGCCAATGATATCCACCTGGGCTTCCGGAGCGACAGCCTTGGCGAGGTCCATCATGCTCATGCTTGGAATTTTGGGAACGAACACCTCACCGCCCTGCATCTGTTCGATGCAGCGGATGACAAAGCGCACACCCTGCTCGAGGGAAATCCAGAAGCGGGTCATGCGTTCATCGGTGATGGTCAGGTGTCCGCTTGGGCGCTGCTGGAGAAAGAGCGGGACAACGCTGCCGCGCGAACCGACCACATTGCCATAACGGGTGCAGGCGATGCGCGTGTTGCGCCCGCCGGCATAGGCATTGCTCTGTACCAGCAGTTTTTCAGCCGCCAGCTTGGTGGCTCCGTAAAGGTTAATTGGGTTAACGGCCTTATCCGTGCTCAGCGCGAGCACTTTTTCCACGCCGTTTTCAATCGCGGCATCCGCCACATTGCTGGAGCCAAGGATGTTGGTCTTGATCGCTTCCATCGGGTTGTATTCGCAGGCCGGCACCTGTTTGAGGGCAGCCGCGTGCACCACGATGTTCACGCCGTAGAACGCGCGTGAGAGGCGTTCGCGGTCGCGCACATCCCCAATGAAATAGCGGATGCTTGGATGGTTGTAACCGCTGGTGCGCATCTCGTGCTGCTTCAATTCATCGCGGCTGAAGACGATAATCTTGGCCGGGTGGTATTCTTCCACCAGTATCTTTATCAGTTTTTTGCCAAAGGAACCGGTGCCGCCGGTAACCAATACGACTTTATTGTTCCATTCCATACGAACTCCTTAGTTTGCGGGTACGTTAATTTTCAGGTTTCTCAATGACAATCAATGGGTACTGCCCATTCTCGCCAAAATAGCGGGGGAACCATTCCTCCAGCCGATATAAAACTTTTAGCCAAAACTTGCCGCCCCACTCCGGTTGAATCACCGTGCGCAAAAAGTTCACGCTCACGCTGCGCCAGGTGAGAATCCGCGCAGGCAGGCGGCTGCCAACCGCGGCTTTAAACCAGGCTGCGCTGTTTTTTACCACGTAGGTGCCGGCAGGTTTGTTTTCCAACGGGCTTGCTTTCGCGCCGTCATCCTGTTTTTTGCTTGGGGCGCGGCGCAGTTTTTCCGCCAAACGAACCAGCCTGGTCCAGGTTTTCTTGAGCTTATGCTCCGACCAGCCATCCACAGTGACCATAGAGCCGCCGGGGGTCAGGCGTTCGTACAAGCCCAGGTAGCAGCCGGGTTTTTCATCGGCAGGCAGGTGGTGGATGGTATGCAGAGAGACAATGCCGTCGAAAGCCTCAGGTTTGAAAGGCAAATGGGCAATATCTGCCACCACGCACCAGGCGTGGCTGCCAAGCCTGGCTTTTGCCTGCTTCAACGCCACAAATGATAAATCCAGGCAAACCCGGCGTTCATAACCCGCGGAATACTGCCGGTACGCGTCGTACTGCACTGGGCCAGAGCCCGCGTCCAGCAGGTAGCGCCCGCTTTTGGGCAAGTGCCTTGCCACGCGCGCGTGCGCCCTGGCGATGTACTCAGCAGAGACTGGCCGCAGGTCTTCGTATTGGGCATTCTGGAAATTGCCATCTTCCTCTACTTGCCAACCTACTTCGTTATAGAAGCGGCCAATTTCCTGTTTAATATCCCGATCGCTCATGCGCTCTCCTCTGCTTGTTGGGGCAGTTCGTTCAGCCTTGCCAGCCCGCGGGCTGCCCAATCCAAAGGCTCGCCCACCAGGTAGCCGAAGGTCGGCGCGTAGCGTGCCTGCCCTTCTTGGGAAAGAACGAAACTCATCGGTCGGGTCGTAAAATCGTCTGCCAACCAGAGCAAATGCCAGGGGAAAGGCAGCGAGAATTCAAAAAAGAACAGGTAGGCGTACAGCCAGGCTTGCTCCACCTGCTGCGGGTTCAGGCGAAAGGCCGCCGGGCCGCTCAACACGCGTGTAAGCAGGTCCTCAAACGCTTGCCAGGAGTCCGGGTCCAACGTAAAGCCTTTGCCAGCGTAATGCGTTTTCCCCGAAACAATCACGGGCAGCCCCGCCATTGCCATTTCCATCCCAACGGTGGTGGTGTACACCAGCCCGAAATCAGCGATTTCGACCAAGTCGTAGGTGTTGGTTTTGTCGCCCGGGAGGATAATATGGATGTTTTCCGGCAGCTGTGGGAAGTTCGCGTTAATCACATCCACCATAGAGGTGCCGTGCGTCAGCAATTCGCCCGGGTGCACGCGCACCACCAGCTGCGCCGCGGGGTGGCGCGTGAAGAAGGCTATCGTGCCCACAATCCAATCCGCCATGGTCGCGGAAATACGCTGGCGTCCAAGCGTGAGGCTGTCGCCCAGGACGTTAGTCGCCAGCAGGGCAACCGGACGATTATCAAGGTTTAGGCTTTCCCGCACCTGCGAAGCGCCCTGCAGCGGGGTTTGCTGCCATTGGCGGGCAAAATTGCCCCACAGCCTGGCGTTCCTGCGAGCGGCATAAAGATTCAACATCGCCTGACGCGCGGCTTCGGGCAGGCTTTGGCCCCCGAGCGCCTGCCAGAGCGCGCTGGTGTCGTGGGACATGATTTCGTCGTCCTGCGCCAGCCAGATGCGTTCGCGCTGGTCGGCAAACTCAAAGGTCACCACGCGCAGACCCAGCAGCCGCGCGACGCGGTACGCCACGCCCATCTCGAGGATGGTGCCGTTGGGGACAATCAGCACATCTGGTTGCTCAGACTTCAGCCAGGCGTACAGCGCGCCAGCTGCCTGCAGATTGCGCGCGTAGCGCAAGCGGTAAAGCGCGGAGTTCTTGTCCGTCTCTTCCACCTGCAGGGTGTACTGTGTATCGTAGTCCGAGACCTGCTCGACGGCCTGCAGCACATCCGCAGGCAGGCTCTCGGCGGGGTATTCTTTATCCGAAAGCGAGGTAAGACGCAGAAAGTCCTTCGCGTCCGCGAAAACCTCGCGGGTGTAAAGGTCCTGCCGGCGCAGGTCAAAGGGCGAGATGTCCTTATCCCATTCCGCGTACGGCAGGTAAGCCAGGTTCACGCTGTGCCCCTGCCCTGCCAGCGCCAGACCAATCAGCGCGCTTTCTTCAATCCAGTAGTGCAGGGATGCGAACAGGCAGACCTTTTTGGGTTCGGTCCGGCTGGAGCTGCCTGCTTTAAGATCCACCAGCGCCTGGGGCAGGACGGCTTTTAAGCCTTCCAGCTCATAATGCGCTGACCAGGGTTTGCGCTTGCCGCGCAGCTGCCAGTAGATATCCGCGCCAAGGGGCAGGTCATCCAAAAGGTTTTTCACGCGCTGTCGGATGCCCATGCTCACTCCTCCCGCGCAATCTGCCAGTCCAAGACCGGTCGGACGCCGCCCGGCCTGGGTTCAGGCCAGTGCGTGCCTGGCGCGCCGCTGGCATCCACCGAGAAGGTCAGAGCCTGTTCGTCCTGGAAATAGCGGCGGATATGGTATGAACTGGCGTTGATGCCCAACACAAAACGGCCTTCGTTCAGGGTGTTGGCGGGGATGACGCAGCGGCTGGTATAGGTGCCCTTGGCTCGGGCGGGGTACGCCTGGAAGAGCTCGCTGGAATCGGTATCAAAGCTGGTGAAAATAGGCTCCCCGCGAGTAGACATCAGGTAAAAGCCCACGCGCAGACCGGTCAGGTCTTCAGCAAGGGCGTACTCAATTTCAATCGTGAAAGGCTCCACGCTGCGCACGGTATCCGAAACCGCACCGTCTTTGGCACGCACGCGGATGGCCAACGGACGGAACGGAGCGGCCGAGGCCGGCACTTCGTCCTCCTCCCAAAAGCGTTCGCCCAGCTTGCTCAGCCCGCGGTTCAGGTAAAAATCCACCGCTTCCGCGGAGGGAGCGCGCAAAAGGACCTTGCCCTTCTCGAGCACCAGAGTTTCTTCGGTCAGGCGCAAAATAGAGGACATGTTATGGCTCACAAACAGCACGGTGCGCCCCTGCTGGGCAACGTCGCCCATTTTCCCCAGGCACTTGCGCTGAAAATCCGCGTCGCCGACAGCCAGCACTTCATCCACCACCAGAATCTCCGGTTCCAGATGCGCCGCGACCGCGAAAGCGAGCCGCAGGTACATGCCGCTGGAATAGCGTTTGACCGGAGTGTCAATGAACTGTCCGACTTCAGAAAAATCCACGATTTCATCAAAGCGGTTCTGTATTTCTTTGCGGCTCATGCCCAAAATCGCGCCGTTGAGAAAGATATTCTCCCGTCCGGTCAGTTCCGGATGAAAGCCAGTGCCCACTTCCAGCAGCGAGCCCACGCGCCCGCGCAGTTCGCCATAGCCTTCGGTCGGGTCCGTGACGCGCGAGAGAACCTTGAGCAAGGTGCTTTTACCGGCGCCGTTGCGCCCGATGATGCCAAGCGCTTGTCCCTGCCGGACGTCGAAAGTGATGTCCTTGAGCGCCCAGATGGTGTCCGCGGCTTTTCGGGAGCGCCCCTCGCGCGAGAAGCTTTGCCCGATGCGCTGCACCTGGTTGGTGATGAGGTCGCGCAGGGTATCCGCGCGCTGTTGCGCCGCGCCGATTTTGTAGCGCTTGGAAATGCCTTTTACCTGGATGGAATATTCAGAAGCGTTCATCAGACCACATCCGCGAAAGTTTTTTCCATGCGCCGGAAGAAGAACAAGCCGCTAATCAACAGCAGCACAACTGCCGCGCTGGAGATTGCGAGCGTAAAGTCCGGGGGCGTGCCGCCAAACAAAGCCCACCGAAAGCCCTGCACCACCCCCACCATCGGGTTGAGGCTGTAAAGACTGCGCAGCGTACCTTCCGGGATGGTGCTGATGGGGTAGACAATGGGCGAGGCGTACATCCAGATTTGCACCAGGAAAGGCACAATCTGTTGGACGTCGCGGTACTGCACGTTCAGCGCCGAGAGCCATAAACCTACCGCCAGCGCCGCCAGCACCGCCAAAAGCGTCAGCGGAATCAGCCAGAGCGCCTTCAGCGTGATGGGTAAACGAAATATCGCCATAGCGATAAAAAGCAGCGCCATTGAGATGGCATAGTCCACCAAGACCGCCAGAACGGAAGAAAGCGGGATGATTACCCGTGGAAAGTACACCTTGGTAATCAGGTTAGCGTTGCCCACCAGGCTAATGCTGGACTTTTGCAGAGAAAGCTGAAAAAGATGCCAGGGCAGCAGCGCCGCAAGCACAAACACTGGATAAGGCAGCCCGTCGGACTGAACCTTGAGCAGCACGCCAAAGACCACAGAAGTAATCGCGGTGGTGAGTACTGGTTGCAGCACCGCCCAGGCAATCCCCAAAGCCGCCTGTTTGTAACGCACTTTGATATCGCGCCAGGTTAAAAAGTAAATCAGCTCGCGGTAAAACCAGAGCTCTTTCAGGTCAATGCCCAGCCAGCCTTTCGCGGGTTTGAGCACCACCATCTTGGCAGAAGTCGGGATGTCGCTCACGCGGTTCAGCTCCTGTGCTCCTGGTACCAGGCGATTGTGCGGCGAAGACCTTCCTCAAAATTGGTTTTCGCGCTAAATCCAAAGTATTCGCGCGCGCGGGCGGTATCCAGCTTGCGGCGCGGCTGCCCGTTGGGTTTGCTGGTATCCCAGCGAATAGCGCCCGCGAAACCGGTCAGGCGTGCGATGAGCTCGGTCAGGTCCTTAATGCTGATTTCGAAGCTTGAGCCGATGTTGACCGGTTCGGCGCCGTTATAACGCTGCGTCGCCAGGGCGATGCCTTCCGCCGCGTCTTCAACGTAGATAAACTCGCGCGTGGGCGAGCCGTCGCCCCAGGCGATGATTTCGCTGGCGCCCTGCTCCTTGGCTTCAATGCATTTGCGGATGAGCGCCGGGATGACATGCGAGCTGGCAGGGTTGAAGTTATCCCCCGGGCCGTAAAGGTTGACCGGCAGCAGGAAAATGGCGTTATAGCCGTACTGCTGGCGGTAGGCTTGCGCCTGGACAAGCAGCATTTTCTTAGCCAGTCCGTAAGGCGCGTTGGTCTCTTCGGGATAACCGTCCCACAAATGCTCTTCCTTGAAAGGGATGGGTGTGAACTTGGGATAGGCGCAAATGGTACCGATGGCCACAAACTTTTCCACGCCGCGCTGCCAAGCCTGGTGCATCAACTGCACGCCCATCATCAGGTTATCGTAGAAAAACTCGGCGGGCTTGGCCATATTTGCGCCAATGCCGCCTACATGCGCGGCCAGATGGATGATGATATCCGGCTGGGAGTCGCTCAGCATGCGCGCGATGTCTTCTGGCTTTACCAGGTCATATTCCTCAAACTTTGGGATGAATATTTCCCGCGCGCCTTTTTCCCGCAGGTTTTTAATCAAGTGCGTGCCCAAAAAACCCGCGCCGCCAGTGACGCAAATACGCTTTCCAGCAAGTTCAATTGCTTGGTCCATAATTACCTCGATATACGACTAATTGAGCGGGAGGGCTGATAGCCTCCGCTTGAGGAAAAATCAGTGCAAGTTTAATGCCCTGTATGGAAATTTCGGGAGCGCCTTCCTCATCAACTACCTCTACGCCGCGTTCAATGCAGGTCAGGCGGATTACCTCGGCAACTTCGCCATCTCCTTGAATGCGCACCTGAGACCAGCCGCTTTGCCGCAGTTCATCAAGGCATTTGTTGGAGCGTTCCCGCACGCGGCGGTACAGGTCAAAGGACGTGCGGATGTAATCAACGGTCAGGCTGGCACGCAATGCGATGCCCTCGGGCGTGATGATATAGCGCAATTTCTTGCGCTGGGCGCGTTTGACCTTCACATAGCCTTTGGATATCAGCCGTTTGAGGTACCAGTTGATGGTGCCAACGGCAACGCCCAGTTCATCCGCCAGACTGGCTTGCGAGATGTCGGGGTTTGCTTCGATTTGGGTCAGGAGATCCAGCGCGCGGCTGTTCTCTTCGGTGGACAGTTCGGCTTCCATATATTTCAGTTGTTGAATTATAGACGCTTATTGTGGGGCGTCAAGTCGCACGAGAGGGCTGGGGCTGGCCGCATAGGGATAGTAATAGTCTGGTCGCGCTCTAAAAGCTGCTGCGAAATTGTGGCAAGCGTGGGAGGCAAGCCCCTTATCTGCACAGCTGAGCTTTATTGCTGTTGCTGGAATACATTGCGCCTACGCCGGAAAAAGCAAGATCCGTCGCAGGCTCAGGATGACAGAGGATTTGGATGGATGCGTTCGGGTCGCCAGCAAGTTCGGATTTGTCTTTCCACAAGACAGCTATTTTTTGGCGGTGTGATAGACCTGTTCTACGCCCGAAAAATCAAGATCCTTCGCAAGCTCAGGATGACAGTGGATTTGGATGGATGCTAACGGGTTATTAGCGGGTTTGACCGTATTGTTTCCCCAAAAGAAAGTGGCCGTTTGAAAGGCGCTTTCTACGCCCCGTATAGAAACCTAACTCTGCTCGGCAGCTGTCCTAGCATTCCCTTTGCGCCGGAACAGCAGGTAAAGCCCCAGCAAGCAGCTCAGAAAAACCAACAGCACCAGCGGAACCACTTCCAGGCTAAAGCTCTGCGCAAGCACGCCAACCAGGCTGGTGAGCCCGGTGCCCCCCAGGCTGCCGGCGGCGGCCTGCATGCCAATGGTGTTATTGCTGTGCTCCTGCCCCACGCGCGCGGGCGTTCCGGACATTAATCCCGGAAAAACCGGCGCGAAAGCAAACCCGACCAGCGCCACTGCCGCCAGGTTCACCCAGGTTCCCAGGTTCAGCCCTAAGACCAAGGTCCCGGCCAACGCGGCCGCGATGCAGATAATTACCAGCTTTTGGATTTTGATTTTCCGCGTGAGCACGCCGGCCAAAACCCGGCCAAGCGTGAATGTAAACCAATAGCTGCCGGCGAAATAACCCGCCAGCTGCGGGTCAATGCCCCGGCCTTCGGTCAACAGCGAATAAACCCAGGTTCCCAGGGCTACTTCAGACCCCACGTAGAAAAAGAACAGCGCCATGCTTGCCCACACGCGCGGTTGGCGCAGGGTTTCCTTCAGGCTGGCGCTTGTCGCAGGAGCCTGGTCGACCGCCTCATCGAGTTCAGGTTTTTTCCAGTTCCAGAGGCGCAAGCTCAGCACAAAGCTGAGCGCCAACACCAATTGAAATCCGCCTACCACTAGGTAACCTGGCCGCCAGTTGCTGTAACGCGCGAGCATGGCGGTCATGATGAGCGGACCGGTTGTGACCCCGATGCCGTAGCTGGCATGCAGCCACTGCATCAGCCCCGGGCCAAAGTTGGCGGCGACGTAAGCATTCAGGCTTGAATCCACAGCGCCAGCGCCCAAGCCGGCGAGTAAGCCCAAGGCTACCATCATCCACCAGCGCGGCACCAGCGTGTATCCAATCAGACCCGCGCTGGTCACAATGCAGCTGATGATCAGAACGTTCCCAACACCCCAGCGCCGGGTCAGTTCCCCACTCAAAAAGCTGGAAGTCAGGTATCCCACCATCATGGTGAAAAGCAGCATGCCAATGACGTCAAGCGGCTGACCAAAGCCAGCCCGGATGGAAGGCCAGCCAACACCCAGCAAACCGTCCGGCATGCCCAGGGCGATGAACGCCAGGAATATCAGCAGAATCAATGCAATCGGACGGGTTTTAATCAGGTTTTTTATGCGGGCTTGAATCATTCCAGTTCTCCAAAAGCGCGGTCGGTCAATCTTACCTCAAGACTGGCGGATAAGAGACCCACTAGACACATCTCTGCGCCCGGGTAACTTCAGTTAGGCACGCCCTTGGCAGCCAGCCCCTATTTTTTTTGCAAAAATTCCGCGGATTCAGATGATTTTTTCAGTTCTGCCAGCGATATTCCGCAGAATTTCCAACTGCCCGACATGATAGCTGTGATGGAAGAGAAAGAACAACGCCCACCAGCCGCGGCGCTGCGCGTGATCCCCGAAGATGATGATTTCTTGATCAAAAGCCTCTTCACCTAATTCCGCCAGGCGCGTCTGCGCGGCGCTGTGCAGCATGTCCAGGGCTTCCAGCAGACCAGCGCGCCCCAACAACCCTGCTTCCGGTCCCAGGATAGGTTCTGAACCCCGCTGATAGCGACTCAAGTCAGGCAAATTCTCGGGCGGTAGCGCGTCCAGAACGCGCAGGATGGTAGCCAGGCCGTCCGCGATGTGACCCAGCACCCATTCCATGCAGTTCCCACCATTTGGAGGCTGAACCAGCAGCTCAGCATTGCTCAAGCCTTCGGTTTGCAGATGAATGATATCTTGCTCCCCCTCCAACATGCGGGCATACTCGCTAATCGTGATCATTTTTATCCTTTCAGGCAGCGCATGTTGCCTTCGTTATGCAAGCTTAGGCTCAATTCCCCACCAAAACCTGGCTTTCCTGCGCTTTCGCGCGGCGGGCAGCCAGCGCGAAGACCAGTGAAACCACGCAGAAACACGCGCTGACCAGATATATCGGCCTTCCGCCGAAGTTGTCGTACACCACGCCGCTCAGCGCGTTGCTGAGCATGTGGGAAATGCCGTTCAGGGTGATATTCACAAAGGTGACCGCGGCTGTGGTGTACTGCCGGGGCACCCGCAGGTTAATCAGGTGAATGGTCGTGATCAGTCGCAGGGAAAAGCTGACCGCGGTCAGAATATTCAGGACGAACACCAGCCAGCCAAAAGGGAAAAACCAGACCAGCAGGCGGCGGGTCAGGTCAAAAATAAGGATGAAAAACACAAGCTGATGGACTTCCAGCTTCTGAATCCAGCGGTCGCCCAAGAGCATGATCGGGATTTCGGTAAAGCAGCTCAACGAGACCGCCGCGCCGATGATACTCTCCGTGAGCCCCAGGTCTTTCATAAAGATTGGCTCAAATGAGCGCACGCCGTCGCTGAGCGGGTCGGTCAGCGCAAGCGCGACCACGGTCAGCAAGAGGTAGCGGTCCTTGAATATCAGGTTGATAATACCTTTGAACCCCGCGGCGGCGCCCTGTTTCTGGTCAGCTTGCCCGTCGCGGAAAAAGTCCGCCGGCATCGTAAAAAGGATCAGGCCAATAGAGACCAGCATGAACGCCAGAAAGACCTGGTCATTAATCAGAATACCTTTCGTGCCGAAGAGCCAACCGCCAATCACCGCGGTGACGCCGAAACCAACCGAACCCCACATGCGTAATTTGCCAAAAGAAACCTTTCCGTTGGCAGCTCCGCCGGACGAAACCTGATAAGAAAGGTTTTCGGTGGCGGTGATGCTGGAGCTTGCCACAATGCGGTGGAGCACAAAAAGCACAAGCACGATGCCAAAGCCGCGCATGAAAGGTAGGAAGTAGAGCGTCAGGGTGAGCAGGAACAGGGAAAGCGCCAGGATAAGGCGTTTTCGGGAGCTGCGGTCAAAGAAAACTCCGTACTGCGTGGCCGTTAGGATGAGACCCAGAGAGCTGAAGGTTCCCAACGCGCCGACCTGAACGCCGCTAAACCCGATGGAGCGGAAGTGCAGGCTGAGAAAAGGCTGAATAATACCCATGCCGGCGAAAAAAATGAGGAAATACACGCTGAAAACAAGGATATTCCTGCGAAGCTGGGTCGTTTCGGAAGGCATGCTGCTCCAATCAAGACAGGAAGATAAATACCAAATATAACGTCAGAAAATTATATCATCCGGTATTAAAGAAGACCCACAAACAGCCCGGAAAGCGTTTCAGCGCGGCTTTTTCGCGCAAGTTAGCTCAGGTTTTGTATTAAAACTATGCTCAGTCTGGCAATCTACCCCGCTTCACGGTATAATTTATCAGATTAAGGACCAATTTCATCCGCGGGAGGAACTTATGAAAGCAATCGTAAAACAGCAGCAGCTGGCTCAGGCCGTTGGCGTCGTCGCCAGAGCCGTCACGTCCCGCAGCCCACTGCCTGTGCTGGCCAACATCCTCATCCAAACCGACAACGGTCGGCTGAAGCTCTCCGCCACCAACCTGGAACTGGGCATCAGCGCCTGGCTTGGCGCGAAGATTCAGGATGAAGGCAGCCTCACCGTTCCCGCCCGCACTTTTGCCGACCTGGTAGGCAATCTACCCAGCGACGACGTCACGCTCACGGCGGATTTGCGGACGCAATCCCTCAATGTACGCTGCGGCACGCTCAATACGGATATCAAAGGCATCAGCGCGGAAGAATTTCCGCCCATGTCCGCCGCGGATACGGGCACCAGCCTGCCGCTGAACATCACGAATTTCAAAGAAATGATTCAGAAAGTGGTTTTTGCCGCTTCTCATGACGAATCCCGCCCGAACCTGACTGGCGTGCACATGACTGTTGATGGCGATTACCTGGTGTTGGCGGCTACAGACGGCTACCGCATTTCCATTGCCAGCGCGATTTTGGCGCAGAAACCCGCCCAAAAGCTGGACGCGCTCATTCCCGCTCGCGCGCTGGCCGAACTTTCACGCGTGGCTGTGGACGGCGAGGAAATTTTGCAGATGAACTTCCCGGTTGGGCGCGGTCAGGTAGTTTTTCACCTCAAGGATGTGGAGTTAATTTCACAGTTGATCGAAGGGAACTTCCCGAACTATTCCGCCATCATTCCGCCTTCTTTCAAAACCCGCACGGTGCTGACCACCGCCGACCTGCTGAAAGCCTGCCGACAGACTGAAATCATCGCGCGCGAAGGCAATTTTATCGCCCGGCTGGATATCCAGCCTGAGGGCGGCGCGGAAAAGGCTTCCCAACTCGAAATTTCGGCCATTTCTGAGCAGACCGGCTCATCTGAAGTCATCGTGGATGCTTCCGTGGACGGCACTCCGCTCTTGATTTCCTTCAATGTGCGCTATCTGCGCGAAGTGTTGGAGGTCATCAAGACTGCCAATGTCATTCTGGAGACCAACGCGGCCAATACTCCCGCCATGATTCGACCGGTAGGGGACGACACCTTCAAACACATCATCATGCCGATGAACATCCAGCGCTAATAGAGCGTAAAAAAAACGAACCGGACGAAATTTGTCCGGTTTTTCTTTTCCTGGAGTACATTCTTGCCAGCAAGCCTGATATTCCGGAATCTTTCAGAACAGGCAAGCATACCCAATCATGACCAGGTTCAATGCGAGATTGCGCATAGATTAATTTATTAGCAATATTTGCGTATAATTATGGGTTTATTCTATAATATTACTGTGGAAAGCCGCGAATCATTCGGCGCGCCCCCTCCCAGGCATGATAAAATCAGGCATATTCCTCCGCGAGGCAGCTCATGACCTTACCGCAAAGCGGCAGCGACCGCTATTACAGCATCTATCTGGCGCTCTCCCAATATCCGGTTCTGTCCGGGCGCATACGCGAGCTGATGCGGCAGGAGCTTTACCAGAAAGGGCTGACCACCCCATCCGCGCTGAACGCGGAAGCCGTGCAGAACGCGGTTCAATCCCAGGAACGCGAAGGCATTCGCGACCCACTCTCCGAAGAAGATTCCGAAACCTGGGAATACCGCAAAGCGGAAATGCTTAACCAGCTCACGGACACATATTTCGCCAAGTTTATTGGTTTCGAACAGCTTACCAAGCTAATCCAACAGGCTTTGAACGAACGCGGCGTTCACGTGCCGGAGATCACGATTGAATTCAACCCGGAGACCGCCCCGACTGAAATGCTTTTCAACCAGGGCATGATGATTGAAAAAATGCCCGAAGAGAAGCGCGCGCCATACGAAGCGCGTCTGCACGAGATCAAAGTTGTCCTGATCCGCAGCATGATCAGCGACCAATTGCGCTACATCAATATCGCCAAAGACTGGTTTACAGTCTCCGACCTGGCCGAAATTCGTCAGCACAAGCTCGGTAGAGGTCGAATCGGGGGTAAAGCGGCGGGTATGCTGCTCGCGGCTCGGATACTCAAGGAAAAATCCAGCGAAAGCTTGCGCGAAAGTCTGCAAACCCCTACATCGTTCTACATTGGCTCCGACGTCTTCTACAATTTCCTATCCATCAATAATCTGCATCACTGGAACGACCAGAAATATAAAGACGAAGAGCAAATGCGCAGCGATTACCCGCTTATCGTCGAAGATTTCATTCGCGGCGACTTTCCGCCTTCCGCCGTCCAACATCAGGAAACGATTCTGAGCATGGCCGGCAAACGCCCGCTGATTGTGCGCTCTTCCAGCCTGCTGGAAGACAATTTTGGCACCGCTTTCGCGGGGAAGTATGAAAGCATCTTCCTGCCTAACCAAGGAGACCCTGAGGAGAATCTACACGCGCTGCAGCAGGCTATCGCCCACATCTATGCCTCCACGCTCAACCCGCCGGCGCTGCTTTATCGAAAAAGCCGCGGTTTACTGGATTACGATGAACGCATGGCGCTGCTTATTCAGGTTGTGGAAGGGCAGCGGCAGGGGGATTACTACTTCCCACAGCTCGCCGGCGTAGCATACAGCCAAAATCAATTCCGCTGGTCTCCTCAAATTCGCACAGAACAGGGCTTTGTGCGCCTGGTCTGGGGTTTGGGCACCCGCGCAGTGGACCGGGTTGGAAACGATTACCCGCGCCTGGTCGCTCTCAGTCACCCTTCGTTGATGCCCTCATCGTCCACGCAATCGATTCGCCGCTATTCTCAGCAGTTTATTGACCTGCTTGACCTTAAGCAGAATAAATTTACGACAATATCGGTCCGGGATGTGCTTAATCAAAGAATTCCACAGCTGCGTTACCTGGCTCAATTGGACAGCGACGGGTATTTTCAGACGCTGCGCAGCAACTTAATTGAGGGAAAGCCCGAGAATCTTGTCCTGACCTTCGACGAACTGCTGCGCCGGACGGATTTCGCGCCCTTGATGCGCGAACTGCTATCCACGCTGGAAACAGAGTACCACACGCCAGTAGATATTGAATTTACAGCGCGCGTGTCTGAAAGCAATGGAAAAGCATCCGTGCAAATCACCCTGATACAGTGCCGTCCGCTCGGGACAATCAAAGAAGGCAGCTACGAGCTCCCGCAACGCGTGACCGAGTCTGATAAGGTCTTCACCGGGATCAGCGTGGTGGCGGGCGGGATGATTGAAGACATCCGCTATGTTCTCTATGTCAATCCTTCGGCCTACTTCGCGCTGGCCACGCAGGATGAGCGCAACCAACTGGAACGCGCCATCGGGAAAATCAACGCCGCGCTGCACAACGAGAACTATATTTGCGTGGGGCCAGGCCGCTGGGGAACCTCCAACCCGGACCTGGGCGTGCACGTGGATTACTCTGATATCTACAACACCCGGGCTATCGTAGAGCTTACCGGCGGCAAAGCCGGCATCCCGGATGAACCCTCACTCGGCACTCACTTCTTCCAGGACCTGCTGGAAGGCCAAATTTACCCGCTGGCCGTCAACCTGAACCGCGACACGTTTAACACGCAGTTTTTTGAAGCGACGCCCAATCACGTTCTGGAATGGCTGCCCGGCGCGGAAGCCCTCAAGAACTGCCTGAGGGTCATCCGCGTTGCCGATTACAGCCCGGACAGCCGCTTTGACATCGTTATCGACGATTTTACAGGCCATACCCTGGCGTTTTTGAGCGGGGAAAAAGAAAAAGGCGGCGAGAAAAGACAGATTTACGTTCCATAAAGTTTCACGTGAAACAATAATTCACGCCGGCGATGTTTCACGTGAAACATTATTGTTTTCGGGAGGATTTTTCCCCAGCTTGTATAAGAAGATGTGGGTAATGGGAGCGTTTCTCAACGCGCGGGGATATTCTTCAAAAATATTCCAATTCAAGTGTAGCTTTTGTTTATCGTGGTGGGTTTTTTGGGGGTAGGATTGGGAGGCATGTGCACAGCCGCGAAACAGAGCTGTTAGCGCAGCGATTTTTTATCTAATCACCGCGCGGCCTGCCTGTTGGCGCCGACTCGCGATAAGTTCAGCTATGAAAATCCCTTGACCCATTCCGAATTTAGGTATAAAATCTCTCCCCTCAAGGCAATTTGCCCTCGTAGCTTAATGGATAGAGCACCTGCTTGCGGAGCAGTAGGTTGCGCGTTCGAATCGCGCCGAGGGCATTTCTGTTTTAAGCGCATCTGACGCGCCTTTTAACCCATCGCGCGGTGGTAGAATCCAACCAAGGAGCGCGCGATGAAAAATATCCCGTTTTCTCTTCTTATTCTCCTGATGCCGGCTCTCCTCCTGAATGCTTGCACGCCAGCGGCGCCCACAGAAAATCCTGCCGCTGCAGCGCCTTCTGCTTACCCTGCCGGGGCGGAGGCGCACCAGGCCGCTACTGTGTACCCGGCAGCGCCCGTGCTGGCAACACCGCCTGCGCCGTTAACGCCTGAAGTGCCGCCATCAGCCGCGGCGGCTGGCATTCCACTCTATTCCCTTCGCATTTTCGCGAACGGACAGGGCTGGGCATCCAATTGGAATCAAACAGCGCTTTACCACAGCGCGGACGGCGGTCTTTCGTGGGCGGATGTGAGCCCGGCAGCCGCGTTGGCCGGCGCGAGCGGCGGTTTTTACAGCTTTTATCTTGACGGGAGCACCGCCTGGCTCAGCGTCCCCACTTTTGAAAGCTCAATGCTATTGCACAGCCCCAACGCGGGCGCGACCTGGACTACCACTGTGCTTGATTTTCCCGCGGGCGATCCGCAGTTTTTGGACGGCCAAAACGGCTTTTTACTCAGCCGCCTGGGAGCAGGGGCTGGCTCGGAATACATCGCCCTGTATCAGACCGCTGACAGCGGCGCTACCTGGGAACTGCGCTTCAGCCACGAAGCCGGAGGCGCAGATCCATCCCTTCCTGCAGGCGGTCAAAAGACCGGCTTTGTGTTTCCGGTCCTTAATAAAGGATGGGTTAGCGGAAGTGTGCCGATTAATGACTTCGTATTTTTATACCGGAGTACTAATAGCGGTGAGTTTTGGTTTCTGGTAGATGTTTCTATGCCGGATGGTGATATTGGCGCGATGTTCGAAAGTTTTCCGCCAGCATTCTTCAGCTCTACGGAGGCCATCCTGCCGCTGCGTGTATATTTGCCGACCGGAAGTCCGCAGACCTGGTTCTACCAATCCGTTGATGGCGGTGAGACCTGGACCTTCCTGAGCGGAGCTCTGCCTTCCGCTAACCATTTTGTTTTCGCGGACGCGCAGCACTGGTGGCTGCTGGGAGAGTTTGGGCTCTTCCGCACGCGCGACGGCGGCGCAAGCTGGGAAGACCACTCCGACGGGCTCCCCGGGGGCTTTACCCCACTCACCCTGGATTTCCCGGACGCGGACAACGGCTGGATGCTTGCATCTCCGGAAGGAGACACCAGCATGGAGAGCAATTATCTCTTTCACAGCGCTGACGGCGGCCTGCATTGGGAGCTGCTGCCGGCGTTTGTCGCGGATTGAGCTAGGCTTGGCTTTATGTAAGGGGTTGGGGACTTGGCATAGGTTTTGCAGCCATTCGTAAAAGCTTATGCGCTGCTCGCATGGAAAATTGGTTGTTAATCTTATATAATACGGGCATCAAAAGGCTCGCCTAATGAAAAAGTGGTTTGTAATCCTTCTCAACCTGGCTCTGCTGGCCGGATTAGCGCTTTCCGCGCCCGCGCCGGTCGTGGCCGCCCCGCGCGAACAAGCCCTGCCCCCGGATAACCACAGCGCTGACTCTGGGCGCGCGCAGGCTTTCATTCAACTCGTCAACAACTGGACCGCCCCCGAACCAAGCGCTGAATCCAGCCAGGATCTGCCTCAGGCAAACCCTGACCTGGTGATTTACCTGACCTTCGACGATGGACCAGACCCCAAATGGACTCCGCAGGTGCTGGCGCTGCTTCAAAAATATCACGCAACTGCCGTTTTTTATGAAATTGGCAGAAACGCTCGCAGTTATCCCCAGATTTCGCTTGCGGTGGCGGATGCCGGCCAGATGATTGGGCTGCACGGCTACAATCACATTGAGCTGCCAAAACTGGGTTATTCCGATTTCTATTTGGAAGTGATAGATACCCGCGACGCCATCCGGGATGCCCTCAGCGAGCGACCCGACTTAACTAATCAGTTGACTCCCTGCCTGCGGCCGCCTTATGGCGCGGTGAGCGACAGCGTCTACAGCTACGCGTACGACATGAACTACGCGATTTCCATGTGGCACCTCGATACGCGCGATTGGACCGGCATTTCCGGCGAAGAAATCCTTGGCTTGGTTGAAAAAGGATTAGAGCCGTATCGCGTGGTTCTGATGCACGACGGTGGTGAGGACCGCGCCGAAACCGTGCGCGGTTTGGAGTTGATCCTGCATGAATTGACGCTGCGCGGCTATCATTTTGAACCCTATTGCACCGTATCGGGGCAGGAATACAACCGTTAGCTAGCTTTTCCTTACGAATTCGCGCGTTTTCTTATGATTCTCTAAGGATTCATGCGTAATTTTTGTGAATTTCACTTGAAATCTAAATAACAATTATGTATACTGTAATTGTTAGACGCTTGGGTGCCCCCCTCACCCAGGCGTCTAACACTTTAACGCTCAAAAATCCATCGCTGAACAGCTGAAAGGAAGGGAAATTTGGAAATCTGGTTTATGCAGTGCCAGAACGAGAGCTGTCAGTTGCGTTTCCCGCTGGATTTAGACCAGTATCAAGGCAGGTTTTGCCCAATTTGCGGCGCGGAGCTTACGCGCGTGCTAAAAGCGCTGGACCCTGCCGCGCCAGACAGCGCAAGAAACAGTTCCCTTCCCACGCTGGAAGCCTTGCTTGACAATATCCGCTCAGCCTTGAACGTCGGCGCGATTTTTCGCGCCGCGGATGGCGCGGGATTACGAAAACTGTGGTTGGGCGGCATCTCCCCCGCGCCTGGCGTGCAGCCGCAAATAGCCAAGACTGCCTTAGGCGCTGAAACGCACCTGCCCTGGGATAGCGCGCCAAACGCTGTGGCTCTTGCCTCTGCTCTCAAAGCCCGCGGTTACATCCTTCTGGCGCTGGAAAACACGCCGAACGCCCGCCCGCTGTTTTCGTACCGGCTTCCGAAAGAAAACCCGCGCCCTGTTTTATGCATCGTGGGCAGTGAACAAGCCGGCGTGGACCCAGGCTTGCTGGCGTTAGCGGATGAAGTCTTGTGCCTGCCAATGGGCGGCAGCAAGGGTTCGTTGAATGTCGCGGTGGCTTTTGGTATCGCGGCTTACTGGCTGCGCTACGTTCCCCCTTCATAAAAAAACTCCGGGAAAACCCGGAGTTTTTTATGTTCAGCTATTTAGGGCGCGATAACCGTCCCGGCCGGAATAGTAGTGTGCTTAGGAATGACCACGATCCCATCACGCACCTTGTACAGAGCGTGGTCTACTTCCTTATCCTCGGGGAAGGGCTTAATCACCACGTTATCCCCGATGCTGGCGTTTTTATCGATGATTGCGCCCTGGATATCGCAGTTCCGACCAATCCCTAAGGGTGCGCCGTTTTTAAGCGTGCCATAATAGTCACCGCCCATCATGATAGTGTCTTTTATTACAGAGCCTTCGCCAACCTGGCTGCGCACGCCAATGATGGAATGTTCAATCGTGGCGTGTTCAACATTGCATCCCTCCGCGATAAGCACTTTTTTAAAAGCGCAGCCGACTACGCGCGAGCAAGGCAGAAAACGGGGATGCGTGAAAATTGGCTTATCCGGGTCATAAAAGTCAAATCCGGGATTTTCATCCGTCAATTCCAGGTTGGTCTCATAGAAAGAGCGGATAGTACCAATATCCCGCCAGTAGCCTTCGTAGTTATAGCCATACACCGAAGCTCCTTGTCCAATCAGGTAGGGGATAATGTCGCCGCCAAAATCATCAAGGCGCTCCATGCCGCCCTTCCGAAGCACATTCACAAGCAGCTCGGTATTGAATAGATAAATGCCCATCGAGCCGAGATAGGGGCTTTCCGGGTCGTCCCGGCTGACCATGCTGGCAAGTTTCTCGGGGTCTTTGGGTTTTTCGGCAAAATCCGTTATGCGCCCATCTTCCGCGCGTTTAAGCAATCCAAAACGAGAGGCTTCCAATTTAGGCACCGGCTGCACGGCGACGGTTACGTCCGCGTTGTTATCCCAATGGAACTGGGCCATCTCGGCGTAATCCATGCGGTACAGGTGGTCACCAGCCAAGATGAGCACATAGGGGCATTTGGTGGAGCTTATCTCCATTAGCTGCTTACGGACTGCATCCGCCGTGCCCTGATACCAATCAGTATGCTCCATAGTCTGTTCCGCAGCCCAAATCTGGACCCATCCGGAGTGGAACGAATCAAAAGTGTAGGTCTGGGAAATATGCCGGTGAAGCGAGACTGAATTAAACTGGGTCAGAATCGCGATGCGAAAAATATCGGAGTTGATGCAGTTGCTGATAGGAATGTCAATCAGGCGGTACTTTCCAGCGATAGGGACCGCTGGTTTCGAGCGTTCGGAAGTGAGCGGATACAGACGTTTGCCCTGTCCTCCGCCGAGAATGACGCCGAGTATCTCGCTGGTCTTGGGCATAATAAAGATCCTTTCTTAGGTATGAAATTGTGTCAGGAACAATCCCCTGAGTATGACGATTTCAAGCGTCAGGTTGTGGTGAGCTTACCTGACCTAATCAATTTTACCCTGAAACTCGGCGACCGCGCGCATCAAGTCCCGCGCGGACTGCAGTGTTCCCGCGCTGACAGCGCCAATCATGCCGGCCAGTTCCTGCTCACGCCCGTTGGCATCCAACGCAAGCACATGGGTCAGGGTGCGGCCGTCCGCTTCATGCTTGGAAACGCGCAGATGCTGGTCGCCGTAGGCTGCCAACTGCGGCAGGTGCGTGACGCACATCACCTGATGCTTGCGCCCGAGCTGCCAGAGCATCTGCCCTACAATGACGCCCACCCGACCGCCAATGCCCTGGTCAATCTCGTCAAAAACCAGGGTTGGGATTTGGTCCGCTTCCGCCAGCACATGTTTCAGCGCGAGCATCAGCCGCGAAGTTTCGCCGCCAGAAGCTATTTTTACCAGAGGTTTAAGCCCCTCGCCCGGGTTGGTTTCGATTAGAAATTCGACCTTGTCAGCGCCAGTCGCGTCAAAAGCCACGCGCTGGCCATCCAACTCCAAGCCATCCGTGTCGGGAGTAAGAGCAAAGTTCACCTGGAAGCGGGCGTTTTTCATTTGCAGGTTTTTCAGCTGAGTCTCTATGCCATTTTCAAGCCGTTTGGCGGTTCCGCGCCGCTCACGGCTGAGCGCGCCAGCGACCGCGCCAAGCTCTTCCTTTATCCGGCTTATTTTAAACTCCACTTCAATTATCTGCTCTTCCACATTCTCCACTTTAGCCAACTCATCTTTGGCGTTTTGCAGATATGCCTTAATACTCTCCAGACTGCCGCCGTACTTGCGCTTGAGGAAGTTGAGCGTGTTCAGCCGTTCTTCAATCTGGTCCAGCCGGGTTGGATTAAATTCGATGTTCTCCAGGTATCCGCGCAGTTCGTAGGCGATCTCGGAGATTGTGTTTAATGCCTGGTCCGCCCTTTCGCTCATCGCGGACATCTGAGGGTCAATCCGCGCAAGCTCGTCCAGGGCGTGTTGGGCTTGTCCAAGCAGGTCGGTTACAGGTGGAATCTCGCCGCCTTCATCCAGAGCGGAAAGCGCTTGCTGTGAAAGGCTGTGCAGGGTTTCCGCGTTCGCCAGCAGGGTGCGTTCCTGACGCAGGTCCGCTTCCTCGTTAGTTTTCAGGCGTGCTGTCTCAATTTCCTGGATTTGGTACTTGAGCATATCCGTGCGGTCTTTGGCGTACTGCTGCAGTTTCAGGAGTTCTTCCAGCTCCGCGCGGTCCGCCAGCCAGTGGCGGTAGAGGCGCGCGTATTCGCTAAGCGCATCCTCGTGATGCGCGAAGCGGTCCAACAGCTCCAGGTGATGGCGCACTTTCAGAAGAGAAAGATGTTCGGACTGTCCGTGGATATCTGCCAAGAGCGCGCCAAGCTCGGATTGCAGCGAGAGGCTGACGCTTCTTCCGTTCACGCGGGCGACGCTGCGGCCTCCGGAGCGGATTTCGCGGGAAAGCGTCAATGGCTCGTTTTCCTCCCACAATCCTTCCGGTTCAAGCAGAGCCCTGACCGCCGCGGCACTTGGCGCGTCCAGCTCGAATACTGCTTCGATGACGGCTTTTTCACTGTCGCGCCGGATATCGTTGACATCCACCCGTCCGCCCAGGACGGCGTTGAGCGCGTCCAGGATGATGGATTTGCCCGCTCCGGTTTCACCGGTCAGCACCACCAGCCCATTAGTAAATGTGAGCGTCAGATCTTGAATAATGGCAAAGTTTTGAATACGCAGTTCCGCAAGCATGCCTGACCTCAGCCCAATTTGATGCCGGTAGATTGATAGTACGCGCTTGAGATAAGCAGCAGCGCGTAGATCGCCTGCCATACCAGCGGCAGCAGCCCACCCAAAGCCGCCGTGCCGCCATTCAGGCTTAGGATTGGCAGCAAACGCATTACTATCAAAGGCAGGCAGCCCAAAATGCTGCCCCAAAGCACCGTTTGGTTCAGCGCTTTGCTGCGGCGCTTACGAACAACCCAACGCACGATGTTGGCAATCAATGTGCCTACCCCCGGCGCGACGAATAGAACCAGAAACCCAATGCGGCCGGCAAGCCAGCTGCCAGCAAAAGCAATCACAGCCGAAACTATGAAAGCCAGCGGCACGTCCAGCCCTTTGGTAGTGTCAAAAATCTTTTGTTGGGAGCGCACGCATTCCTTGCAGCGGTAGCCGGTTGGCGTCAGCACGGCTGTTTCGGGTGTGATTGGTTTATTGCAGCGGTTGCAGCGTAGAACGATTTCCTCCTGCGGGGTATTGTTGGTGTTTTGTTCTTTGTTTTCAGTCATGGTGGTTTTGTTTCAGGGCAGGGTTATCGTGCAGCACGGTCGCCAAGCGGCGGTAGAAGTAATTCGGTTCGCCAAAGCGCACCATCTTCAGTGAGTGCCGGTTGGCTGTCACGCGCACGCAATCATTAGCATTCAGGCGGATGGGGTCAATGCCGTCCACGCTGAGGACTGCCTCATGGTCGCAGTGAGCGCGCAGAAGCACGCTGGCGCCCTCCGCCAGCACAACCGCGCGATCCAGCGAAAGGTGCGGGGCGATGGGCAGCAGCAGCATATTGCGCAACTCTGGCGGCAGGATGGGACCGCCAACCGCTAACGCGTAGGCCGTGGAGCCCGTTGCCGTGGCGACAATCAGTCCATCCGCGATGTACGAGGTGAGATAGCCTTCGTTCAGATCCACGCGCACCTCAATTGGGCGCACAATGCGCCCGCGCGAAACCACGATTTCATTGATAACATCCCATTCACCGCTGACGCGCTCTTCCTGGATGAGCTGGGCCAGGAGCATCATGCGCCGCTCCAGATGAAAATCACCAGAAAGCAAGCGCGGCAGCGCTGCTTCCCAGGAGAATTCGGTCAGTTCTGAAAGGAAACCCAGTTTTCCAGCCTGAACACCCAGCAATGGAATCCCCAGCGGAGCGCACAAGTGCCCGGCGCGCAGCAGGGTTCCATCACCGCCTAAGACAATGACCAGGTCTACCCCGGTGAGGTCAGGCTTGGTGGAGGGCTGGGCAGACTCCGCAGTATAAGTGCTGACTTCCGCGCCCACAGCTGCAATGCGCTGCCCGATAAACTCGGCAAGCTGCAGCGCTTTTGGCATCTCCGTGTTCGGGAGAAGCATAATACGCTTTGGCGCAGAAAGAGGTGCTGGCATAGTCAGTATTATAGTCGGAGTTGAAAGCCTTTTGCCACCCGTTGAAGCTTATAAATATTTATCGCGGTTCCTGACGCGCCTTTTGCCCCATTGATTTTTCCAGAGGCAAGCGATAAATGCTAAGCGACACTCAAAGGGCGCCAGGTCACCCTGTAGGTTCGTCATCGCGAGTGCGCGAAGCGATAGCCCACCTTCCGATGATTGCCATCCTGATACCCTTTTGGGCACAGGTCGGCAGCGAAGGATTTTTCTTTCATAGAAATTTGCTTGTTTACAGCTCAGCGCGGCTTAAGTACCAAGCTCAGACAGCAACAAATGATTCGATTGACTTAAGTCGTCAATTTTTTTATACTCTGTTACATAATTCACCATGAAAAAGCTGACCAAAACACAACGGCGCGGATACCTGCGCCCGGGCGGCAGCCGCGCCGGGACGGTTTTTCTCGCGGCAGCGGCAGGCATCATCACCTGGCAGCTGCTTTGGCTGCTGCTCAAGCTCCCCGAATTCATCCTTCCACCGCCTATTGTGGTCTGGCAAAAATTCATACAGGTCCTCAGCAACGGTTTACTTTGGCGGCATCTCTCTTTTACGCTGCTGGAGATCCTTTTAGGACTATTCTTTGGGAGCCTGAGCGCCGCTGTGGTGGGGTATTTCCTCTCCAAGCATCCGCGCGCGGAAAACTTTGCCTCACCCTATCTGGTTGCCAGTCAATCGGTGCCCATTGTCGCCATTGCGCCGCTGCTTGTCATATGGTTTGGTCCCGGGCTTTTCTCCAAAGTTCTCATCTGCGCGCTGACTGTTTTTTTCCCGGTTTTGGTGAACACATTGGTTGGTTTGCGCGAGGTACCGCAAGACCTGCGTGAGCTGATGCGTTCCCTAAAAGCCGCGCCGGCGCAAACTTTGCGTTACCTGGAGCTGCCTGCCAGTCTGCCTGTCTTCCTGGGGGGCCTGCGCGTGGGCGCCACGCTCTCGGTCATCGGCGCGATTGTTGGCGAGCTGGTCGGTTCAGACCGCGGTCTGGGTTTCTTAATTAACGTCGGCAGAGGACAGTACGATACTGCCCTCGTTTTCGTGGCTGTACTCACCTTGATGGTGCTGGCAGCTTCGCTTTATGGTTTAATTCTCTTGTTAGAGTCGCGCCTGCTCGCGTGGCAAACCTGGCGGCAGACCAAATGAACCTGGAGTGCACCTTTATGAAACGTTTAATCCCAATAGTACTGCTGGCCGCCCTGCTGCTGACAGCCTGCTCTGGAAGTAAGCCCGCACAGAATAAAGAGCTGCGCGAAATAACGCTGAACCTGACCTACATCCCTAATGTGCAGTTTGCCCCGTTTTACGTTGCCATTGAGAACGGATACTTCAGCGAAGCGGGTTTGAATGTTAAACTCAACTACGGCAACGAAGCGGACCTTATCGCGTTAGTGGGTTCCGGCAACCAGCAGTTTATGATTGCCTCGGGTGAACAGGTGCTGATGGGGCGCGCCCAGGGGCTGCCCGTTGTGACAGTTTACAACTGGTATAAAGAGTTCCCGGTGGGCATCGTCTCCCTGGCGGAAAAAAACATCAACACTCCCACGGACCTGAAAGGCAAAGCGGTGGGTTTGCCAGGCTTATACGGCGCGAGTTACATTGGATTTGAAGCATTCGCGCAGACCGAAGGGCTGCAGGGGAATGATTACTCCCTGCGCTCCATTGGGTTTACCCAGGTCGAATCGCTAGTAAGTGGAATCGTGGACGCGGCGGTGATATATCTGCCAAACGAACCCTCTCAACTGCGCGCCAAAGGCTACGCGATTAACACCATGCGCGTGGCGGACAGCGTGGACTTGATTGGAAATGGCTTGGTAACCAACGAAACCACCATCAAAGACGAACCCGAGTTGGTGCGCGCGGTGTTGGGCGCGCTGCTAAAGGGCGTTCAGTTTAGCGCAGAAAACCCGGATGAGACCTATCGGATTTGCGCCAAATACGTGGACAACCTGGCCGAATCGGATGAGACTGTGCAAAAGCAGGTCTTGGCAGAGTCCATCAAGCTTTGGGACGTTTACCCAACAGACGAAGACCATACTCCTCGCTGGGAAAACATGCAGACTATTTTATTGAACCTGGGCCTGATGAGCCGGTCGGTGGACCTTAAAGGCGTGTATGACGGCAGCTTCCTCCCCTGAAATCGCCCTGGAGGTGAGCGGTCTGACCGTCAGCTTTGTTGAAAGCGACGGCAGCCTGGACGTCCTCGATGATTTGTCCTTCCAGGTGGAAAAGAATTCCTTTGTGTGCCTGATTGGACCTTCTGGCGGGGGAAAAAGCACGCTCCTGCGTGCTATTGGCGGGCTGCTTGCGCCTACCTCCGGCCAAATCGTTTTTCCTCAGAATTCCCACAGCGAAAGCCTGACCGGCATGGTGTTCCAGAAGCCCAACCTGATGCCGTGGCGCAATTTATTTGACAATATCAGCCTGCCTCTACAGCTGGCAGGCAAAAATCCAATCGAAATCCAGCAGAGCACCCAGGAAATGATTGACCTGGTGGGACTGCGGGACTTCGAGAAGCATTACCCGCACGAGCTTTCCGGGGGTATGGCGCAGCGCGTGGCAATCGCCCGTTCTCTGGTGCACGACCCTGAAATCTTGCTGCTGGATGAGCCTTTTGGGCAGTTGGACGCGCTTACCCGCGAACGCATGGGCGAAGAGCTGCTGCGTATTTGGGGCAGCAAGCGCAAAACCATCCTGATGGTTACGCATTCCATCTCCGAAGCGATTTACCTGGCAGACCGCGTGCTGGTGCTGACCAGCCGGCCGGCAAAAATCAGCCTGGACCTGCCCGTGCCATTGCTAAGGCCGCGCCGACAGGAGATGCGCTACGCGCCTGAGTTTTCGGAACTTTCACGCGTCCTTCACCGGCAGCTTTCCCAAAACGAGTAAAAGGGGGCCTGTATGCAAATTTCAGTTAACCACTCCCAGGCGCTGCTTGACCTCGTCCGCGCGGGTCATATCAGCGTGGACGCGGTGGAATGGGTGGATAAGCTCCCTGTATCACTCATCGTGGAGACCCGGGAGCTTTTTCCCTCGCTGGCGTTTCATCTGCATCCCGGGCGTTTTCACCGCACGGGTGCCTGGCTGACGCAGCTGCGTAATTACCTTGAAGTCTGCCCGCAAACCCCGCATATTTCCGTTCACCTGGCGCCGCTGCCCTGGCTGTGGACCGACGCAACCATGCGCCGCGGCAGACTGCTGCCCGGCCCGCTAGCTGACGCGTCCATTCGGCGTTTCATACGCGAGGTGAAATGGCTGCAACGCAACTCCAACCTGCCGCTGATTCTAGAAAACATGCCCGCGCTGCACCCCAAGCGCTACCTTTTTGAGAGCGACCCCGCAGTTATCGGGATGGTGTTGGAAGAGACAAATTGCGCCTTTTTGCTTGACCTGGCGCACGCGCGCATCGCCGCGGAAGCGCGCGGAATCAGCTCGGAAACCTATCTTGCCGCGCTGCCGCTCGAAAAAACAGCCCAAATTCATCTGGCAGGCGTGCGCGCCGGCCGCGATGGACGCCTGTTCGACGCGCATGAACCGCTGACAGTCGAAGATTACCGCTTGCTCGAGTGGACGCTGGCGCGAGCGCAGCCAGCATGGCTGACCCTCGAGTACTTCCGCGAGGAGCCGCAGGCGGTGGCTGACCAGGTGAAACAGCTTGAAACCTACCTTAGCTCTTCGTAATTTTTGGCTGCAAACGCTGACTGCCCCTGTACTAACCGAATAACCCCGCGCATCCCCAAAAAGCTTGTTATCATTAAGATAATCAAGGATATTCGCCGTGGGACACTCCTCTGTACCCCAATCTGAATATAATCCAAGCGGACTGCAAATTACAGCTGTCGTTCCTGAACTACGCGTTGCCGATGTGGGCTTCAACTGCGAACATATTTTGCTCTGCCTGGAGCAAATCGCCGCGGAGAGCCCCGCGCCGCGGCTGGCGCTCTTCCCTGAACTCTGCCTGACCGGCTGCACTTGCGGTGATTTATTCCTGCAGCCCTTGCTGGTGGATAAAGCGCTGAGAGCCCTGGAACACATTGCCTCTCGCTGCCAGGAGTTGGACATGTGGGCGCTGGTAGGGCTGCCATTTCTCCATGTGAACCGCCTTTACAACGCCGCTGTTCTGCTGGGCCCCGCCGGCCCTGCCGGGCTTTCTCTTGAACGGCATCCGCTTGACCCAATTTCCGGGTTTTCGAGCCGCTATTTTAGCGCTGGGAGTGACTTCCCGGATAGGCAGGCGGAGATTTTTGGGCAGACGGTTGCCGCGGCGGCGGATCTGAGCCTGATACTGCCTGAGCTCTACCCGGAAAGGCTGCAGGTCTGCATTGGGCGGACAGAGAACTTGATTCTTGATTTGCGTGTAGGTTTATTGTTGAATCCCTGCGCCCTGCCCGCGCTGGCGCTTGCCGACCAATACCCCGCAACCCGCCAGTCTCTCCGCGCCAGCGGCAAGGCATATTGGGCGTATGCCTCTTGTGGACCGTGCGAATCCACGGCTGAAGTGGTATTTAGCGGCCGCGCTGGAATTTTGCGCGACGGTGAAACGCTGGCAGAAACACAGGAGCTGCAATTCTCAACGCAAATGGCCCGCGCGCGGATAAGACCCCAACGATACCCCACACGGAAAAAACCCAAATCTGTTGAACGAGAACCTGAAGAGCCGCTTAGCAAGACGCCCTTCATCGCATCCAGGCAGCCCGACGCGCAATGCGAAGCCGCGTTCGCTATACAGACTGCGGGCTTGATTGGCAGGCTGCGCCACACTGGCTTACGCAAGGTCGCGCTGGGCTTGTCCGGCGGCGCGGATTCCAGCCTGGCGCTCTTGGTCTGCTGGCAAGCCTTCAGGCAGATGCATCTGGATGGGAAAGGCATTCTGGCGGTGAGCATGCCTGGACCAGGCTCCACCCAAGCCTCCCAGGAGCGGCTGCAGACGCTGGCTCGTCTATGCGGGGTGACTTTGCGCGAAATTCCAATCACAAGCGCTCTCGAAAGCCACCTGCGGGACATCGGGCACCCGCTGGATTTGTTTGACCTTACTTACGAAAACGCGCAAGCGCGCGAGCGCACACAGATTCTGCTGGACCTTGCCAATCAGCACAGCACGTTGATGGTCGGCACCGGCGACCTCTCGGAGATAACGCTGGGCTGGTGCACTTTTGCTGGCGACCAGACTTCCAATTATCACGTGAATGCCGGCCTCCCCAAAACGCTTGTTCTGCGCGTGCTTGCCTGGGCAGGGGGCGCTCTGCTGGGAGAGCAGGGCGCGGCTGCCGCTGCCAGCGTCTGCGCGGCCGCAATATCTCCGGAACTTCTGCCTGTATCGGCGGATGGAAGCAGCCCTCAAAATACTGAAGAGGTTCTGGGGCCGTACCTGCTGCATGATTTTTTCCTTTTTCACGCTCTCGCGAACAGACTTTCCCCGCGCGAGCTGTATCATTTGGCAGTTAGCGCGTTCGCGGGGCAGTACTCTCCGCAGGATATCTACACCTGGCTGCGGCTGTTTTACCACCGCTTCTTCGGCCAGCAATTCAAGCGTTCAGCTGGCCCGGAAGGACCGCGCGTGGGCGAGATCTCGCTTTCGCCGCGCTCTGGCTGGATGATGCCGGCTGATGCCAGCGGCGCGCTCTGGCTGCAGGAGCTTGAGGATTTGGAAAAAGAGCCAGGAGAAAACGGATGAGCAATCAATCCCCATTTTTGCTCGTTTTTGGCAGCTCGGCTGACCCTTTTCATAAAGGACACAGCGCCTTGGTCGTCTCCGCGGCGCGCGCGCTGACCAGGCGCGGCTGGCGGGTTGAGGAACTGATGCTTTTACCTGTCTATCGGCACCACAACACACTCGATGCAGTTAAAAGATCCCTGCCGCTTACCTTTGAACACCGCTTCGCGCTTTGCCAGCTGGCAGCGGGAGATATTGCCCGCGAGTTGGCGGGGATAGTTGAACGGGTTTCCGTAAGCAGGCTTGAGGAAGAAATCGCGCGCGGCAGCCATCGCCCCAACCTGAGCGCGGAAACCTTTGCCCGCCTGCGCGAACAATGCGACCCCGCGGTGCGGCTGGCATTCCTGCTCGGAACGGATAGCGTTACCGGCGAGGATCCCTCGCTTAACCACTGGTTCAATCTGGATGAGCTTCTGCGCCTGACCGCGCTGGTAATTTGCCCACGGGAGGGTTTTTCGCCAAACCTGAAGTTCATCGGAAGCCTGGAAGCTAGAGGCGCGCAAATTATCCTGCTTGACGAGGCGCGCGCCCCGGAGATTTCATCTTCCGAAATTCGCAGGGAGTTGGAGAACGGCGTTGAACCTGAGCGGCTGATTCAAAAGGGCTGGTTGACCCCGGCAAGCGCCGAATATATCCGCCAGAACCGCCTGGTCCCCATTTGGAAGGAATTGGATTCCTCCGGAAACACTCCGAAAACCCTGCTCCAGACGGCAGACGCGGACAGCCTGGAAGCCCGAATTGGAAAAATCCTTTCCGGGCATAAATGGACGCTGGCGTTGGCGGAAAGCTGCACCGGCGGACTCATAAGCCATCGCATCACCAACATTCCGGGTTCCTCCGAGTATTTCATAGGCGGGGTTGTGGCCTACGCGTACGCCGCCAAGGTAGCGCTTTTGGGCGTACGCTGGGAGACGCTGCAGCGTTACGGCGCTGTGAGCAGTGAAACCGTTTTGGAAATGGCGCGCGGCGCGCGGGAAGTGTTCAAAACCGATTTCGCCTTATCCGTTTCCTGCATTGCCGGGCCTGGTGGAGCCACCCCAAACAAGCCTGTTGGCACCAGTTGGGTAGGCCTGGCCGCGCCCGGCAAGGAATGGTCCCGTCATTTCTTGCTGACCGGCGACCGTATTGCCAATAAAGAAGCCCTGGCGCAAAAAGCGCTGGAAATGTTGTTGGAATTTATCAGCGCGGAAAGCGCTGGCAGCGCAAAAAAATGAACCGGGAGACCTGAACCAGCGTGCATAGCCCTGCCCCCACCCCACAAGCCAGCCCCGACCCAACGCAGGTGCATATCCCCTCTTTTATGCCGTTCTTTTGGCTGGCCTGCGCGGGCATCTGCGGCGCGCTCGGGGCAAGTTGGCTCAAGTTCCCTTGGCAGTGGTGGGCGGTCCTATTAGGATTAAGCGGCTTAGGCGTGCTCTGGCAAGCAATACGCGCCTCTCGCTTGCAGCCGCGCAAAGAAATGCCGCTTTCTGCCGCCGCGTTCGCGTTTTGTCTTATCGCGCTGCTTTATCAACTCTCTCTGCCGGCTAACACGGCTGAATATATTGGCTACTACGTCGGGAAAGGCGAAGTGGAAGCGCAAGGCGTGGTAAGCGAACCGCCAGAGGATTGGGAAGGCGGCCAGGAACTGGTGGTGCGCGTTCAAAGCGTAAAACCACTCTCCGCGGACGTGGCCACTGCCGACCAAGGCAGCGCGCGCGGCAAAATTCTGCTGCGAACAAGCCCAGGCAGCGCATACGCCTACGGCGACCTGCTTGCCATTCGTGGGGAACTCACCCAAGCTGGCGAAAGCGCCGCGTTTTCATACAAGAACTACCTGTTTCATCGCGGCATTACCGCGTTGAGCCAATACGCGCGCGTGCAACTTTTGGCGCGCGAGCAAGGCAGCCCCATTTCCAGCGCCATCTTCCGGCTGCGGGAACGCTCTTATCTAGTCGCCCGTCAAATCTTCCCTGAACCAGAAAGCGCCTTGCTGCGCGGCATTCTGCTCGGAGATGAGAGCGGAATATCCGCAGAGCTTGAACGGGCGTACGCCCTTACAGGAACCGCGCATATCATTGCCATATCGGGCTTTAATATGGCCATTTTGGCCGCCCTGGTTACCAAGCTCTTCACGCGAAAGCTAGGCGTCTGGCGGGGCGGCGCGCTTTCCATCCTGACTCTAAGCGTCTACACGATATTCGTCGGAGCAGGCCCATCTGTAGTTCGGGCTGCTTTGATGGGCATAATGGGCATCCTTGGCGCCTCTATCAACAGGCGCGGAAGCGGACTCAACAGCCTGGGGTTCACGGTATTCCTGATGCTGCTCTTTAATCCTCACCTGCCCTGGGATATCGGATTTCAACTCTCAGCGGCTGCCACGTCGGGTTTGATTTTGTTCAGCGCGCCTCTGCAAGCCCGCTTAGAGCGCAAAATGGAAACGCGCATAGGGCTAAACGCCGCCCACTACTTGGGGAACCTGATAGGCGAATACCTTTTGACCACCTTGGCTGCGCAAACCTTTACCCTTCCTTTGATAGTATTCCACTTCCAGGAAGTTTCACCGCTATTCCTGATAGCAAATCCGCTGGTGTTGCCCGCCCAGCCGCTGGTGATGGGGCTTGGCATGCTGGCATTGGGCGGGGGTTTGCTCGCGCAAAGTCTGGGAAAAGCCCTCGGCTGGCTGGCCTGGCTGCCGGCCGCGTACACCAACCGCGTGGTGCTGTGGCTGGCAGGCATTTATCCCGGCGCATGGCGTTTCCCACCATTCAGCTTCTTTTGGGTGCTGGCTGCCTGGGCGCTGCTTCTCAGCCTCATGCTTCCAAAAAAAGCCAACCCAACGAAAGCGCTCGCGCGGCCTGCGGCGTTAGGAATTATTGGAGCCAGTATGGCTGTGCTTGTCTGGACGGCTGTCGCCCACGCGCCAGACAAGCAGCTGCACGCGCGTGTGTTTAATAGTCCGGAACAGCCGGTTTTGCTTCTGCGCGGCGCGTCCGGTCGCTACCTGCTGGTGGGAGGCTCCCTGCCCGCGGCATCGCTCGCGGAACAACTGGGCAATGCCCTGCCGCCGTTCCAGCGGGAAATAGATGCGCTGGTCATACCCGTATGCGGCAGAGACGCAGTCCAAGGGCTGTATGGCATAAATGAAAGCGTGCGCATCGAAGTAGTCTATTGGGCCTGCGACCCCGACCGTCTGCAAACCACGCGCCGATTGTATGCGTCCTTTCAGACTTCTGGTATTCTCCAGCGCAGACTGCAGCCAGACGACGCCTTGCTGTTTGGCGACGGCGCTTTAGTCAGTTTTGAACTCGGGGCGGACTCACTTTCATCGCTCCGGGTTCAAAGCGGTCTTTATTCAGCATTAATTCAATACAAAGCGGACTCCAGTCCGGAGCCGGTCAGCCTGTGGGTGGGCGCTTATGGCGCCGAGATGCCCGGCGCTCAAGTTCACCTCGCGCTCGGAACGCGCCCATTATCAGGCGATTTGCCCGTGTCACCAAGCAGCGGGCTAATTTCAGTCGCGGATTATACCTGGGTGGAAGTCGTGACTGATGGCCAAGGAATGAGATTAGTTGCGGTAAAATAATACTAACCTCTTATAATTATGCGCTGTAATTTTTCGAGTGTCGATTAGAGCGGATACTCCACGCCTGGCATCCCAGGTGCTCAGTTGGAAACGGACTCAATATGGCAATGCAAATTACCAATCAGGCGGATTATGCCCTGCGGTCTATGATCTATATTGCCCAAAACGGACATAACCGTCTGACACCATCCAACGTCATTGCGGAAGAGATGCAAATCTCCCGCATTTTTCTTTCCAGGATAAATTCTCAGCTGGTGGGCGCGGGCTTAATCAAGACTCGCCGCGGCGCGCGGGGCGGCATTATGCTGGCAAAAAACCCGGCGGAAATCTCCATCTACGATATTGTGACGACGATCGACGGGAAGATTAACCTGATTCGCTGTACGGAAGATCCGGAGGCCTGCCCGCTTGCGGAGAGCTGCCCCTATCGCGTCTTCTGGAAAGAAACTGAATGCTTAATCATCGCGCAGCTAAAAGGGACTTCTCTTCAGGACATGCTGGATAAGCGCGCGCCTTTGCCGTAGCGCGTTATTAGTCCTGATCAGGCTATCGCGGCATGCCCTTCACAATTTCTGCGCGTACCCGGGTTGAAATTTTCCTTTTCACGCTCACCCGCACGGTCATTAATTCAGGCTACCGCATGGTCTACCCACTCTTGCCGCTCTTTGCGACCGGCATGGGCGTTCAGTTGGCAGATCTCAGCATAGCGTTTTCCATCCGCTCGGTGCTGGGGGTGTTCAATCCTTTTATCGCCTCTCTGGCAGACGCGCACGGACGCAAAAAAGGTCTGATGCTTGGCATTGTCCTGTTCTTTGCCGGCTGCGGCATCACGGCTGTTGGCAGAAATTTCCTGAGTTTTATTGTTGGGCTCTCGGTCTTCGGAATTGGGAATGGCGTTTTTATCCCTTCGATGCAGTCCTATCTGGGAGAAAAAGTACCTTTTGAGCGCAGGGGCACTGTTTTATCCATAACCGAACTAAGTTGGTCGCTGGGCTTCATCATCGGGGTGCCGGTATTGGGAACGCTTCTGAATAAAGGCGGCTGGGTCGCGCCTTTTTACGCGCTCACGATAGCCGGCGCGCTGCTGGCAGCGGCGCTGTGGCTGCTAATTCCCGCTGAGAGCGTTCCCTTAGCATCCAGACCATCCGCTTTATCGCATCTTGGCAAAGCCCTGCGCTATTTTCCGGTGCTGGCGGCCGCGTTTACGGGAATATTTTCCACGGGCGCGCATGAAATGATTAATCTGATTTTCAGCGTATGGATTAAAGACTCGTTTGGTCTGGATTTCTCCGCCCTGGCAGCAGCTTCCATCGTTATCGGCACCTCAGAACTGGGTTCGGAGCTGCTTTCAGCCGCAGTTTTGGACAAGATTGGCAAACACCGCGCCATCAAAATCGCATTATTGATGAACGGCTGCATCGCGCTGCTGCTCCCTCTAACGATAAAATCCTTTGGGCTTGCGTTAGCAGGTCTGGCGCTTTTTTATGTAAGCTTTGAATTCGCGCTGATAGGCCTTATGACCACTGCCAGCGAGGTGATGCCCTCTTCTCGCGCTGCTGTACTGGCTATTCTCATGGCATCTCTCTCGCTTGGCAGAATGCTTGGGCCTCTTTTCAGTCCTTCGTTATACCAGGTCAGCTTCTGGCTGGTATGCGCGGCAGCCGCGCTCTTAAACGCAGCGGCAGTGGCATTAGTGCCCCGCATCCGGGTAAATCAGCAAAGCACAGTTGAAGCGCAATAATTTGCTTCCTTAAAAACATCTGCTTTAGAAACAATGCGCTTATACTAAAGCTAACTCACCAAGTTTAGAAGGCGGAATGCATGGATAAATTTATCGTGGTTGCAGGCAATATTGGCGCGGGGAAGTCCACCCTGGTTCAAATACTAAGTGAACGGCTGGGCTTTAAGCCTTTTTTTGAGCCGGTAAATGACAATCCCTACCTGGAAGACTTCTATCGCAACATGGAAACCTGGTCTTTCCATTCGCAGCTATATTTCCTCACCCGCCGTCTGCGCATCCATAAACAGCTGCTGGACGCGGAAGGCTCTGTGGTTCAGGATCGCTCGGTCTACGAGGACGCGGAAGTTTTTGCGCGCAACCTGTATTTGCAAGGGGATATGAGCACCCGTGATTACGGCGTTTACCAGGATCTTTACCGCATCCTGATTGATTTGCTCCCGCCTCCCAACCTGGTGGTCTATTTGCGAACCTCGGTTGATACGCTTTTGGAAAGAATCAACACGCGCGGACGCGGTTTTGAGGCAGGCATATCCCGCAGCTACCTGGACCGGCTGAACGCGCTGTATGAGGAGTGGATCAACTCCTTTATCCAATGCCCGGTCCTGATTATTCCGAGCGATAATCTTAACCTTGTCTCCAGCAGCGCCCATATCAGCCAGGTTGTGCAGCTGGTGCAAGAGCGCTTGATGGGCAAAACTGAAGTCAGCCTTTAAAACAGTTCACGTCATCAATTAACGGAGTTCATATTTTTGGGCTCCGTTTTTAATTTTAATTAACCCTTTTATTGGTTTGTATTTAATTAAGTAGTAATAATCGTAGGGGGTGTGGAAAAGTGGAAAAAGTCCCTGCCAAAGAATAGAAGCCCCAACATAGCGAAGTTTTTACCAGTAAAAGCGCATATTTGCTGAATAAACTTTCAATCCAGATAAATTGTCGCTGTGGAAAAGTGACTAAATATTTGTGGAAAGAAAATTGGCGCGTGGATATTTTTCTGCAATAGCGCGGATAATAGCAGAATATTCAACAATTTTCCCCGGGATTCATAGAAAATTTGCTCGAGTTATTCACATTTCTACAGACTTATCCACAGTTTTTTGGCACTTATCCACAGTTGTTGTGGGTTGTTCGTGGAAAAATGCTCAAAGACCGTATTCGGCTTTCAAATCTACCAACGCGGCTTCGGCGTGATCTAAAAAGTGATCTAGTCGTTCAATCTGTTCTTCTTTGACGGAGGGATTAATTTCCAGCGTCTCCAGAAATTTCTCCCAGGCTTCTTCCTGTGCAGGGTCTTCTGATAACACTTGCGCGGCCTGATGCCAGGTTTCCACCATTGGCCAGAGCGCGGCGTGAGGAACTCCGCTTTCTACCATCGCTGCGCAGCTGTTCACAAAATACCCCTTTCGCGCCGGTAATAAGTTTGGCGGGCAGCCAGGCGTTTTTGCCGCCGCAGTCAGCGCGTTTTCCCAGACCGGGCGCCAAGTGTTGAACGTGTCAGCATTAATTGGCACTCGGCTGATAAGCTGCAGCAGTTCGCCGGTTAGTTCCAGCTTCCCGAGCGCTTCCGCGCGGGCAGGGAACTCCAACAACATGCGCCGCGTAGTTAGCGCCGGACCGTTTAAAATCGCCAGGGCATTGGCCGCGCTGCCAACCGCTTTGTAATACAGGTCAGTCCACACGCCGAAAGGAAGTTCCTGGGGGTCTTCCAGTTCAAACCAAAGCTGGCGGGCTTTTTCCGCGGCGGCTTGCCCGCGGGAGTAGAGCGTTTCGGGGCTATTGAAGTTCGCGCTCACGCCTGCCTGAATAAACTCCAGCCAATGGTCCGTGTCGTAAAGAATGGCGCTGTGGTCGCACAACGCGAACCCCAGCCAAGGGTTCAGGCGCAAACGGCGGTGAAAGGTGTAGAAAGACTGGTGGTGATGCTGCACATCCAGCGAGATTTCGTAGCTGATGCGCTGCACTTCCCGCTCAAAGAGTGGATTCTCTTTGTGCACAACTACTAAATCGATATCCGTGCTGCCGCCTATCAACGGGTCTTCCGTCAAAATAGAGCCGGTAAAGTACACAGCGACGATGTCATTTGTCTGGCGCAGTTTTTTTGCCGCATAATCCTTGGCAAATTTAACCAACAAATCCCGGGTAATGTGCACGATATCTCCTTGTTTCAGCCTTCCAACGGCAGGCTTTCCTGAAACGGCGCGATGCGCAGCGTCTGCCGGATGCGGTTGATGACATAGTTCAGGTCGTCCGGGCGTGCCACGATGTTCAGGGTGTCTGTTTCGATAGGCAGAAGCCTTCCGTCCCAGCGCGGGTCGGCAAAGAATGCTTCGTAGGCCTGGTTTAGTTCGTCGATATAAGCGCGGTCCATGCCGCGTTCATAAGGGCGGTCGCGGTGCGCGATGCGCTGCATGAGTGTATCGGTGCTGGCACGCAGAAAAACCACCAGGTCTGGCTGGGGAATCTTTTCGGCCAGGGCTTGGTGTACGCGATGGTACATCGCCAGTTCGTCGCCGGTCAGGTTGATGCCGGCAAAGAGCGCGTCTTTTTCGAAGGTATAGTCGGAAATAATGGTTCTCCCGGCAGCGAGCGTATCCGGTATGACCCGATGCTGCTGCTGATAGCGGCTTAACAAAAAGAAAATTTGGGTCTGAAACGCGTAGCGGCTGCGGTCGCTGTAAAAATCGCTCAGAAAGGGATTTTCCTCGAAGACTTCCAGAAGCAGGTCGGCAGCAAAAGCGGAGTGGACGAAGCGGGCAAGCGTGGTTTTCCCTACGCCTATCACACCTTCTATGGCAATGAACATGAACAGCGACTCCTGAGCGTGATATGGTAGCTAAAATATACCATAAGCCCCAGCCAGGTGGGAGTGAGCCCACGCCAACGCCCTGTCCGGACGTATGCTCAAGGGGGCAGCTTCCGTCCTTGCGAACCGTTTTGCTTATCTGTCTCTCACTAATCTGAGCGGCTATTAAGCCAAAACGGTGCGGCAATCTGCCTTTAAATCAACGCAGGAGACGCCGGGTGCGTCTGATTCGCGGCGGGTATGGTCACAGCGACGGCGATAACAAAACCGCAAAAAAGGCGGATCGCCATAATCGGCCGAAATGTGGCGGGCACAGGCATCGCTTTGCTCCTCGCCATGACATGCTATTCGTCATTGCGAACCGTTTTGCCATTACCACTTGAAACACTGCATTCCAGGCTTCCGGGCAAAACGGTGTGGCAATCTGCCTTTTAATAAACAAAGGAGTCGCTGTGCCCGTTGGGTAGCAAAGCGCGAGCTTGTGGGGATGGACATGCGACTAAACGTAAGTCCCTTCGCTGCGCTCTTGGCGACGTGAGAGTGTCATTCTGACACCCAAAAGGTGCGGGTCGCAACGAAGAATCTACTCCTTTGGCTGAAGCGCAGGTCCCCTCGCTGCAGAACTCTGCCCGCCAGGGCGTCAGGATAATAAATGAATTCCCAAAGCCTTGCGTTTGCTTTAGTACAGCACTTTGAGCGCTTCGTAGACCAGGAAAGCCGGCCAGACGAAAGCCTTCAAGAAGCCCAGCACGCCCATCCAAAATGTAGTGGCCGTGCCGATGAAGTAAATTGCCGCGCCGATAAATCCCAACCCGTAAATCGCGCCGGATTCATGGTGCACGTGCACCACTTTGCGTTTTGGTTCATAGCTGGTGTCAATATCAGTTTCCATAATCGTTAATCCTGCCTTTTCAAAGAATATCTTGAAAATATACAACGGTTTTGGCAGGATTTCAAAGATAATCTATCTTTTCTGCAGCATCGACATGCTAAATTTCCAAATTCGGCCTACTCTTGATAGAATAAAGCTCTAACCTGGAGAGGCTCATGAACATTACAAGACTGTTTAATCATAAGAAAACGATCTTTTCATTGGAAATCTTCCCGCCGAAAAAAGACACTTCCTACAACACCATCTATAACACGCTGCTCAGGCTGCGCGGCATCCCCGCGGATTTTATCAGCGTGACTTACGGCGCGGGCGGCAGCTCCACGCAGCGCGAAAAAACCATCGAGATTGCCTCCCTGATCCTCTCCACTTACCACGTGGAACCTGTTGCTCACCTGACTTGCGTGAACCTGGACCGCCCGGAAGCCCTGGAGACGCTGGAAAAACTAAAAGCAAACCAGGTGCAAAACATCATGGTGCTGCGCGGAGACATTTCCCCAGACGTGCCGCCCAAAGAGGATTTCAAACACGCCAGCGACCTGGCTGCCTTCATCAAACAATACGATTCCAATTTCAACTTGCTGGGCGCCTGTTACCCCGAATGCCACTACCAGTGCGAATCGTTGGAAAAAGACATCGAAAACCTGAAAATTAAAATTGACAATGGGGTAGGACACCTGATTACCCAATTGTTTTTTGACAACGAAAAGTTTTATGCCTTCCGGGATATGGTGGAACGCGCCGGCATTCACGTCCCGATTGAAGCCGGGATTATGCCCATCACGAATATCCGCCAGATTGAGCGTACCGTAGCTTTAAGCGGAGCCAGCGTGCCTGCCAAGCTTTCACGCATCTTCAGCCGCTACGGCGACAACCCCAAAGCGCTGTTTGATGCCGGCATCTACTATGCCACGGAGCAGATTATGGACCTGATTGACCACGATGTGCGCGGCATTCACCTCTACACGATGAACAATGTCGAAACGGCAACACGCGTCAGCGATGCCATCCAGAATATCCTTGAGGCGGAGAACACGCCAAAAAACGCTGCCTGAACAGTTTGCAAAAAATCAAGGCGCTCCACCTGGAGCGCCTTGCGCTTTTAATCACCCTGCGCGTTGGCTCTGCTTTGTAAGCTTCAGCTCCGCGCCATTGGACAAACTTTGCTTCTCAGAATTCCGCTGCCAAGTTTTCGCTCACAGCTTACTTGGCCAACTGCGGCAAGAATAGCTCCCGCCGCACTCTGAAGGATTCAATCGCGCCCAGGTCGCAGCGCGGGGTGTAGCCCTGCGCGGAGCCTCCACCGTAGGGACGCGGATTTTCCTGCAGTTGGTCAGAGCTCAATAGCGCGTTGTTGTAATCGCGGCAGCCGGCGGGGTCGCCGCTATCTACCACCGGACCAAACAAAACTGGATGGTAATAATTGTGATTATCCACGTAAAGCGTGAGCGGACCCAACTGCGGATCGAGGGTGTAGCCGGCCGTTCCATACTGCATCCCGGCCATATCACCACTGAGATCGCAAAAAGCCCCGGCATTTCCGATGAGGTTATATCCGTCGGACATAAAATTGCCATAACAGTCGGAAACCACAATCTCATACACTGCCGCTTTCAGGTCATGGTTTTCGGCGACGATGGAATTTTTGGCCTGGATTTTACTGTTTCCCGCGGTATAAAACCCGCCCCCCATGGCCAGGGTGCCGTCCGTCAGGTCAGCATCGGCGGTGTTATCCGAAACGGTGACGTTTGCCAGGCGCGCGATGGCGTTGTTTGTGGTGTGCAAGCCGCCTCCGTCCTCATCCGCTGAATTTCCGCTGATGGTGGAATTCACAAACGTGAGGGTCTGGTCGTTCACGGCAGCGCCCCCTCCTTTAGCCCCGGCTGTGTTATTAACAATCGAGGAATTGTACACGGCCGCGCTTTTCCAGACATACATGCCGCCGCCGTAGCCTGCTGCGTGGTTGTCTTTTATCAGGCACTGGGCAATGGTCACCGAATCCCCGGAGAGGGACAGCCCGCCGCCGTAATTAGCCTGATTTCCGTAGATTTTCGTCTGACTGAGCGTTAGCGTGCCAAATGAAAGCGCCACAGCCCCGCCTCCCCTGCCGGCTGTATTGCCAAAAATCTCACTCGAAGAGATGCTGTACGTGCCGCCGCGGATATCGAAGGCGCCTCCGTCTCCATAATCGCTGTTGCTCGCGCTGTTACTGTAAATCAGGCTGTTCGTAACCGACATGCTGTTCCCTACGCCGGAGCTGCAGACCGCGCCGCCGGAAGAGCTTGAGGCGCTGTTTCCGGACACAGTGCTGTTGTTAATGGACAAACTGCCGTAGTTGCTGATGACTCCACAAGCGTCTGAGAAGTTATTGAGCAGGACGCTTGATGATATTTGCAGCGTGCAGGAGCTGCAGGAATTTGTGACAGCCGGGCCTACTTCTGCCAGCAGGTTTCCACAATTGGTGACCCTGACCCCAGACAATGTAACCGTTCGGTTGGACTGCGCGCTCGCGATTGCAACTGCCTGGGAGAAATCGCGAATTTCGACGCCGCTGATAGTCACATTTGCTTTAATTTGGAAAGCCGGTTGTCCGCCCGCGTCGCGACCATGGATGATGGTGTTAGCCATCCCGCCTCCGGTGAAGGTTACTGCCTCCGTCGGTTCCAGCCTGCCAGGCAGATAATAGGTTCCGGCTGGAATGGAGATGGAATCCGCGCCAGCCAGCGCGTTAGCTTCCTGCATGGCAGCGACGAGGCTGCACAGGCCGCCGCTATCCGCGCAGATACCGTTGCCCGGGTTGATATCCGGGTTCATTGTGGTGGTATTGACCGCGAAGCTCGCCTGGATGCCGCTTTCCGCGCGCGCGGCTGCAGGCGCAAGAAGCAAAGAGCACAATAAGAGCAAGCTGAGCACAGGGATTGCTGCCTTGGGATTTTGCATGTGTCCTCCTGATGAACAGTTAGTTGAGAGGGCTTTTGGTTAAAACAGACCTGGCGGAATTGTTGATAAAAATTATACACGAATTAACTGCCCAACGTGCTCAAATCCGCTGCTCAGTGCCTCGAAAGCACAAGGATGACACACCGCTCGGAATCCAAGAAACTTTCTATGTGGGAAACAAAAAAAGCGCCCCGGGAGAAAAACCTCCGGGACGCTTTGTCAATCCAGCTTGCGGGAAGATTAGAGCGCTTCCAGGCGCTTGACCATCCCAGCGATGATGTCGTACCCACCCTGCCAGAACTCGGCTTTGGTCACGTCCAGGCCGGCTTCCGCCAAAAGCTCCACCGGCGCGATAGAACCGCCCGCGGAGAGGATGCGCAGGTACTTGGGCTTGAAGCTCTCGCCCTCTTCCTGGTAGCGTTTGTACAGCGCGAAGACCAGCAGCTGCCCAAAGGCATAGGCATACACATAGAAAGGCGTGCCGTATATGTGGGGGATGGAAACCCACTCGTACTTGAACTCATCGCTCACTTCTACCGCGTCACCAAACTCCTCTTTCAGATTTTCGAGGTAGAGCTCGGAAAGCTCGTCCACAGAGGCATCCTGGATAATCTTCTCGTGGGCGGTGCGCTCAAAGATGGCAAAGTAGATCTGGCGCAGGATGGTGGCAAAAGCGTCGTCCAGCTGCCCAAAGAGGATGTCCTCTTTGACCGCGGGGTCGCTTTCGCGCTCCAGCATCAAGTCGGTCAGGGTCATTTCCCCGAAGGTGGAGGCGGTTTCCGCCAGGGGCAGGCAGGCGTGCTGGGTGTAGAGCGTGTGTTCCTCTGCCATCATAGAATGCACGGCGTGCCCGAGTTCGTGTGCCATTGTTGAGACGTCTTCGGACTTGCCCTGGTAATTAAGCAGCACCCAGGGGGTCAGCTCGGGCAGGATAGTGGAGCAGAACGCGCCGCCCATCTTGCCTTTACGCACTTCGCTGTCCACGTGCTTTTCATCAAAGACGCGGCGGGCTTTGCTGGCAAAGACCTGGTCGAAGCGGTCAAAAGCTTCAAATGTGAGCGCAACAGCTTCTTCGTAGCTGAAGCGTTTGTCGGCTTTGGTCACCGGCGCGTAGATATCGTAGCGGCGCAGTTTTTCGACGCCCAGCTTTTTGGCTTTCAGTTTGAAATAGCGGTGAAACACGCCCAGGTTTTTGCGCGTGACCTCAATCAGCGTGTTGATAATCTCATCCGGGATGTCGTTAACCAGGTTGCGCACCGAAATCGGGCTGCCAAAGCCGCGCAGAGAGACGTTTTCGTTGCGCCAGTCGCGCACCAGGTTTTGGTAGATTTGCCCAAGGATGGCAGCGTCCTCGCCGTAGACGCGGTATAGCTCCTGATAAGCTTTGGCGCGCAGCTCTGGGTCGCCTCCACGGACGTAGGTCATCAATTCTCCGCGGGTCAGTTCTTTAGTCTCGCCATCCACTTCCAGATGGAAGACGTAGCGGTTGGTGAGCGAGTCGTAGAGCATGTTCAGCGCGTTGGAGCCGGTGACGTTCTTGATGTTGATCACCTTTTCCTCGGCTTCGCTGAGCGTGTAGGGCTTAAAGTTGCGAATTTGCTCCAGCCAATAGCGGTAATCGCCGCTGGCAGCCAGCAGGCGCTGCGCGTTGGCTTCGTCCAAAGCTTTCCACCACAAGCTGAAAAAGAGGCTGCGGTTGGACATATCCGCGGCGAATTGCTGAATGCGCGCCACAGCAATCTGGGCTTTCTGGTCCTGAGTGTTTGCGGCGAAGGAGAGCTCAGCGAAGCCGTATAGACGGTAACCCAGCTTTTCCATCGCTTCGGAGCCAGCCACAATTTCCATGAAACGTTCGGCGGAAATGTCGGGCTTCAGCTCCTCGCGGAACTTCTCAAACTTGGCAACCATCGCGTCCAGCTTCTCATAAGTCGCTTCGATGTTGGTGTCCTCAAAACCCGAGAACAGGTCGTCCAGGCTCCAGCGGCTTTGCGTGTAAGTATTTTCTTTTTCCATGTAGATATTGTTATCCTTCCAATGTCATTATGAGTGATGTTTCTTTACACTGTCGCGGTATTTTGCGCGCAGTTTGTTGATTGGCTGACGCGACTGCGTCTCCGCGTCCCAATAGTACCAAAGCTCCCATCCGTTTGCAGGCCCTTTGCGTAAGGTTCGGGCAAGCGCGTGGATGGACCCGCGCTCACCGCGGCAGACCAGCGAACCATCGGCCTGGACGGTGGCTTTCAGGTCATCTTCAGGTCCAAAGAACAGCGCGGCGCCTGGCTCGATAAAACCTTGCTCCACCAGCGCGCCAAAGGGAACGCGCTCCAGGTTGCGGGGGCTTGGCGTCACAAAAATGGGCGCGTTGAATTCCAGCTGCATAAAATGGCTCAGGCGTTTACGGGCATTGCGCACGTAGGATTCCTCGACCTCGATGCCGATGTAGTGCCGCTGCAGTTTTTTGGCCATCGCGCCGGTCGTGCCGGTCCCGAAAAATGGGTCCAGCACAACATCGCCCGGATTGGTGCTCGCCAGCAGGATGCGGTAGAGCAGCGCCTCGGGTTTCTGGGTTGGGTGCACTTTGCGTCCGTTTTCTTTCAGACGTTCGCTGCCGGTGCAAATGGGAATAAACCAATCGGAGCGCATCTGCAGGTCGTCGTTCAGGGCTTTCATGGCGTGGTAGTTGAAGGTATAGCGCGCGCCGCGCTCTTTTTGCGCCCAAAGTAAGGTTTCGTGCGCGTTTGTAAAGCGCACACCGCGGAAGTTTGGCATGGGGTTGCTCTTGACCCACACGATGTCGTTCAGAATCCAGTACTGCAAATCCTGCAGGATGCGCCCGACGCGGTAGATGTTGTGATAGGAGCCGATAACCCACAGCGTGCCAGTGGGTTTCAGCACGCGCCGGCAGGCGTCCAGCCAGGCACGCGTGAAGTTATCGTAGGCGTCCAGGTTTTCAAACTTATCCCAGTCTTCAGTGACGGCGTCCACGCGCGTGGTGTTAGGGCGCCAGAGTTCATCCTGCAACTGCAGGTTGTAGGGAGGGTCGGCAAAAATCAAGTCCACCGATTCGGCGGGCAGAGTAGGAAGAATCTCGAGGCAGTTGCCTTGGATGACAGTATCAATCCAGGCATCAAGTGGATTTTCTTGCATATTAATGTAATTGTACCCGGAAGGGGAAGCTGATGGGGTGAAATATTGCCTACAGCTCGCTGGACACTTTTGATTGATGTGTACAATCAGGGCGAACCGCTGCAAAAAATTGGAGAGCCTGAGTTCGACCGCTATTTTTTCTTTGCCAGGTCTACTTTAACAGCCAATCCAACAGGTAGGTTTGATGCACACCCTCATAATTGGCATACGCCGGGATGTCATCCAAGGTCAGGAGTATACGAGGAAAGTTGTCAGGAATAGCTCTGAAAGCCTGTAGCTCTCGAGAGAGCGTTTCTTCGGAGAGTACTGTTGTAGCTACCTGGAAGTAAACGAACTGGTTTCCATCGCTGGCAACAAAATCTACTTCCTTATCATCAAGCTTTCCGATATTTACTTTGAAATTTCTTCGCAAGAGCTCAAGGTAGACTATGTTCTCAATCTGATGCCCCAAGTCTGGCGAAGCAGTAGAAAGCAAAAAGTTTCTCAGTCCAGTATCTACAATGTAGTATTTGGATAGGGTTTTTAACAAATTGCGGCCTTTTACATCAAAACGGTCTGCTTTGTAGAATATATAGCTTTCGGTTAGGGCTTTCAGATACTTGTCCACTGTGTTTACAGAGATGCTTCGTCCAGAAGCGTTGATAGCATCGGAGATTCTTTTCGCCGAAATTGGGCTGCCAATACTACCACTCAGAAACCTGACGATATCCTCCAGCAGAGAGACATCGGCTATCCCCTCTCGAGAGGCTACGTCTTTGATCAGAATGGTGTTGTAAATCCCTTCGATATAAGCCCTGAATGTAGTATCCGATATTTCGAGCTGAGTCAAATATGGAAATGAACCATAACGCAGATAGCGATTAAAGCACTCCCGCAAAGGAACTGTCTCGCCGGCAGCAGATACAAACTCTTTGAAGGACAAAGGCAGCATTTCAATCAGAACGTACCTGCCGGAAAGCAGCGTAGCTAATTCACCTGAAAGCAGGTTTGCGTTCGAGCCGGTGATGTAAAGGTCAACCTTATCCTTGATATGCAGGCTGTCTATGGCTTTTTCAAAGCCCCGACACTGCTGGGCTTCATCCAGAAATACGTATGTGAAGCCATCGAGAGACAGGCGGCTTTCAATGTAGCTGTAAAGCTGGCGATAATCCAACAGAGCTTCGTAGGCAAAATCCTCCAGGTTGATGTAGATTATTTGTTCTTGTCTGACACCTTCACTCAACAAGTAACCAATATATTGCTGAAATAAAGTTGACTTTCCACATCGCCTTACGCCAGTAACAACTTTAATAACTTGCTTTTCGCGCCAATCGCGGAGTGCCTTCAAGTAAAAATCGCGTTTTATCATAATTACCTCATCCTTATTATACAGACGCGAAAAAGTTTTGTCAATAAAATGACACAACTTGTGTCTTCAGGAAGTTCTGTCAAAGTTTTGATACATATTTCCAGGAAAGCCTGACAATCCTATGTGCGCTTAAGAGAGTCCCTCACTTCACGGCAGCCTGCTCAGGCAGCTGGTCAGGCAAAAGGGTCTCAACATCCCGCAAGGGAGTATACGCGTAGGCAATGGCGGTCGCCGCGAAGGTGACCAGCCCCAACACGATGTAGAGCAGCCCGATTCCACGGCCAGGACCGACCCCTAGAAGCCTGCCAACACTTCCTGCCAGCGCTCCGCCTTCCAGCAGCAAAGGGGTGAACACTTTATCCGCCAACGGTCCAGCTGCCAGGTATGCCAGCGGAAGGGATGACCAGGCAATGACCCGTCGAAAAGAAAACACGCGCCCCTGAATATCGGGGGCGGTCTTCCGCTGCCAGATAGTCTGGCTGCAGGTTTGCAGCAGCGGCATACTGAAATACGCTAAAAACGCGCCAAATCCGAGCAAGTGAAGCTTGGTGGTGCTTCCAAGTAGAAACAGCGCGGCTGTTATTATGAGCTCTGTGATGAAAACCCCGTAAATTTTTCGGCGCGGTGTCCGGGAGGGTTCCACGCATTGATTGATGGATTGTTGGTAAATGGACAGTTCTATTTACAGTATAGGGATTTCTCTGCGGATTTCAAACAGACGCGGCGGATTTTTCGCGGGGGATTCTCACACGGATATCCAGACACCCGCGCTGGGCATCCGAGCTATCAGTTTCCGCGTGGATTGACTATAATTCCTGCAAGGAGAACGCGCATGACCACCCTGACTCCCGCTTACCCCAAACAATTCACTTTCTATCACCCCATCGCCGTGCGCTATGCCGACCTGGACACGCACCGCCACGTCAACAATATCTCTTTGCTGGAGTACGTCGAAACTGCCCGGACCGCCTACTATCAGGCAGCCGGCATTTGGGACGGCGTCACTGTGGAAAACATGGGCATGGTGGTCGCTTCGGTCAAGTGCGATTACCTTGAATCCATTTGCTTTGGTCAGAGCGTGCGCGTTGGGCTCAGCCTAAACTATATCGGCACCAAGAGCCTGCGTTTTCGTTTCCAGGTGGAGGATGAACTGGGCGAGCAGGTATTCGCGCGCGGAGAAGTGGTGATGGTGTCCTACGACCATTTTGAGGGTCATTCACGACCGGTTTCCGCGGAATGGCGGCAAAAACTGGCTGCTTTTGAAAATAGAGAGGACTTTTTGGCATGAACCCGAGCTTACCCACCCTGAATTACGCTTACCTGGAGGACTTTTTGGTCCGCCTGTTGAACACCCCCAGCCCTACGGGCTTCGCCGCGCAGGCGGTGGAGCTGACGCGCCAGACACTGGCCGAATTTCCGCAGTTAAACCTGCGCGTGACCAAAAAAGGCGCGCTGTTGGCGGTGCTGCCAGGCGAGGACGCCCAGGCTGAGCCCAGCCGCGCGCTGACCGGGCATGTGGATACGCTTGGCGGCATGGTGCGCGTGATTAAACCCAGCGGACGCCTGGAACTCACCAGCATCGGCGGATTCGCTTGGAACGCGGTCGAGGGTGAAGGCGTTACGGTCCACACGCAAAGCGGCGCCGTGGTGCGCGGCAGTCTGCTGCCCAACCATGCCTCCGTGCATGTCTACAGCGACGTGAAAGACCAGAAGCGCAGTCCGGATACCATGGAAGTGCGCCTGGACGCGCGCACTGGCAGCCCCGATGAAACCCGCGCCCTGGGCATCCAGATAGGTGACTTTGTCTCCTTTGACCCGCGCGTGGAACTAAACAACGGCTTCGTGCGCTCGCGCCACCTGGATGATAAAGCCTGCGTCGCATGTATAGCGGCAGCCATTCAGGCGCTTTCCGCTGCTGGCATCAAACCTGCCCGCGGCGCCTGTTTCCTAATCAGCAACTTTGAGGAAGTCGGGCACGGCGGCGCCGCCGATTTTCCCGCGAGCGTTGAGGAATTGGTGGCAGTGGACATGGCTGCCATGGGCGAAGGCCAGGCTTCAGATGAATTCCACGCCACGTTGTGCGTCAAGGACAGCGGCGGACCTTACCACAACGGTCTGAGTAACAAACTGCGCGCGCTGGCGGAGAGCTATGCTATTCCGTACAAAGTGGATATTTACCCGAATTACGGCTCGGACGCCACCGCTTACTGGCATGCGGGGGGCGCCGCGGCGGCCGCGCTGATCGGCCCTGGCGTGGATTCCTCGCATCACTACGAGCGCACGCACCGCGAGGCGTTGGAAGCTACCACCAACTGGATTTTGGCGTATCTGCTCTCGGAATAAACCTTCGAGTGGCTTAGCGAAGTAAGATCGGGAGATAACTGCTGTAGGGTGCCGGCTCGGGCACCAGGATGCTTTGCGCGGCAGCCAAACCCGGCGTACCGTCAGCAAGAAACGCCTGCGCGTAAATCCAATGCGGTCCGGGCTCCAGTCCGCTAAAATCCAGCCGCGTTTCGAGCCACTCCTGCGGGCTGTCAAAAGCGCCGTCCGAGGCAGCCAACGTGCGCAGGACCGCGCCGGGCTCCCAAGGCGGCAGGTCAAAGCTGTATACCGCTGAAGCCACTGGTGGAGCTTCGGGGTTAGGGTCCTTCAGTATATTTGTGTCCGCGCGCGTCCAAAGTTCCCACCAGGTTTCCAAGGCGCTGTAATGGATGGTTATCAGCAGGGGGCTTAGTTCCGGGCCTGTGGGCAGATGGTAGGGCGCCCAGACGGTTTTTAGGGAGCGCGTCAGGGCTTGCAAGTTGGCGTTCAGATAGTTCTCAAAAACGCTGCAGCGAGTAAAGTATTGTCCCTCGATGCTGGCGAAAAGCGTGTATGTCAGGGCGGGTACCCCCAGTTCGCCGTAGACAAAATCCGACAGGCTGCCGGGCAGGAAGGACGCGTAGGTCCCTGAATATTTCGCGGGTGAGGCCGGCGTTCCATAGGCGATTTTGTTGGCCAGGGTGTGCAGCGCGGCGTCCTCAGGCGCGGGCTCGGTCCGGTAGGAATACGGGTAGAAGACTTTGTTGCCGTAACTTTGCAGATGCACCACCAGCCCACGCGCGCTTAGGTCGGCTGGTACGTCCGGACCGCCAGCGCGATAATCCCCAATTACAGTATTAATGTAAGCAGTCAGCGCCGTTGTTTCTGGTTCAGAACCGGCAGAAGCCCCGGGATAATCGCTCATGCAGCCAGTAGGGCCAAGCTGCCACTGAAACGGAAAGTTGCGGTCCAAATCCACGCCAGTATTCAGGGGGTCGGGGCAGGTGGCATTGTTTAGGTTCTTTTTGCGCGCGGTAGTTCCAAATTCATCCGCCTCGCCGCTGGCAATTTGCGCTTCCACCACGGCGCGTCCGTCCGGATTAGCGGAAAGGATGATGTGCACCTCGGCAAGGTCTAGCAGCCAGGTGATATTCGGGTCCGTGCCGTAGCCAGAAAGAAGGTATTCGGCAAAGCGCAGGTTCAGTTCCACTGGCGCGAGGTCGCGGGAGTGCGTGCCGCTAATCAGGATGAGCGCGGGTTTATCGCCAGGCAGAGCGTTGTTGGTCAGCTTGAGCGCGAACAGGTCATACCCTGGCGCGCCGCCGGGCTGGGTCTTTTCCCAGGAGTCACCGATGTCCGTCCAGGATGCCAGCGCCGGGTAGGTGGCAGCAAGCGCAGCGGCGTCAGCATAGAGCGTGTTCATATCGCGGTAGCAAGGGAAGTCCGGAAGGGTAGATTGCGGAGTTGGGGGTACAGCCGCGGCTTGCAGGGGCTTTGCCAACCCGAGGAGAAGGCAGAGGACGAAAGCGGTCAGGATGTTCAGAGGTCTACGCAATATAATCCTCCAGACCAAGCGATGATGTCAGGGTTATTTTAACAGACCTTGGTAAGCCCATGTTAGGAATTCTGCGGACAGGAGGTTTGTGGCTTTTTCCGGCCTTCTTATAGTAACTTGCGAGTGAGTGTGTTAGTCTCGTATTTCTGAGAACCTGAACTGTGGCAGTCTGTCTGTCAGTGCGAGCAAAGCCTGCTGGAATAACCATTGACTTGAGATGACAAGAGTGGGCTCGGCAGTTCGCAGTTTCTCTTGAGGAGAAAAAAGAACTGAAGATCGCCACGTCGCTGCGCTCCTCGCGATGACGAGGGTTTTGTCATTGCGAACCGTTTTGCCATGATAAGTCCAACGTATGATAGTGGTCCACAGGGCAAAACGGTGTGGCAATCTGCCTGTTTTTTGCTGGTAATTTCATATCGCCATGCTTAGCACTGTGCCGGACTTAAAGGCAGACATTGTGCCCGTTGGGTATCGCCACGTCGCTGCGCTCCTCGCGATGACGAGGGTTTTGTCATTGCGAACCGTTTTGCCATGATAAGTCCAACGTATGATAGTGGTCCACAGGGCAAAACGGTGTGGCAATCTGCCTGTTTTTTG
>JAGOML010000005.1:22008-22110 GCA_017993575.1 Anaerolineaceae bacterium | reverse complement strand
CTGGTAATTTCATATCGCCATGCTTAGCACTGTGCCGGACTTAAAGGCAGACATTGTGCCCGTTGGGTATCGCCACGTCGCTGCGCTCCTCGCGATGACGAA
>JAGOML010000005.1:19712-21908 GCA_017993575.1 Anaerolineaceae bacterium | reverse complement strand
CCTATTAGCGAAGCATACCAGGCTGCCTGCAGTATAATCAGCTCAACTCACCCGACGAAAAACAGAGGAACGCATGACTGATAAACTCACCTGGATTGATGACGAACTGAAAACTCTCAAAGACACCGGTTTTTACAACAGCATCCGCACGCTCGATTCTCCGCAGGGCGCCTGGCTGGTGGTGGACGGAAAAAAAGTGCTGAATTTTTGCTCGAATAACTACCTTGGTCTGGCAAACCACCCCCGCCTCGTGCAGGCTGCGACAGAAGCAATGCAGCGTTATGGCGTTGGTCCTGGCGCGGTGCGCAGCATCGCCGGCACGATGGCCCTGCATCTTCAGCTCGAAAAGCGCATGGCCGCTTTCAAAAAAGTGGAAGCAGCCATCACCTTCCAGTCCGGCTTCTCCGCGAACGGCGCGACCATCCCCGCCCTGGTCGGCAAGGAAGATGTCATTTTCTCGGACGCGCTCAACCATGCCAGCATAATCGACGGCTCACGCCTCTCAGGCGCCAAAATTATCCGCTTCGCGCACGCGGACCCGGCGGACTTTGAAAAGCAAGTGCAGGCTGCGGCTGGCACGTACCGGCGCGCGCTGATGATTACCGACGGCGTGTTCTCGATGGACGGCGACCTTGCTCCGTTGGATACGTTGGTGGCAATTGCTGAACGCTACGACGTGATGACCATGGTGGACGACGCGCACGGTGAAGGCGTGGTGGGCGAAGGCGGGCGCGGTATCGTGGACCATTTCCACCTGCACGGCAGGGTGGATGTGGAGGTGGGCACTTTCTCCAAGGCTTTCGGCGTGGTTGGCGGCGTGGTTGCCGGCAACGCGCGCATCATTGAATGGCTGCGCCAGCGCGGACGGCCGTTCCTGTTCTCCTCCGCTGTTACCGTCCCGGATACCGCTGCCTGCCTGGCCGCGGTGGACCTGCTGGAGGAATCCACCGAATTAGTGGACCGCCTGTGGGCCAATGCGCGCTACTTCCAGGCGGAAATGCGCGCGCTGGGCTTTGATACAGGCATGACTCAGACCCCGATTACCCCGGTTATGCTCGGCGAGGTGCAGCTGGCGCGTGAGTTCAGCCGGAGGCTCTTCGATGAAGGAGTGTTCGCCATGGCGCTGGGCTTCCCGACAGTACCGCAAGGTATGGCGCGCATTCGCGTGATGATCTCCGCGGCGCACAGCCAGAGCGACCTGGACCAGGCGCTCGGGATTTTCCGCAAGGTTGGCAAAGAACTGGGCGTGCTGCTCGGATAAACGCATCCCGGAATAAAAAAAAACGCTCCATCCAAAAGATGGAGCGTTTTTATTCACGCATGCCGAAGGTGGGAATCGAACCCACATACCCGAGGGTACACGATTTTGAGTCGTGCGCGTCTGCCTATTCCGCCACTTCGGCTGGCGAGGAAAGTATACTCAATCGACCGCCGTGGGTCAAGCGGTAGAGCGCCTTAACGAGGCGTGTACGCGATAAAGTTATCGAAACGTACTGTTACAGGCGGCTTGTCATAGGTGCCCACTATCATGCCGACGTCTCCACTGTCCAGACTGCTGTCTTCCACGCTGACGACGAACTCGCCGTTCACGTACAGCGATAACGTCTCACCAATGCAGCTGGCAGTCAGGTGGTTCAAGCTCGCGTCAAAGGCGGCTAATTGCATCTCACCATAAAGCAACTCCGCTTCTCCGCCGACATATTTGAGGATTTCCACATAGCCATCGTTGGCAATTGTGAGCGAGTAGTAGTTATCCGCGTCCATATAGCGGCACATCAAGCCGTAGTTGTTGGTGATGTCGCCGTCCCACAATAGAGCATCCACTTCCATCACTACATCGGGCGTGTAGAGCAATGTGGATTCTGTCCAAATCAACCAGCTTTCTTTAATAACGGTAAATTCCATAATTCCGCCCAGGTTTGTGATGGAATTGCCGTCTTCATCTCCGGTGTACCAGGCTTTGTTGGGGTCCGAAAAATCGTCTTCCAATAGAATTTCTCCCTGCCCAGGAAGCGAGTTCTGGGGGGCTGTCGTTTCTTCGGTCGGGATGACCGAACCTGTGGTTGGAGAAGGCACCAGGGTGGGCTCGGCGGGCGCGAGCGGAGCGCTCGCTTCTGTCGGAACCAGGCTGGACTCGATGGCTTCCGTAGGCGCCAGAGCAAGGGTGGGCGGAACGGCTTCGGTTACGGTCGGGGT
>JAGOML010000005.1:0-19612 GCA_017993575.1 Anaerolineaceae bacterium | reverse complement strand
TGCCATGAAATGCACACCTGATGACCATGATTCACAGGGCAAAACGGTGTGGCAATTCGCCTGTTTTTCTCCGGAGATTCCACATCGCCATGTTGACCGCGATGCCGAACTTAAAGGCAGATCGCCACGTCGCTGCGCTCCTCGCGATGACGAACTTAAAGCCTGCTCGCCGCGTCGCCGCGCTCCTCGCGATGACGATCTTGCGTCATTGCGAACCGTTTTGCCATGGTATGACCACCTAATGACAGCGATATGCAAGGCAAAATGGTGTGGCAATCCGCCTGTCTTTCTCCGGCGATTCTATATCGCCAAGCTGAGCGAGATGACGAACTTAAAGGCAGACCTTGTGCCCGTTGGGTATCGCCGCTCCGTCCAGTTCTGCAGCGGGTATAATCCAAGAGGGCACGCTTGCTGTTTCAGCTATGGCAGGCTGCCGGCATTCATTACACAGGAGTACAGTATGCAATTAGGCATCATTGGCCTGCCGCAATCAGGCAAAACAACCCTTTACAAAGCGCTGACCCGCGCCGATATCCCCACTGATATCTCCTCCGGTCAGATGGAAGTCCATACCGCAGTCGTGGATGTTCCCGACCCGCGCGTGGACCAGCTCTGCGCGATATACCACCCCAAGAAAATCGTGCGCGCCAAGGTGACCTATGCCGACATTGCCGGACTGGACGGCAGCGCGGGGAAAAATGGCCTTTCAGGAGCGCTTTCCAACATGCTCTCCCAGATGGACGGCTTTTTGCACGTCGTGCGGCAGTTCGAAAACCCCAGCGTGCCGCATCAAGCGGGCAGCGTGGACCCTATCCGGGATATCCAGACCATGGATACCGAATTTGTGCTTAACGACCTGGTGATGGTGGAACGCCGCCTGGAACGTCTGCGCGAGGAGCACCGCCGCGGCGTAACCCGCGACCGGGCACTAATCCAGGAAGATATTGACCTGTTTGAGCGTCTGCAGGCTGTGCTCGAGCAGGAACTGCCGCTGCGGCATTATGCCTTCACGCCGGAAGAGGACAAACTCCTCTCCAGTTTTCAGTTTCTCAGCCGCAAGCCCCAGATCGTGGTTTTTAACCAATCCGAAGACCAGTCCCCGCTAGAATACCACAGCCCGCACCCGCACACCACCACGGTCAGCCTGCCAGCCAAGCTGGAAATGGACATCGCCGCGTTGGAACCGGAGGACGCCGCGATTTTTATGGCCGAGTACGGCATCACCGAGCCCAGTCTTTCGCGCCTGATCCGCCTTTCATACGACCTGCTGGGGGTGCATTCGTTCTTCACCGCCGGGGATAAGGAGGTGCATGCCTGGACGCTGCGCAAGGGCTCCAACGCGCGCGAAGCCGCCGGTGTAATCCACTCGGACATGGAAAAAGGCTTCATTCGCGCCGAAATCATCTCATTCGAGGACATGATTACCTTCGGAGGCACCGCTGAAGCGAGAACCAAAGGGCGCTTGCGGGTGGAGGGCAAAACATACCTCATCCAGGATGGCGATATTATCGAAATTCGATTCAATATTTAGGCTTCAGGGCTTTGTAAATTTCCTTAAAAACAAACCAATATTGTTGTCAAATAAGTCGGTGACCAGAATCTCAGCCGGCGTTATTTGTTGTAAAAGCCCCAGGCCAGGTCCTCAAAACCGTCCAGATATGCTTCTGAATAATACTGCGCCAATTCTTGCTTGCCCTGCAAATGCACACCGAAAAACGCAATGGCAAACTGGGCCATTCTTTTTGCCTGGATTGAGTCGTATATCATCAAGTGTTCCTGACCCAAGAAGGTGACCATGCTCTTCTCCGGGCTGCCCAGGTGTTCGATAATGAACTTTCCTTCCGCAGGCTGGTAAGGGCTATCCAGCCCAGCCTGAATCATCAGTACAGCCTTATCCGCGAAACTCAACCCTTTTTCTCCAAGCAACCAGGCTCCATCCGGCGCCATAGGCATTACCGCCCGGATCCGGGGGTCCGTGATTGGCTGCCACAGGCCGTCCGCGCTCTTGGTGATCTCTGCGCCGATATCCTCCTCGATCCCCTTCCAATCCTCTGGTGGAACGCAATAGAATGACAGGTACCAACTTTCATAGGGCGGCTGCTGCTGCTGGGCTTGCTGGCACCACGCCAAATAAAACTCGGGGTCCACGCGGGCGCCGCTCAGTAACAGAGCATTGGTTCCGTCAAAGGAATACCCCATCGCGCCAACTTTTTCCGTATCCATCAGACCTTCCAGCCCTGCTGGCGGAGATTTTGCTAATTGGTTCAGGGCGAATAGATAATCCAGCGGTTGGTCAATAGACTCCTTGCCAAATTGCTGATAAACATCAATAGCGTTGATGCCGATGTAAACGAATCCATTTGACACCAAATCCGGCGCGAAAAAGAAACCTGCCTTGGTCGAGGAAATAATTACCGGGTAAGGCGCCTGGCTTGCGTTGGGCTTGGCGTCCGGCATTTCTGCTGGTCCTGTGTAACCGTTTGGCTTTTCAGCGGGGTACCAGATGGTGAGCATAACTTTGCGCCCGCCCCGGCTCTCATCGCTCAAGGCAATGTTGCGCCGGATGCCGACCGAATAGCTGCCCTGGATGGGAATTGGCAAGAGTTTGCTTTTGTCTAATTCTTCCGCGCCAGAAGAACTGGATTCAGTCGACGTTGGAGCAGCCTCAGGCTGACCTGGACTGCAGCTGGAACATATCAGACACACACAAATAAAAAGTATCCAGAAATAGGAACGCGCTTTCATTGGGAGCTCCTTGTTTTTATTAAATTGTGAACCTGGAAAAAAAGATTGGACATATAAAGTATACAGAAAAAATGCATGGAAATCAATAAACTAAACTTCTTCGTACTTATCTACTAAATTTCCCCACGATAGGGTTAGAAAAAAAGCAGCATATGCTGCTTTTTCGAGGATTCTTTTCGTAAGCTCCAGCCCGCGCTTTGTTATCTCACTGCCGGTCTGAACGCTCCAAAAGAGCGCGGAAGCTGTTCAAATCAACGCGCGCGGTCAGGTCAAAAGAAAGGGGTGTGACGCTTACCTTGCGGGCAATTTTCACAGCAAAAAGGTCGCTGTCCGGTTCGGGCGCGCCCTGGTCCAGCTTGACCACATAACTCATGTTGCGTGAACCCTGCGCTTTCCCGGGGTCTGCCGGCACCGGGTAAAAATAGCGTTCGCGCGATTGGCGCGTGATTACCCAGGGCGTTTCGGGCGTGGCGTCGTTGGGCACGTCCACCTTCAACACGCCGACGTCAAAGGGCATTTCGGTTTTAAGCAGCTTTTCCGCAAAGTAGCGCGTGAAATACCCCGCGACCGAAAAATCCACATCTGGCGAAAGGTTGAAATGCTGGCTGACCGGCGTTTCCAAAGACATTGCCAGCGCTGGGATGCCCAGCGTGGCGGCTTCCAGCGCCGCGCCGACCGTCCCGCTGATAGTGATGCCGGAGGCAACGTTTTCGCCGTAATTAATCCCGGAAACTACCAAGTCGGGTTTGAAGCCGAGCACTTCGTAATATCCGTGTAAAAATGCTTGCGCCGGGGACCCACCCACTGCGTAAACCTGCCACTCCTTGCCGTTTACCGTCATCGCGCGCGCTTCGACAATGCCGTCCGATTCGCGCGGGAGCGCGCGCCCCATAGAGGTTTGTTGGACGCGCGGGGCGACAACATGCACAAAACCCAAGGGAGCCAGGGCTTCGGCGGCTGCCCACAGGCCCGGGGAATTGATGCTGTCGTCATTGGTCAAGAGTATTTGCGTTTTTTCTTTTGTGTTCATCTCCGCCCTATTCTAACCCGGCGAGGCGCCTGTGGCAACAAAAAAGGTGTTTTTCAGCTAAGCAGCGCGCATTCTGTTAACCACAAGCTTCAGGGCGCGCTGCCCGCGGGGGCTTCACATTTTTTCGCGGTAATTCTTTAAAATCTCTTGCCCTGGCAACTTGATGGCCTTTGGTTCGCAAACGCTCTTGCAGAAGCAGCAGCCTACCAGGCACAGGAAAGGCTCGGCCACCCACACATGCCCGTTTTCGTCGCGCTCAAAAACCTCGCGGGCGCAGGTTTCCAGGCATGCGCCGCAGTCGTCGCACAGTTCCGGCGCGATAGCAGGAAACCAGGGGATTTGTTCGCGCGGGTAACCGCGCCAGGTGCCGTAATCCCGGGCTACAACAGCCTTCCCGCTGCCTTTCAGACGGAAAAAGCGGCTGTATTCCATGCAAAGCGTACCGGCATATTCAGGAACGGCGGGCGTTGGGATGAAATTATGCTTACGCACGCCGGAAATCAGGGCGTCTTTCAGCTTTTCTTCCGTGGGCAGCCAACCTTCGTCGTAAAGCTGCGCGAAAAGTTCTTCCAGACCCAGCAAGCCGGTAGGCAGCCCGCCAATATTCAGCATGCGGTAACTGAGCGCGGACATTAGCCTCCAGTGTTTGCGGCGCAGTCTTCCGCGGCAGATTTAAGGAAGCCCACCATCGCGGTCAGTCCATTGCTGCGCTGGGAGGATAAATGACGCCAGAAACCCAGCGTGTCGAACAGGCTCAGGTCAATATCCCCGAAAACCTCGGCTGGTTGGCCGTTCAGAAGTTCGTGCAGCAAAGCCGCCAGCCCCTTGACAATAAAAGAGTCGCTGTCCGTCTGGAAATATAAGCGACCCTCACGGCATTCCGTGGCGAACCAGACGCTGGATTGGCAGCCTTTTACGAGATGTTCATCGTCCTTAAGTTCTGCTGGCATATCAGGCAGGCTCTGCCCTTTTTCAATCAGGTAATCGTACTTTTCTTCCCAGTTTTCCAGCAGGCTGAATTCTGCACTAATTTGAGCGGCGATTTCGGCGGTGGTTTGCATAACTTTCACCTTTTCAACATTTTCATCACGAGTCTTATGCCGCGCGTCAGCGCGTCAATATCTTCACGGTTGTTATAAAGCGCCAGCGAGGCGCGCACAGTGCCTGAGATGGACAGCGCGTCCATGATGGGCTGCGTGCAGTGCTGCCCGGTGCGCACCGCGATACCGCTAGTATCCAGCAGCACGCCCATGTCGTAATGCTGTATGCCCGCCACATTAAAGGGCATGATGCTGGAGCGGCGGCGGGGCTTGCCGTAGAGGATTAACTCCGGAATCTCGCGCAGCTGAGCGATGCCGTAGGCCAGCAAATCATCCTCATAAGCCTGCAGCTCAGCTGGGTCAAATTGATTCAGGTAATCCACTGCCGCGCCGAGCCCGACCGCGCCTTCCACATTCGGGGTGCCGGCTTCAAATTTGAATGGAAGCTGGGCGAAAGTCACGCGCGTGCTGCTGACCTGGTCAATCATTTCCCCGCCAAAAAGGAAAGGCGGTATCTTTTCCAGCCAGCTTTCTTTGGCGTAAAGCACCCCAATGCCCATGGGGCCGTACATCTTGTGCCCGGAGAACGCGTAAAAATCGGCATCCAGGGCTTGTACGTCCCGCTCAGCAAGGTGCTGCACAGACTGCGCTGCATCCACCAGCACGGGCACGCCCGCCGCGTGGGCGATTGGGATAATTGTTTCCAGCGGATTGACTGTGCCAAGCGAGTTAGAAACCTGATTAAGCGCTAAAAGGCGGGTTTTTTCAGTAAACATGCCGCGCAGGACTTCGGGGTCAAGCTCGCCTTCCGGGGTGAAAGGCAGCACGCGAAAACGCGCGTCTTTGCGCAGGCACAACTGATACCAGGGCACGTAATTGCTGTGGTGCTCCAGCTGGCTGACAATAATCTCGTCGCCTGGTTGAACAAAGGCTTCGCCAAAGGAACTGGCCACCAGATTGATGGATTCCGTAGTTCCGCGCGTGAAGATTAGCTCGTGGGGATGGGCGGCATTGATAAAACGTGCCACTTTTTCGCGGGCGGCCTCGTACATATCCGTGGCGCGCACTGCCAGCGTGTGGCCGCCGCGGTGCACATTGCTGTTTACCAACGCGTAATAATCGCGTAACGCATCGATGACAACCTGCGGTTTTTGGGTGGTAGCCGCGTTGTCCAGATAAACCAACGGATGGTCGTTAATCCGGGTGGAGAGGATGGGGAAATCTGCGCGTGCTTCAGAAATTGATTTGGACATGCCTGCCTCCGTATATTTCAGACCCATTGTACCATCACAGGGAAAGCTCCTGACGGCGTGTTGCATGTGCGGGGGCGTGTACAAATTGCCAGGCCGCTGCAAAGGGGGATGCGATACAATTGTTAACATACGGGGACCCAAAAGCGCTGCCGCCTTTCCGCGCGGCGTTTAGCTGCCCGTACTGGAGGACGCATGCCTGAAAAAATTTTGGTTGTCGATGATGAAATCTCCCTGCAGGAAACCCTCGCCTATAACCTCTCCAGAGAAGGTTACCAGGTGGAAGTTGCTGGCGATGGCAACCAGGCGCTTCATCTGGCGCGCACTTCCAAGCCTGATTTGGTAATTTTGGATGTGATGCTGCCGGGGCTGGACGGGTTTGAGGTTTGCCGAATTCTGCGCCAGGAAGCCAACATCCCTGTTCTGATGCTTACCGCGCGCGATGACGAAATTGACCGGGTGGTCGGTCTGGAGGTGGGCGCGGATGATTACCTGGCTAAGCCATTCAGCATGCGCGAACTGATAGCCAGGGTCAAAGCTCTGCTGCGGCGCGTGCGTCTCGTCCGTGAGGATGTGGCTACCGAAAAACAAGAAGCGGAGCAACCCAAGCTGGTTGCTTTTGGGAATTTGGTCTTTGACCTTACGCGTCGGGAAGTGAAACTGGACGATAAGGTGCTGCCGTTGAAACCCAAGGAATATGAGCTGCTGCTTTACATGGGGCAGCAAAAGGGGCGCTTATTGACGCGTGAATTAATCCTGGAGCGCGTTTGGGGTTGGGGCTTTGTGGGGGATTCTCGCACCGTGGATGTGCATATCCGCTGGCTGAGGGAAAAAATTGAACCAAACCCGGAAACCCCCCAGCGCATTATCACTGTCCGAGGTGCCGGTTACCGCTTTGAAGGCTGAGCATGAAGCGGCTGACCCATCAGAGCTTCGTTCTGCCGTACGGCCTTATCCTTGTTGGCAGCATCATCCTTTCGGCTTTGTTAATACCGCCGACGCTCCATTCCGTGTATATAAAAGCCGCTGAGAGCGGCCTGCCGCCCGATTTTACATTAATGTACCTGGCTGTCGGCGCTGTCACCCTCATCGCGGTGGCGGCCGCGATTGTTGCCAGCAGGATTTACTCCAGCCGCAATTTAAGCGTCATCAAGCAGTTGACTGAAACAGCGCGCCAACTGGGGGAAGGTAAATACCAAAGCATTACCATTCCCCGACAGATAGAATCTATGCCAGAAATGCACGCCCTCAGTCAGGCTTTGGAGGAGACCGCGGCGCAAATCGAAGCGCAAATTTCCGCGCTTTCCAAAGAACAGGTCATGCTTTCCACCGTCTTGCGGCAGATGACCGACGGCGTGTTAATTGCTGACCGGGAAGGGCGGGTGCAGCTGCTGAATGCGGCCGCGGAGAGACTCTTTGATGTTGAAAGCTCCGATGCCCCGAAAAGGTCAGTGGTCGAGGTTATGCGCTATCACCAGTTAGTGGACTTTTGGGCTACCGTCCAGGAAGGTGAACCCAAGTTGATGACGCTGGAAATGGGAGCGGAACATAAATTTCTGCAGGTCATCGGCATACCCTTGGGGGAACAACTACCCGGACGCACCATGCTTTTGTTTCAGGACCTGACCCAGCTCCACCGCTTGGAAGTGGTGCGCAAAGATTTCATTTCCAATATTTCGCATGAACTGCGCACGCCCATGGCAAGCCTGAAAGCCCTGAGTGAGACGCTTCTGAGTGGGGCGCTGGATGACCCGCCCGCCGCGGGCCGTTTTGTTGAGCGCATGGATACGGAAGTGGATAACCTCACCTTTCTGGTTAATGAATTGCTGGAACTTTCGCGGATTGAGGCTGGCAGAACAGCCCTGGAAATCCAACGCGTGAACCCCTGCGACCTGATGGTCAAACCATATGAACGCATGATGCTGCAGGCAGAACGGGCGGGTTTGGGCTTAACGATGGAATGCAACCGTGACTTGCCAGCGGTATTTGCCGACCCCGACCGGATTGCCCAGGTGTTCATCAACCTGCTGCACAACGCGATCAAATTTACCCCGCCCGGCGGTCACATCCAGATGGGCGCCTGGATTCACGACAATACCGTTGTCTTTATGGTGCGCGATAATGGCGTGGGTATCCCGCAAAAAGATCTTACGCGCATCTTTGAGCGCTTCTACAAAGCGGACCGTGCCCGTTCGGGAGGCGGAACCGGCTTGGGTTTGTCCATTTGCAAGCATATGGTGGAGGCGCACGGCGGCTACATTTGGGCGGAGAGCGAAGAAGGTCGGGGCAGCAGCCTTTTCTTCGCGATTCCAATCGCGTCCGCCTAAAAACGCGCTGCAAGCCATGCCGTCTCCCTATTTTTGACAGATCTTTTACCATAATTTAATCATCCCCTAACGCTTAGAATGGCATAATGTAATGGGATATTCTGCCGAGTACGCTGGCGGTATTTTCCCGCGTGAAAAAAAATACACAATAGCGTACAATTGGTTCACAGCAAAATATACACAGAGGAACAACCCTATGCCCCGCCTCACATTGGATCGAGAAATTCGTCTTATACAGGATGAAACCCTGCTCCTTGGCAGTCTGGTTGAACAGGCGGTGCTGAACGCTGTAGACGCCCTGAAATCCCGTGATATTGCCGCGGCAAAGGCGGTTGTCCGCAACGACGTGTTCATCAACGATAAGCGTTTCGCGATTGAAAACCGCATCTTGATACTATTCGCCACGCAGTCCCCCATGGCGCGCGACCTGCGCTTATTGGCAGCAGAACTGGAATTAATTACTGAGCTGGAGCGCATCGGCGATTACGCCAAGGGTATCGCCAAGGTGGCGGAAGAGCTTGCAAATGACGAAACGCTGGTGCCGATCCGCGAAATCTCCACGATGGCTGACCTCGCGGTAAGCATGCTGCACCGCGCGCTGGGCGCGTTCATCGCCGAAGATCTCGAAACTGCCAGAGCGCTCCCCGCTGAAGATGAACAGGTTGATGAACTCTACAAGGTGATCTATCGCAAAATTGTTCAGGCGATGATTGCTAACCCCGCTTCGATCGACCATTCCAATCAAATCCTGTGGGTAATCCACAATCTTGAACGCACCGCCGACCGCGTCACTAACATCTGCGAACGGATTGTGTTCATCGCGACTGGCGAGCTGCTTGAGATGGATAGTTCGGATGATGAGTTGGAGACGCCCACGGACTAATCTTCCGCTTCGCATTATCCTGGCGTTTACTTTATAATAATAGATATTACCGGTATCTGCGCCGGGTGGGAGCGCGCAGTTCTTTTATGCTCTTCGTTTTCCCGGGCGGTCAGCGCGATTGTTTATAAGGAGAGCAACCCGTGTTAAAACCAAATACCACGAAAGGCAAGTTAATCGTCGTTGAGGGAATCGACGGTTCAGGGAAATCAACCCAAATTGATTTGTTGTTCAAATGGCTCCAGTCCCAGGGCTATTCCGTGTTTTTCAGCGAGTGGAACAGCTCCCCCTTGGTAAAAAGTACCACCAAAGCCGCCAAGAAAGAAAAAACCTTTACCCCCACCACTTTCAGCATTTTGCACTGCACCGACTTTGCCAACCGTTGGGAGAACGGCATCTACCCGCTGCTGAAAGCAGGCGCGATTGTGCTGGCAGACCGCTACGTTTTCACCGCGTTTGCCCGGGATGTCGCCCGCGGGGTGGATCCACAGTGGGTGCGCAATATGTACTCCTTTGCCATCAAGCCGGATGCCGCGCTCTATTTCCGCGTTCCTCTGGATGTGGCAGTGGAGCGCATCACCGCTGCCCGCGCCAGCCTGAAATATTACGAAGCCGGAATGGACCTGAACCTCTCCGAGAACATCAATGAAAGCTTCAAGCTCTTCCAGGGCAAAATTCTGGATCAGTACGACGCGATGGTGGATGAGTTTGGGCTGACGCTGATTGACGGCACCCAACCGGTGAAAGACCAACAGAAAAAAGTGCGCGCGTTGATCAAGAAAATATTACGCGGATGGGAAGGCTTGCCCAATCCTAATAAACCTGCTGCGTCCGAACACCCTGCGCAGCCCGCTGCGGAAAAAGGAGGCATATAATGAAAAACGCGAACTTTTACGGAGCAGGCTTCCCTTATCGGGACATTCAGCAGCTGCCCGGCAAGCTGATCGTGCTGGAAGGAACGGACGGCGTTGGCAGGTCCACCCAGATTAAGCTGCTGCGCCGCTGGTTGGAAGATGAGGGTTACGCGGTATCCGATACCGGCCTCACGCGTTCCACGCTGACTGCATCGGGTCTGGAAGCGGCCAAGAGCGGCCACACCCTGGGACCGCTGACTTACAGCCTGTTTTACCTGGCAGATTTTGCCGACCGCCTGGAGAACTTAATTATCCCAGCGCTGCAAGCCGGTTTTATCGTGCTCTCGGACCGGTATTTCTATTCGGTCATGGCGCGGGATGCCATCCGCGGCGTGGATAAATCCTGGTCGCGCCAGCTCTACGGCATCGCGCTCAGGCCTGATCTTATTCTTTACATGAAAGCGGATGTGCCCGTTTTGGCACAGCGCCTGATTCACGGCCGCGGTCTCAATTACTGGGAAGCCGGGATGGACCTGCACCTCGCGGATAATGTGTACGACAGCTTCCTGAACTATCAGACTCTGTTGACCAAGCAATTTGATGAGCTAGCCCAGGCATACAACTTTATTACCGTTGACGCGAACCAGAATCCAGACGCTATCTTTGAAGATTTGAAAGCGCACATTCTGGAGTTGCTGCACAACCGCCTGACCAAGACAAAAAAACCTAAATAACCCAGCGCTCTTGTTAACCTGCAAGCGCTGGTGCCCACCCGGCAAAAGGAGCGGACATGATGAACGCGGCTGCAGACGCGATAACGGTTTACGGCGCAAAAATCATCAGCCGGCATGCCGCCGCGATGGCAGCGGAAATGGACGGGGTGCGCAAGGCGGAGGATATTGAGTATATCCACCGCATGCGCGTGGCAACTCGGCGCATGCGCAGCGCCCTCTCTATTTTCAAACGCTGTTTCCCCAAAAAAGAATTCCAGGATATTGACCGCGATGTGCGCAAGGTAACCCGCGCCCTAGGTGAAGCACGAGACCTTGACGTCCAGCTTGATGTTTTGCGCGAAGCAGAGGCGCAATTTAATACTCCCAGGCTGCTGCCGGGCTTAAAACGCCTGGAACTGCGTCTGACCCAGAAGCGCGCGGAAGCGCAGCAGCACGTCATCAGCGCCATGGACAGGCTCTTGGTAGATCGATTGCTTGAACGCCTGCAAGCCTGGTACGCGCCGCTGTTGGATGCTGCCGCGGGGGTTTATCTGTATGCTCCCGCTTTGTATCAATTGGCGTTTGAGAGCGTCCAAGCCCGGGTGAAGGAACTTTTGGGGCACGTGCCTTACATTAGCGACCCAGCCAACGTGCTGGAACTGCATGCCATGCGCATCAGCGCCAAGCGCTTGCGTTATACCTTGGAGGCGTTTGACGACCTCTACGATGGACGGCTGAAGCCTTACCTTTCAACTGTGCGGAAAATGCAAGACCAGCTCGGGCTGATTCATGACCTGGATGTCTGGATTATGTACGTTCCCACGTTCATCGAGGAAGAACGCGCTCGCATTGTGGGTTACTTCGGCACAGACCATCCGCTGAAACGCCTTCTGCCAGGCTTGACGGCCTTTCAGAACTCGCGCCAGGTAATGCGCGAGAGCGCTTACATTGAATTCCTGGGCAGTTGGTCGGAAATTGAGGCGGCAAAAACGTGGGAAGAAATGATGCGCTTGCTTAACACCCCGATGGACCTTGAATCAGCGCTGCGCCTGCTGGAATCTGTCCGCTCGGCCAATAATCCGAATAGGGAGATAGACAACCCGACTGTCGCGACTTAGAGCATCAAAGCCCGGCGGCATAGCGCCTCGCGCCGAGCGCGAAGGAATGGCGCGGAAGAAATAAGCGCCCCAAGCAGGTCTTTAGCGCGGCCTGTGCGTCCAGGACGACGCGTTTACAGGCTCACTATACCCGACAGCTATTTGGATTTGTTGAACTCCCGCTCGGCCTGTCGTTCCATCCGCAGCAGCAGCATGTAGTTGACGACGCCGATAACGATCATCACAATCAAGAGAATCAGGTACGCTGTACGCCAATTCATCGTGCCGACCATCATCGTGAATTCCGACATGCCGCCAATGCCTGAAATGAGCGTGAGCGGCATAAAGATAGTTGTAATCAAGGTCAGCCGGCGCATAATCGCGTTGGTGCGGTTTGAGGATTCTGCCATTTTGTTGCTGATGAGGGAGAGATGAATTTCCATCAGGTTGGTCACCTGTTCGCGGGCGGTCTCCGCGATTTCATAGTATTTGGAGAGGTGGTCGTACACGTCCCGGAAATAAATCAGCGATTTTTCAACAAGAAAAGGGCTGTCCTTCCGAATGAGTTTTCCGACCAATTCGCGCTCATGGAAGAGCGATTTTCGAATGAGCTGCAAGTCCCGGCGGGAATCCATCAATGACCCGAGGTTGTAGCTGGAAGCGTCTTTTAGGATCGCGTCTTCATCCTCATCCAGTTTTTCTTCAATTTCCTCGACCGCCATGAGCTTGTGATCCACAATTGTATCCACTACCTGGTGTAGCAAATAGGATGGTCCCAAGCGAATGGCATCCATATCCCGCGCGATGGAGTCTTCCAAGGCAGATAAAATCGGGATTCCTTTGGCATCCCGATTGCTGGCAGTAATTAGGAAACGCTTGCTGATGAACACATCCAACTCATGCGCTAACAGTCCCTCAGGGCTTTGTTCAAAGGCTGTAAAGGTCATGAATGAGTAGGTCGGAAAAAGGTCCAGTTTTGGGAGTTGGTCACCATTCAGGCAGTCTTCAATGGAAAGCGGGTGAATACCGAGGCTGCTGTCCAGTTCCTCGAGAGTGTCTGCGTTGGGATCTATGTAATCAAGCCAAACATACCCTTCATCACCAGCAAAGACTAATGCGTCTGTCAAACCGGATGACCTATGCAGCGTTCCCGACCTTGTGATAGCGAAGTAGCGATTTTCAGGTTTATTCATCAGTCCTTCCTATTTCCCTTCTTGCGTAAAAGCTCAGGCAGCGCTTTTTCAAAAGCCTGGCGGCACGCAGGCCAGCTTAGAGATTCTACCTGAAGCGCAGCTTCACCAGCGGCGCGATGGGGTTCCATTCTAATAGGCGGGCAAAGCGCAGCGCTGAGAGCTGTTTTTCGGATTGCACTTGGCGGCGTTTTTTCCAAACGGTTGGCAGCCCTTTCAACGCTTCCCATTTGGCGCGCGCGATGAGCTTGCCGCGCCCGGTCAGCGCGCCAGCCAGTAGGTATGCCAGGTTTACAAGCAGGTGGGCGGGTAATAACAACCAGAAAAAAGCGCCCGGCATGTTCTTGAAGTACGTCCAGATCAGGTTGCGGTGCGAGTGCCGCAGCGCGAATTCGCTGCGAACAGCGGTGCTGCCCGAGCCCACATGCCGCACAACTGCCTGGGGAAGGTAGTAGCATGGGTAACCCAGCAAGCGCAGACGCAGGTCCAGGTCAACATCTTCCAGGTACGCAAAAAAATCCTCGTCAAAGCCGCCGGCTTTTTGGAATGCGGAGAGCGGGTAAGCGCTGGCAGCGGCGCAGGCGCTGATAACTTCGCGCTCTGCCGGCCAGGCTTTCGCCAGCGCTTGCCCGTGGGATTTGCGCCACGCCAGACCAGCCGCGGAATAAACGTTCCACTCCCCATCCAGGCGGGTCGGGTCGTTTGCCATTAGTTGGCGGGAGGCAAAACACGCGCCCGGGTGCTTTTGCGCGGCGGCCTGCAGTTCAGCCAGCCAATCGGTCTCTGGGAAAGCGTCGGCATTCAGCAGCACGAGGTATTCCCCACGCGCTGAGCGCGCAGCAAGATTATTTCCACCGGCAAAGCCCAGATTTTGTTCCGAGCGCAGGACTGTGAGCGCAATGTTTCGGTGGCGGGCTAATAACTCGGCATCCAACGTTTCCAGCGAGCCATTATCCAGCAAGAGCAGTTCATAATCCTGGCAGGTTTGGCTTTCCAGCGCGTCCAAAGCGTCGGCAAGGAAGCGCTCGCTGTTCCAATAGAGCATTACAACGGAAAAGAACGGCGCTGCGCCGGATGGCGCTCTTGGGTCGGTAAGCGGATTATCCATAGGCTATGGTAGTATTATAATTTAGGAACACTCGAGGTAATAAGGACCCTGTATTGACCAGTCCAGCCAAGCCACTCTATGATTCTGCCGCGCAGGCATATCCGGCTCTTTCCGAGCTCAAGGAGCTGCGGCATTATCGCTTTTTATTGTTCCAGCTCATCCGGCGCGATTTGGTGGCGCGTTACAAGCGCTCCATACTGGGAGTCGCCTGGACGATGTTGAACCCGCTTGGCACGATGTTGATTATGACGCTCGTGTTTTCAAACCTTTTCAAATCGGTCGAATCGTATCCGGTCTACATCCTCAGCGGCCTGATTGTGTGGAACTTTTTCTCGCAGGGCACCAATGCCGCCATGGTCGGGCTTATTTGGGGAGGCAGCCTGATGCAGCGGATTTACCTCCCACGCACTATTTTTGGCATCTCCGCCATCGGCACGGCGCTGGTGAACCTGCTTATCGCGCTCATTCCGCTTACGCTGGTCATGCTGATTACCGGTATGGCCATTCCGCTGACAGTTCTGTTTTTGCCTGTCTCGATCTTGCTGCTCACTATGTTCACGCTCGGTTTCGGGCTCATACTGTCCGCGCTGGCGATTTACTTCCCGGATGTGGCCGAGATGTACCAGATTCTGCTGACCGCCTGGATGTACCTGACCCCCATCATTTACCCCGAGGAAATTATCCCCGAACGATTTCTGGGATTGTACCGTTCCAACCCCATGTACTGGATGGTGAAGCTCTTCCGCCTGCCAATCTACTACGGCCGCATCCCAACCTTTGCTGAAATATTGCCCGCGCTCCTTTGGGCAATTGGTTTCCTGACAATTGGTTGGCTCTTTTTCACCTCAAAATCGGATGAATATGCTTACCGCATCTGACGTTTCCGCAAGCTTGCCCGAAGTCCCCTACGCGCCTTCATCGCGGGAACCCATCGTGGTGTTGGAGGGCGTCAGCGTACAGTACCGCGTGCCCAAAGAGCGTATTGGTACCTTTAAGGAATACGCCATCCGCGCATTGCAGCGCCGCCTGCAGTTTATGAAATTCCTTGCGCTGAAGGATGTCAATCTGACCATCTACCGCGGAGAGGTTATCGGCATCATTGGCAAGAACGGGGCGGGCAAGAGCACTATGCTCAAGGTTATTTCGCGCGTGCTGCGCCCGACCAAAGGGCGCGTGGCGCTCTATGGAAAAATCGCCCCTCTGCTGGAGCTGGGCGCGGGATTCCACCCGGAACTCTCCGGCCGGGAAAATGTCTACTTGAACGGCGCTTTGCTGGGTTACAACCAGGCGGAGATGGACGAAGTGTTTGAAAAAATTGTCGATTTCGCGGAAATGCGCGATTTCATCGACGCTCCGGTGCGCACCTACTCCTCGGGCATGTACGCGCGGCTTGGTTTTGCCGTCGCGACGGCGCGCGTGCCGGAAATATTAATTGTGGATGAAATCCTCAGCGTTGGGGATGAATCATTTCAGAAAAAAAGCAACGACCTGATGCAAAGTTTCCAAAGGCAAGGCACTACTGTGCTGATAGTCTCGCATAACCTGACAAAAATCCAGGAATTATGCCAGCGCGTGGCCTGGCTGAGCCGCGGAGAATTGAAAATGGTAGGCGATCCCGCGGAAGTGGTGCAGGCTTACCGGGAAAACATTTAACAAAATGCGCTTTGAACCCACCTCTATACCTGATGTCATGCTTCTGATCCCGCGCGTCCATGGGGATCAGCGTGGATTTTTTGCTGAAACGTTCAGGCAGGAGGCGTTTGAGGCCGTTTGCGGTCCTTACCGCTTTGTGCAAGACAACCACTCTGGTTCCAGGCGCGGCATCCTGCGCGGCTTGCATTACCAGGTGCGGCATACGCAGGGGAAGCTTGTCCGCGCGGTGGCGGGTGAGGTTTTTGATATCGCGGTGGATCTGCGCAGGGGCTCACCGTACTTTGGGCGTTGGGTTGGTGTGTCATTATCCGCCGAAAGTAAACTGCAATTATGGATTCCGCCCGGTTTCGCGCATGGATTTTACGTGCTCAGCGAGTGGGCGGAGGTCTTTTATAAAACCACGGATTACTACGCCCCCGAATGGGAGCGCGGGCTGCGCTGGGATGACCCGGCGCTGGGCATCGAATGGCCGCTGCCGGAAGGAACCGCGCCGCTGCTTTCTGCCAAGGACGAGAACAATCCATGCCTGGCTGACGCGGAAACCTTCCCTGTTGGCTGGACGGTAGAGATATCCAAGGAGGGATGATGACGCGCAGCATATTGGTCACCGGAGGCGCCGGCTTTATTGGCTCCAATTTTGTGCATTATTTGCTGCAAACCGACCCCAATGTCCGCATCGTAACCCTGGACGCGCTCACCTATGCCGGCAGCCTGGAAAACCTGAAAGACCTGCCAGACCCCGCGCGCCACAGCTTTGTCCAGGGGGATATCGCGGACCGCGCCTTGCTGGACCGACTCTTCGCAGAACACAGGATTGATACCGTGGTGCATTTTGCCGCTGAAACGCATGTAGACCGCTCCATTCACGACCCCGGTGTATTTGTGCAGACCAATGTGTTGGGCACCTTTACGCTTCTGGAAGCCGCGCGTAAAGCCTGGCTGGTCGATAAAGTTGTTCCCGTGGAGCAGGCGCGCTTTCACCATGTATCTACCGATGAGGTCTTTGGTACGCTGACGCGCAAAGAGCCGCCTTTTGAGGAAAGCACTCCTTACCAACCGCGCTCGCCGTACGCGGCCTCCAAAGCCTCCAGCGACCACTTTGTGCGGGCGTATCACATAACCTACGGGCTGCCCATCAGCATCAGCAACTGCTCCAACAACTACGGCCCACGCCAATTCCCCGAGAAATTAATCCCGCTGATGATCATGAATGCCAACACAGGCAAACCCTTGCCAGTCTACGGTGACGGCATGCAAATCCGCGATTGGCTGTATGTGGATGACCACTGTGAAGCTATCTGGCAGGTGGCCACCCGCGGTCAGGTCGGCGAGACCTACTGCGTGGGAGGGGATAACCAGCCGCCCAATATTGAAATCGTGCGAACAATTTGCCAGATTATGGACGAACTTCAGCCGCGTTCCGTGTGGGCGCCGCACGAAAACTTGATCAGCTACGTGGCGGACCGCCCCGGGCATGATCGGCGATACGACATCAATATCACCAAGATTCAGAATGAGCTTGGCTGGCAGCCGCGCCACTCGCTCAAACAAGGGCTGCTGGATACCGTCGCGTGGTACCTGGAGCATCCGGAATGGGTGCAATCCGTCACGCGGAATTCTGATTACAGCAGCTGGGTGCAGAAAAACTACAGCGACAGGAAGGGTTGAACATGAAGGGAATTATTCTGGCAGGCGGGAAAGGCACCCGGCTCTACCCTCTCACGATGGCAGTCAGCAAGCAGCTGCTGCCGGTTTACGATAAACCAATGATTTATTACCCCCTGTCCATGCTGATGTTGGCGGGCATCCGGGAAATATTGGTAATCACCACGCCCGAAGAGCAGTTTCTGTATCAACGCCTGCTGAGGGATGGCTCCCAATGGGGTTTGTCGTTTACTTATGCTGTTCAGGCTGTTCCGCGCGGCCTGGCGGATGCCTTTCTGATTGGCAAAGAATTTCTGGCGGGCGAAAGCGCCTGCCTGATACTGGGCGATAATATTTTCTTTGGGCACGGCTTGCCGGAAGTGCTGCGCAGCGCTGCCGAGTTGAAAGACGGCGCGGTTGTTTTCGCGTACCCCGTGCGGGACCCAGAGCGCTACGGCGTGGTGGAGTTCGACGAGAATCGCAAGGCCATCAGCCTGGAAGAAAAACCAGCCCACCCGCGCTCGAACTTTGCTGTCCCTGGCATTTACTTCTATGATAATAACGTCATTCGCTACGCTGAGGAGCTGAAACCTTCCCCGCGCGGTGAAATTGAAATCACGGACATCAACCGGCGCTACCTGGAAGAAGCTAAGCTGCAGGTGAAGGTGCTGGGCAGAGGCGTAGCCTGGCTGGATGCCGGCACGCACGAGAGCTTGCTGCAGGCCGCTATGTTCGTGCAGGCGGTGGAAGACCGGCAGGGCATGATGATTTCCTGCGTGGAAGAGATCGCTTACCGCATGGGATTTATTGATAAAGCCCAGTTGATGAAATGCGCCGAAGAAATGGCCGGCAATGAGTACGGTCAGCACCTGCTGCGCTTTGTGAAAGGACTTCAGGCGTGAGAAAAATCCTGCTGTTTGCGCGCGGCGGGCAGCTGGGATGGGAGCTTCAGCGCGCGCTCGCACCGCTGGGTGAGGTCGTAGCGCTGGATTATCCGCAAGTGGACTTCAGCAAGCCGGAGGAACTGCGCCTGGTCGTGCGCGAGGCACGCCCGGACCTGATCATTAATCCCGCCGCGTACACCGCCGTGGACCGGGCGGAGACCGAGAGCGAACTGGCTTACCGCGTGAATGCCCAGGCGCCGGCGGTGCTGGCGGAAGAAGCCCTGCGCCTGCGCGTGCCGCTGGTGCATTATTCCACCGATTATGTCTTCGATGGCGCAAAGGGCAGCCCCTACCTGGAGAGCGATGAACCCGCGCCGTTAAATGTGTATGGGCACAGCAAACTGGCAGGCGACCGAGCGGTCATATCCGTGGGCGGGGCGCACATTATTCTGCGCACCAGCTGGGTTTATTCCATGCGCCAGGGCGGCTTTGTAACCAAGGTGCTGCAGTGGGCGCGCCAGCAGGAAGTTCTGCGGGTCGTAGACGACCAGATCAGCGGTCCAACATCAGCGCGCATGCTGGCGGAACTTAGCGCGCTGCTGCTGGCAGGCGTGGGCACGGACCCCTTTGGCTGGTTGGCAGAGCGCGCCGGCGTGTATCACTGCGCGGGGGAAGGCGCTTGCAGCCGCTATGCCTGGGCGCAGGAGATCCTGAAACTTGACCCGCGGCCTGAAGAACAAATCGTGCGCGAGCTTTTGCCCGCCAGCAGCGATGAATTCCCAACTCCGGCGGCGCGTCCGTTGGTGTCCGTCCTGGACTGCGCTAAGTTGGAACGCGTTTTTGGTTTGCGTTTGCCCCCCTGGCAGGTGGGGCTGAAACTGGCGATGGAAGCCACTTAATAATAAACCGGATTACGCGCGGAAACCCAGCGCGTTTATTTAAGAAACGCACTTCAATTTTGAGGGCAGTTCATGGCATCTTTTCAATCTCTGCGGCAAAAAGCGCGACGTATTGCGGCTCGCATCTTCCCAGCTGTTTTGGAAGCCGACCTGAGGCTTTTGCGGGATTCCGGCTACTTTGACGCCTTCTGGTACGCGCAGAATAATCCGGATGTTGTTGCGCAGGGAATAGACCTTCCGCGGCATTACCTGCTCTATGGCGGTTTGGAAGGGCGCAGCCCCGGCCCAAAATTTGACA
>JAGOML010000036.1:0-18786 GCA_017993575.1 Anaerolineaceae bacterium | reverse complement strand
AAAACCCACGCTGCTAGCTATATAAGGGGTTGAGATTGGAGCAACAAAAACCCTCTTCAGTCTCGCTGCGCTCGCCAGCTTCCCCTGGGGGAAGCCCAACACCCCGCGCTCGCCAGCTTACCTTGTAGGAAGTCCACAAGGCTGCGCTTCGCCTTCATCACGCCGGTGAAAAAACAAATTACGTCTCACTGCCTCCAGGTTTTCATCCTGCCCGCTCCCCCAACGCAAGCGATGATGTTACAATTATGCAATCCGGCTGCCGCCGCATCCTCATCTAAAACACGGCAGCCGAACGAACTTTGTTCTTATGAAGGAGCAAAATGTCTGAAGCAGATCCCCGCTTGGAACAACTAAGCAAGATGCTGGCGGAAGCCCAATTAGGAGGCGGACAGGCCAGGATTGATAAACAGCATGCCAAAGGCAGCCTTACGGCGCGCGAGCGCGTCCTGCTGCTGCTGGATGAAGGCAGCTTCCGGGAACTGGAAGCCCTGGTGGTCCAACAAAACGACCCCCAGGCTGAATCTACGCTGGGTGACGGCGTGGTGACCGGCTACGGAAAGGTGGACGGGCGCCAGGTATACGTCTACGCTCAGGACTTTACCGTTCAGGGCGGCGCGCTTGGTGAAATGCACAGCCGAAAAATCTGCCGTGTCATGGACCTGGCGGCCAAGAACGGCGCGCCCATCGTTGGCATGATTGACTCTGGCGGCGCGCGCATTCAGGAAGGCGTGAAAAGCCTGGGCGGTTACGCCGAGATTTTCCGGCGAAACGCGCAGTACTCCGGCGTGGTCCCGCAAATCAGTCTGATTATGGGGCCCTGCGCTGGCGGCGCCGCGTATTCTCCCGCGCTTACGGACCTGATTATCATGGTCCAAAAACAGTCATACATGTTCCTGACCGGTCCGCAGGTGATTAAGACCGTGACGGGCGAGGATGTCGATTTTGAATCGCTGGGCGGCGCGGACGTGCACCTTAGCATCAGCGGGACGGCGCACTTGGTCAGCCCCAGCGAGCGGGAAGCCTTGGCGCTCTGCCGGCAGGTATTGGGTTACTTGCCTGCCAATAATGTGGATTCCGCGCCAGTCCTGAACAGCGGGGACAGCCCGCTGCGGCGTTCGGACGCCCTGAACACTCTGGTGCCCCTCAACCCGAATGAACCGTACAGTTTGCACACCGCCATACAAACCATCGTGGACGTCGGCTCCTTCCTCGAAATTCAAGCGAGCTTTGCACCCAACGCGATTGTGGGTTTGGCGCGGCTGGATGGCAGAGCGGTGGGCATCATCTCACAGGAACCTTCCAGCCTGGCGGGCGTGATGGACATCGATTCGGCGGACAAAATCAGCCGGATGGTGCGCTTCTGCGATGCGTTTAATTTGCCGATTGTGACTTTTGTCGACTCGCCTGGTTTTCTGCCGGGTGTGGACCAGGAACATCGCGGGGTTATCCGCCACGGTGCGAAAGTGCTGTTCGCGTACTCCGAGGCTGTTGTTCCAAAGGTCAGCGTGGTCACGCGCAAGGCGTACGGCGGCGCGTACGTGGTGATGAGCAGCAAATATCTGGGCACGGATATCACCTTTGCCTGGCCCAGCGCGGAAATTGCCGTGATGGGCGCTGAAGGCGCGGCTAACATCCTCTATCGCAAGCAAATCTCTGAGGCGGAAGACCCCGCGGCGGAGCGCAAGCGTCTGGAAGATGAATACCGCCAGAAGTACCTGAACCCCTACGCTGCCGCGCGCGCGGGATATATCGATGAGGTGATTGAGCCCGCCCAAACGCGCCAAAAACTTATCGAAGCGCTTGAATCGCTTTCTAATAAAGTTGAAAGCGCGGCGCCGCGTAAACACGGCAACATGCCGCTTTAGGTCAGGTGAGAGATGGCAGAAACAATACTGCAAGGTTTATCTATTACCGGCCTGGGAATGGGGCTGGTCTTCCTGATGATAATCGCGCTGTGGGGAATCATGGCCCTCTTGGTGCGCCTGACCAGCCGACCAGAGCAGGAAGCTGCGACAGCAGAAGCTGAAGCTTTGGACGCTGAGGAGCCCACCGCTTACCCGGCGCAGGCTGCCGCAGCCGCAGTGGCTTTCGCCCTGGCGCTGGAGAAGGCTTACCCCTCAGCTGCGGGGCCGGCTAAATCCGCTCCACAGCAAAACCAATGGCTCTTGAGCGGACGCGTGCGTCAGACTATTCATACTCCAGGCAGAGGACAGAGAAAATGATTATTAATGTGAGCATCGCGGGTAAAACTTACGCAGTAAAAATTGAGGACTTGCAGGCGCGGCCTGTGCTCGCGGAGGTCGATGGAGAAGTATTTGAGGTTTGGCCGGAGGAAAAGGCACAAGCCCCCATCGAAAACACGACCAGCGCGCAGATTGCTCCTGAACGGCCAATGGTCAGCGCGGGCGCGCCCAAAGCCGCCCAAAGCAGCAAAAATGTGAACTCGCCGTTGCCCGGCGTCATTATTGAGGTGCAGGTGAAATCTGGAGCGCAGGTTAAATCCGGCGACCCTTTGTGCGTATTGGAAGCCATGAAGATGAAAAACATCATCCGGGCAGGTCGGGATGGCGTAATCGCGGAGGCGCTCGTTTCCGCTGGCGACCAGGTGCGCCACAGCCAGCCGCTGTTTCGCTTTGAGGACTAAAAGGACGCGTCCATGGACCTGACTGAATTGTTAACGGAATTAGGGAAAGGTTTCGCGAATTTTAGTTGGCAGAACGCGGTGATGATTGCGGTTGCCTTGGTGCTCATCTATCTGGCGATTGCCAAGGAGTATGAGCCTGTGCTGCTTCTGCCGATTGGCTTTGGCTGTTTGCTGGCTAACCTGGGCATGTCCAACGAGGTTGGCTTCATGAAAGTCATCTATGACGCCGGCATTAAGACCGAACTGTTCCCACTGCTAATTTTTGTTGGTGTGGGCGCGATGATTGATTTTAGCCCGCTGCTTTCCCAACCCAGCCTGGTGCTGTTGGGCGCGGCTGGCCAGTTTGGCATTTACGCTACGCTGCTATTGGCGCTGCTGCTCGGCTTTCCGCTCAATCAGGCGGCTTCCATTGGCGTCATCGGAGCGATTGACGGACCAACCGCCATTTTTGTTGGCAGCAAACTTGCGCCAGAAATCATTGCCCCTATCGCGGTAGCCGCGTATTCATATATGAGCCTCATCCCGATTATCCAACCGCCTATCATGAAACTGATGACCACCCGTAAAGAGCGACTCATTCGCATGGAATATGCCCCTAAGCCGGTTTCGCGCCTGACGCTGGTCGTTTTTCCGATTATGGTGACGCTGCTGGTGGCGTTGGTTGCCCCGGACGCCGCCCCGCTGATGGCTGCCTTGATGCTGGGAAACTTGCTGCGGGAAGCTTTGGTCGTGGACCGACTGAGCAAGATGGCGCAAAATGAGCTGATTAACATTGCCACGTTATTCTTAGGGCTGGCGATTGGTTCGACAATGACCGCGGCAAGTTTTCTGAATTTGAAGACGCTGGCAATTCTCGCGCTGGGGCTGCTGGCATTCGTGATTGACACGGTGGCTGGCCTGCTCTTCGGCAAGCTGATGGCGATTGTCACGCATAACAAAGTCAACCCGCTGATTGGGGCTTGTGGAATCAGCGCCTTTCCGATGGCAGGCAGACTCTCCGCGAAAATGGCTCTGGAAGAAGACCCATCCAACTTCATTCTGATGCACGCTATGGGTTCCAACACCGCCGGTCAGCTTGGCAGCGTGATTGCTGGCGGCTTGCTGCTCGCACTGGTGATGGGAATCCATTAATTCGGGTTTTTTCTGTAATAAGCCGCCCATCCCAGCGGCTTTTTTTGCCTGGTTGGGGATTTTCGGCGTTGACAAAAACAGCGCGATCATCAATCGCGCTGTTTGGAAAGTTAAAGGGAGAGGAATTTACTCGACAGGTTCTTTTTGATTGCGAGGAACGCGCAGCCGGTAACCGATAGAGCGTTCCGTCAGAATAATCTCTGGGCGGCGGGGGTCTTCTTCCAGCGCCTGGCGCAGCCAGCTGATGTGAACATCCAGCGTGCGGGTGTCTCCGGTGTAGTCGGTTTCCCAAACTTTTTGGAAGAGCTCCTCGCGCGTGTGAACCGTATCCGGTTCGTCCATCATGCGCAGCAGGAGTTTGGTCAGCCGCGGGGTGAGATGCGTTTCCTTGCCGTTGCAGATGACCATGTTGGAGCGGGTATTGAGCAGCAAGGCACCCAGCTTGTGCATATGACGGTTTTCGATGGTCTGAAAAGTGCGGATGCGGTTCACCAGTTTTTGAACAGTAAAGGGCAATTTAAGCACGATGTTGGCTTCGGGCAGGGGGTTTTCCTCTGCATCCTGGCTGACTATGAGCACTATCGGGCACTCAGGCAGCAAGGAGCGAAAGCGCTTGGTGATGCGGATGCCATTCGTGTGCAGCGATGCCGCGTTGATGATAACCGCTGTTGGGTTCAAATCATCCAGCAATACTATGCCCTCAGCGCCGCTGGCTGCCGTGCTGACACGATACCCTTTCCGCTGCAGGTTTTTGGCAAAGGCAAAATGATTATTTCGGCTGCCTTCGATGCAAAGTATCGAAACCTGGGAGTTCTCCAGCAACTATGCCTCAATCCTTAATAATTCTGATAGATAAGCAGCCGGGTCACTCTGATTTCGAAGGAACAATGACAAATATAGCATCACACCCACATTGCCCCCGAAACCCGCGCTTGCCGGTCGGGATATGCCTATCGGAAACTACTCATAGAGGTATTATAGCCGAAAGTTAAGTTGTTAAGTCAAGTTCGAAAAGATGCTGTCAAGCAGTCAAGTTTGGGGAGCGTTTGGCTGGTAAAATTGAAACCAGATGCTCAGCGTGATAAAATCAACATAGAAGCGCTGTTATCTTTCACAGCTGGCGGTAGGTTCCAATGAGAAAAATGCGAGAATGCCTGATTTCGAGTGTGCGCGTAAGCCTGATTAACCAGGACCGTATCGTAGTGCTTAAAGATAAGGATGAAGAAAGATACCTGCCGATATGGATTGGTTTATATGAATTTGAGGCCATCACAATTGTGCTGCATAAGATTGAAACCGCCCGTCCATTAACCCACGATCTGATGAAAAATCTGGTTGGCGCGCTGGATGCCCGCCTGCTTTCCGTAGAAATTACCGCGCTTGAATCCGATACATTTTACGCCAACCTGGTCTTAGAACAGGATGGGGCCCAAAAAAGGTTGGATTGCCGCCCCTCCGACGCGCTCGCGCTGGTCGTACGGACAGGCGTGCCTATCTTTGTGGATGCGGAAGTCCTGGATAAAGCTGGCGTGGTTCCAGAAGTTGAGATTCATCCGGAAGAGGGTGAGAGTGAAACAAGCGGAGAAGGCGCTGGGGATCTTTCTTTGTTTGAGGAATTTTTCAGTAAGCTTGATACTGATGATACAGACCAACAGAAGCCTGAAAACGGCGAGGATGGTCCCAACCTTGTCCCCTGAACAATGATTATTATCCTCCCAGCCTGCTTGAAGATAGGTGGAGATTTGGAGTGCGAATGAGCGATCAAGATTATAACTCCGGCAGCGCCGGAGACGCCGGAGCCAGCCAGCTCTTTGACCGCGCGATGGAAGAAGCGCTGATTGGCGCGGTGTTGATCACACCCGTGGTCTACCTGGATGTTTCATCTTTTCTGCAGGCGGATGATTTCTATTACCGCAGTCATCAATGGATTTGGCAGGCGTTTCAGGGTTTGTACTCCAGCGACCCAAGTTTTGACCTGCTCACAGTTAAGCAAGAGCTGGAAGCCCAAGGTCACCTGGAGGAAATTGGCGGATTTGAATACCTGGCCAGCCTGGCCAATCAGGTGCCCTCATCATTGCACGCAGAAGCCTACGCGCGGAATATCAACGCATTGGCGGCGCGCAGGCGGCTGTTGACAGCGGCCAACGAAGTCGCAAAACTGGCTTACCGCAAAGACATTAACGTGGATACGGTGATTGACCAGGCCGAACAGTCAATCTTCGGGGTTAGCCAGGAGCGATACAAGCACGACCTGGTGCCAATCAGCAGCGTTGTAGGCGACTATCTGGACCGCCTGTCGGAAATGAGCTTGCAGACTGGCGCCGTGTCCGGTCTGGAGACTGGGCTCAAATCTGTCGATAAGGTATTGGATGGATTGCAAAAGTCCGACTTCATTATCGTGGCTGGTCGGCCAGGGCAGGGCAAGACCGGCTTTTTGATTGGCATTGCCAAGCATGTCGGGCTGCAGTTGAAACGGAATGTAGCCCTGTTCTCGTTGGAAATGTCTTCCGAGCAGCTGCTGCAGCGCTTGTTGGCCCAGGCAACCGATATCGATTCACAGAAACTGCGTTCCGCCAGGCTCACGGATGAAGAGATGAACCGTTCCGTGCGAGCGCTAGAGGTGCTTGCCGACGCGAACATTTTTATTGACGACACCCCAGCCATTACGCCGCTGCAGATGCGCACAAAATGCCGCCGTTTGCAGATGGAATATGGGCTGGACCTGGTTATTGTCGATTACTTGCAGTTGATGTCTGCTGAAGTGAAAACAGACAACCGCGTGCAAGAAGTCTCGTATATCTCGCGCTACCTGAAAGTGCTGGCGCGCGAGCTGCGGGTGCCGGTGGTCGCTGCGGCGCAGCTTTCGCGCGCGGTGGAATCGCGCCCGGATAGGCAGCCAGTACTCTCTGACCTGCGCGAATCCGGCAGCCTGGAACAGGACGCGGACATCGTCATGTTCATCAACCAACCTAACGCGGAAGAAAGCAGCCCCTTCCACACCATCGCCAAGCTGGCAATCGCCAAACACCGCAACGGTCCTACCGACCCGGGCATCGAACTGATTTTCCAGAAGCGCCTGGCTATGTTCCGCGACCAATACTACGGCGCGGTGCCGGATTAAGTGAGCCGGGAATGAACGCGACACAGCCAGCCAGCGGTTTTGGGGATGAACCTGCTGCCCCCTGGTACCTGCCCGCGGACCTGTTGGAACGCGCAGCGGAAGGCGCTTTATCAGCGGACGCTTTGCTGGCGCTCTTAGCTTTTTTTAAGCTCCTGGGCAGTCCTGACGACGGGGGGCAGGCTGTCCGCCTGGAAATCCTTATGGAAGCCTTGGGCGGGCGAGTCTTTGGGCAGCAAGAAGCCCGGAAACAGTCCGCGCTCGAGCAAAGCTTAAACTCGGGTTTCTTGATTTCTGTTGATAATGTCCTTTTTGCTGGCACGCCCCAAGGGAAGGACTTAGCGCGAAAACTGCAAAACGGTGAATTGACCCTGGAGCAGCTAAAAGTGGTAAGTCAGCTGCCCGCGCCCGAACGGCCGAATATTTTCCGGCTGTACGAAGCGAATATCGGTCCACTAACCCCAATGATGGCAGAAATGCTGAAAGAAGACGCTTTGGAATATCCCGCGCAGTGGATAGAGGATGCTGTCAGCGAAGCGGTGGAACGGAACATCCGCAATTGGCGCTATGTGCGGGCGATTCTGAAAACCTGGAAGGAAAAAGGCCGTGAAGATAGAACCAAACCGACTGAAGGATATCTTGAAAAATATCGAAGACTCTATGAAGACCAAAAACGCAGAAGAAAACATGAATGATGCCCTTCAGACAAACGCGAATTCAGATTTTGCTGGCGACCCAAACTGCCCATATTGCCATGGCATTGGATTTGTAGGGCGGGACGTTCCTTACGGCCATCCCGATTTTGGCAAAATGACCATTTGCGTCTGTCGGGCGGGCGAGCTTGCTGAAGCCAGGCAAAAGCAGCTTTATGAACTCAGCAAATTAGGCGCCCTGCGCGAAAAAAACTTCGAAAACTTCCAACCGCGCGGTCGCGTTGGCTTGGCGGCTCAGCAAGCGGATTCCCTGGAACAGGCTTATAACAGCGCTGTACACTTCGCGGGGACGCTGCGCGGCTGGCTGCTGCTGCTTGGGCGCTTCGGCAGCGGCAAGACGCACCTGGCGGCAGCGATTGCCAATAAAGCTGTTTCCCTGGGAATGGAGACCCTCTTTCTGACGGTTCCAGACCTGCTGGATTGGCTGCGCTTCTCCTATTCCGACGACAGCTCCAGCTCTTTTGAGGAGCGTTTTGAGCACATTCGCGAAGTGCCGCTCTTAGTCCTGGACGACTTTGGCACGCAGAATGCCACAGCCTGGGCGCAAGAGAAGCTTTTCCAAATCCTGAACTACCGCTACATCAACCAGCTTGCCACGGTTATTACCAGCAATAATGCCCTGAACAGTTTTGAAGGCAGGATTCGTTCGCGCTTGATGGACCCGGAATTGGTGACTCGCGTGGAAATATTAGCGACCGATTACCGCAATCCCGCGGACGACATCGGGCACCCGGAACTTTCCAGCCTGAACCTGCACGCGCGCAAAACTTTTGAAAGCTTTAGCCTGCGGCGCGACGACCCAATGCCCGCCGCGGATCGGGCCAGTCTCAAAGACGCGCTGGATGCCGCCCAGGCCTTCGCGCGTGACCCGCAGGGCTGGCTGGTTTTTATCGGTCCTTTTGGCTGTGGAAAAACCCACCTGGCCGCCGCGATTGGAAACCACCTCGCGAAACTGGGAAACCCGCCCTTGATGGTGGTAGTGCCCGACCTGCTGGACCATCTGCGCGCCACCTACGCCCCCAACAGCCCGGTAAGCCTGGACCAGCGCTTTGAAGAAATTCGCAGCGCGCGGCTTTTGATTCTGGATGATTTGGGGACGCAATCGGCGACGCCCTGGGCGCGGGAGAAGATTTATCAGCTTTTCAACTACCGCTACAACGCGGAATTGCCCACGGTAATTACCACGGCGAACGTGCCGGGAGAGATGGACCCGCGCCTGCAGAGCCGCCTATCCGACGGGCGCTTGTGTAAAATCGTTATAATGAATGCCCCAAGTTACACCGGTGGCGTGAAGAACCAGGGAAACAGACCGAACCGCTAATACCCCACCAGCAGACAGGTCCGGGGAAGCCTTGTGACGGAGCGGGGCTGCCATGTCTGTTTTTGGAATGTGACTGCTCTGGTGAGGTTCTGCCGGCTGTTGGGCATACAGCACGCGCCAAAAATGCCGCCGCTAGCTGATGGGCAAAAAACCTGGTTTGTGTTATCATTGCTTCGCTTTAAAAATGAAAACGATACCAGAAACCTGCGTAACGCAGGCTGTTCTATGTTAAAAGTGAGAATTATGAAAAAAATCATCCGTGATGTGCCCAATCATTTCAATCTTCCTTACCGCCTGAAGCGCCTGGCAGACCTGGCGCATAATTTGTGGTGGGTGTGGAACCCCGAAGCCGCGCGCTTGTTCAAAGACATTGACGCGCTTGCTTGGGATAACTGCAACCATAATCCAATTGTTTTTTTGCGCGCGGTTGACCCTGCCGCTCTGGAAAGCCTGACGCAGGACCGCTATTTTCTGGACCGCTATGACCGCATTGTGCGCGAGTTCGATTACTACATGAAAACGGGCAAAACCTGGTACGCGCAGAATCACGAGGAGCTGTTGGATGATGAAATCGCTTATTTCTCATTCGAATATGGTCTGCACGAATCCCTGATGGTCTATGCCGGCGGTTTGGGCGTGCTTTCCGGCGATCACCTCAAGGAAGCAAGCGATCTGGGCATTCCCTTGGTGGCCGTTGGTTTTCTTTACACATACGGCTACTTCTCTCAAAAGATCACGGAAGATGGCTGGCAGGAAGCCCGCCATGTTCACATTATCTACGAAGACCTTCCGCTTGTGGCCTTATATGACGAAAATCACGAACCGATTAAGATCTCTATTGATTTGCCTGGCCGCAAGGTGTATGCGCGGCTGTATGAGCTGCATGTTGGTCGCGTAACTTTGGTGCTGCTGCAAACAAACATCCCTGAGAATAACCCGCAGGACCGTCAACTAACCGACCGTCTCTACATCAGCGACCCGGAACTGCGTATTTCCCAGGAGATTCTGCTGGGTATTGGTGGACTGAGAGCGCTGCAGACCCTGGGGCACAACGCGACAATCTATCACATGAACGAAGGGCATTCCGCGTTCCTGACCCTGGAGCGAATCTCCCAATTGATGCAGGCAGGCAAAACCTACGCTGAAGCCGCAGACCAGGTGAAGCGTTCCAGTATTTTTACCACCCACACGCCGGTTCCCGCGGGCAACGATGAGTTCCCAATTTGGCTGATTGACAAGTATTTCTCCAGCTACTGGCCTCTGCTTGGCTTAAACCGCGATGAATTCATGAATATCGCCTTTGTCCGCCAGGAATGGGGCGGTGAAGCCTTCAGCATGCCGGTGTTGGCTCTCAAACTGTCCAATTACCGTAATGGCGTCTCAAAAATTCATGGGGAAGTTTCCAGGCACATGTGGCAGCAGCTGTGGCCGGACACACCGGTTGAGGAAGTGCCCATCTCCTACATCACGAACGGCGTGCACACCGGCACCTGGCTGGCGCGGCGTTACGCGCTGCTTTTCAACCGCCATTTTGGCTCGGATTGGAAAGAACGCATTGATGATCCGGAGTTGTGGAAGCGCATTGATGACATCCCGGATGAGGAAATATGGCGCATCCGACAGCATCTGAAACGAAAACTGGTCGCGTATATGGTCGGCCGGGCGCGCGCGCAGTGGAAGACTACCGTCGTGCATCCGGTGCAGACCGTTGCCAGCGGAGTTCTTTTGAACCCGTACGCGCTTACAATCGGTTTCGCGCGCCGTTTTGCTACCTACAAACGCGCGAACCTGCTGTTTAGGGACCTTGACCGCTTGCTGCGCATAGTCTGCAACGAACGCAAACCCGTGCAGGTTATCTTTGCCGGCAAAGCTCACCCGGCCGATGAACCCGGCAAGCGCTTGATCCAGGAAGTCTACCAGCATGTAAAGGACGCGCGTTTTGGCGGTCGGCTGGTCTTTTTGGATGATTATGACATGGACATGGCGCGTTACCTGGTGCAGGGCGTGGACGTCTGGCTGAATACTCCCCGCCGCCCGCGCGAAGCTTCCGGCACCAGCGGTGAAAAAGCCGCGCTGAACGGCACGCTCAATTTCTCCGTATTAGACGGCTGGTGGGCTGAAGGCTACAACGGTCAGAACGGTTGGGCTATTGGCGATTACACTGAGTACGCGGATTTGGACCAGCAGGATAACGCTGATGCCGCCAGTCTTTACGATACGCTCGAGAATGAAATCGTGCCGCTTTACTACACCAAACGTTCCGCGGACGGCCTTCCCGGCGATTGGATTGGGCGCATTAAGGAGAGCATCAAAACTCTCGCGCCGCGCTTCTCGATGACGCGCATGCTTAAGGAATATGTTAACGATCTGTATCTTCCTGCCATCAGTTCCGCGAAGGAGCCCCAACAGGATTAGCAGGTCAGAAGGAAATTGCTTGATATGGTCTTTTTACAAAATCTTTCACCGCTTGTTGGCGCGCTGCTAATCTTCCTCTTGCGGATGATTAATTTCGCGATGGATACCTTGCGCATCATGTTGACCATGCGCAATAAAAAACTGCTGTCCTGGATTCTGGGCTTTTTTGAATCCATTCTGTTTGTCGTGGTCATGGGGGCTGTCTTGGATGACCTGGACAACGTGCTCAAGGTGGTTGCCTATGCTGGTGGTTTTGCCACAGGTAATGTGGTGGGCATGCTGATTGAAAAACGTCTGGCGATTGGTTACTCGCACATCAGCATCATTAGCCGTGAAAAAGGCAGAGAAATCGCGGAAGCACTGCGCGCGCACGATTTTGCCGTGACCGAGATTCCCGCTTTTGGTCGCGATGGCAAAGTGGCATTGCTAAATTGCTCCGTGCAGCGCAAACTCGCTGCCGACGTGGAAAAATTTGCGCTTGATCAGGACCCAGAAGCGTTTATCACCATTGAGGATGTCGTTCCCCGCCAAAGCGGTTATTGGGGCCGGACCGGCATCAACCGATAGGCCTTGCTGAGCCAGTTTGAAATGCAATCGATTAATGGCGCGCTCATTTTTGACTTTGACGGTCTCATCCTGGATACGGAGAGCCCGGAAATGGAGATATGGGATCGACTCTTCGCGCAGGCTGGCGGGAGTTTTGACCATCAGGCCTATCTTGGCACAATCGGCAGTTACGACAGCATAAGTTACCAGCCCGACGTCCAATTGGCAAAACTGATGGACCACGCCGTGACCGCCCAGCAGTTGGTAGCGCGGGTGCGAAAGGAATCCGCTGAACGCATTGCCCTCGAGCCTCCTCTACCGGGCGTACTGGCATTGATAAAAAACGCGCGGGCGGCAGGCCTGCGCCTGGCAGTTGGTTCCAGTTCGCCCGCCGTGTGGGTGCATGGTCATTTGCGGCGATTGGGTTTGTTTGACAACTTTGAAACCATCGTGACGTTTGATGATGTGCGTGAGAGCAAGCCGTCCCCTGAAATATTTTTGACAGTTCTCGACCGCATGAATATTCCCGCGGAACAGGCGCTGGTGCTGGAAGATTCCCACAATGGGGTTCTGGCGGCCAAACGCGCCGGCCTGCGGGTGGTGGCAGTGCCAAATGGCGTTACATCCGGGCAGGATTTTTCGCTGGCAGAGGAAGTGCTGGGTTCTTTAGAGGATCTGAATCTGGTCAAGTATTTTCCTGACTTAGCCTGACACGTCGGACTATTTCAGATGAGAAACTAAAAGGCGCGGCCTTCATCAGGCCGCGCTTTTTTATGCTGCGGCCCAAAGGCGCAGTCAGTTGCCCTTATCCACGCGTCCGTTGGTATAAATGACGCGTTGGATACCGCGCGGCAGACACACCGAGAAAGCCGCGATTGCGCGGCGTGAAACTGAAGATGGCAACGCGTAAATCCTGGTCTGTGCGCAGAAGTTTATCCAGCGCCAGAGACTCCCTGCTTCGTCCAGCGCCAGATGCAATCTGCTATAATCTCGGACATGAAGGTACTTGTCATCGGCGGAACTGGATTTTTGGGCTATTACACCTGCCTCAAACTCCTTGCACGCGGCCACGCGGTCAGCGCGTTGGCGCGCCCGCCGTTGCCCACAGAAGATTTGCTGCCTGCTGAGGTCAGACTGACGCTCGCGGACCTAGACAGCCTGCCTGATGAAGAGTTGTTGGAACTCTTGCGCGGGCAGGATGGCCTGATTTTTGCGGCTGGCGTGGACGACCGGGTGGTCCCAGCCAGTCCCGCTTACCCCTTTTTCTATAAAGGCAATGTGCTTGCGACTGAGCGCATGATGCAGCTGGCGGTGGAGGCGGGCGTGGAACGGGCAGTAGTGTTTAGTTCGTACTTCCTCGAATTTGAGCGCCGCTGGCCGGAATTGCGCCTGGCAGAAACGCACCCCTACATCCGCAGCCGCGTGGAACAGGAAAGAGTCGCTCTTTCTGCCGCTGGCGACCGCTTGGCAGTGAACTTTCTTCTGTTGCCTTACATTTTCGGCTCCATGCCCGGTCGGGTCCCGCTGTGGAAACCGCTTGTGGCTTACCTGAACAGTTGGCTGCCTTGGGTGTTCTACCCGGCGGGCGGCAGCGCCATGGTATCGGTGAACGAGGTCGCGGATGCGGCTGTTCTGGCGCTGGAGAAGGGTGAGGCAGGCGCGCGTTACCCGGTTTGCGCTGAAAATCTGAGCTGGCGCGAGTTCCTGCAGCGTCTGGAAAATATTCTGGGTAAACCCAAGCCAGTTGTGACGCTGCCAAAAGCAGTGGTGAAGCTGGGCGCCTGGTTCATCAGGCTTGCGCACCGCTTGCAAGGACGGGAAAGCGGGCTGGACCTTGTGCCGTTTGTGGAATTGCAGACGCGCCTGGCATTTCTGGACACGGATTATTCCAGCCTCCAGTTGGGGTATGCCCACACCGATTTGGAACCATTCTTTGAGAACACAGTGCGGGCTTCTCTGCCCGCAACGAAGGACAATAATGAACCCTAATAGACCCCCTTCTCCCTTTGACCCGCGCGGAACAAAAATTGCCTTTTTAGCGCTCGCGGCTGCAGCCAACATCGCTGCTGGGTTGGCGTTTTTCAGCCTGGTGGATTGGTTGATGCTCACTTACGGCGACCTGATGACGGGCATTGACACCACGCTGATGCTTGGAATGTTCCTGGTATCCCTGATGATAGGCTTTGTGATGAGCCAAATTGCCGCGGACGGCAGGGGGGTGACCTACGGCGTGTATGGCGGACTGGCGGGCTTGGTGCTTTCAGCGCTGCGAATCTGGAGCAGTTCGCTGCTGCTGGCGGCCTTGGTGGGATTGGTATGCGTGTTGGGGGGCTATAACGGGGGTATGTTGGGAGAAGGCGTGCGGCGCATGCGCGCCAGAAGCAAGAAAAACACTTAGCCTTGAAGCACTTCCTTGCTAATTGCTGAAAGCCCGGTCAAACTCCGGGTTATTCTTTGCTGGTTGGCAGCCAGGGCATTTTGGGGCCTTGCACGCCCACGAGTTCTGCCAGGGCTGCGCGTACAGCCTGGCGGTCATCCCATGGATACTCGGTCTTTTCGAAGCACATAGATTGTTCGTGGCCTTTACCGCACACAATCACCAAATCTCCCGATTGGGCTGTCCGCAGAGCGGCCCGAATTGCCTCTCCTCGGTCTGGCACGCGCCAGAAGTTCTCGCCTTCACATCCGCCGGCTTCTATGGCCGCGTCTGCCATATCCTGCAGAATGGCGTCCAGCGATTCCGTGCGGGGGTCCTCAGCGGTAAGGTAAGTCAGGTCTGCCTGACGGATAGAAACCGCTGGCATCATTTTGCGCTTTTCACGGTCACGCAGGCCTGCGGAGCCAAAAACTGCGATTATCCGACCTCGCGTCAGGCCTCGGGCGGTCTCCAAGGCGCGTGAGAGCGCGTTGGGTGTGTGCGCGAAATCCACAATCGCGCTGAAGGGCTGCCCCAGGTCGATGCGTTCCATGCGGCCGGGCACGCCGGGCATGCTTGCCAGGGCTTGCACAGCTGTTTCAGCTGGCACACCCAAAAGGTTAACGCATAGGCCCAGCGCGGCCAGGCTGTTGGAAACGTTGTAGAGTCCGGTCATGGGCGTGCGCACGCGCAGGATTTTTTGCTCCTCGAAGTGACAGGTAAAGGCCAATTCCATCGCTTGGTTGTCAATCTCATCTGCCCATAGCGCGGCTTGGTTGACCATGCTGTAGCTGACCTGCCGCGGTGGGGAGACGCGTTTGAGATAGGCGTAGGACTGGTCGTCTTTATTCAGGACGGCGGCCCGCAGGTTGCCAATGCGCTTGCGCGGTGTGGCTGCCAGGCTTTCAAAAAGCAGACCTTTGGCGCGCAGGTAGTTTTCGTATGAGCCGTGATAATCCAGATGTTCGTGCGTGACGTTGGTGATAACCGCGGCGTCAAAGTCACAGGCGGCTACCCGGCCTTGCGCCAGGCCATGGGAAGTCGTCTCCAGGATGCAGTGGGTAAGCCCGGCGCGCACCATTTCAGCCAGATAATTTTGAATATCGGGGGATTCTGGCGTGGTGACGTGAAAGCCTGTATCCAGCGCTTTATCTCCAATTAGCGCGCTGACCGTAGAAATCATCCCGACGCGAATGCCAGCGCTGCGCAGGATGTGGTAAATCATCGAAGTCGTGGTGGTTTTGCCGTCCGTGCCCGTCACGCCAATCATCCGCAGCTTGCGGGCCGGAAAGTCGTGCAGGGCGGCAGCCAGGTAGGCCACTGCCGCGTGGATATCCCCTTCGACACGCAGGTAGGGCACAGCCAGCCCGACCGGTGCATCCTGCGTGCCCATCACGGCTGCCGCGCCGTTGGCGATGGCTTGCGGGATATAGTCGTAGCCGTTGGCGCTTTTGCCCTTGATTGCGGCGAAGAGCCAGCCCGGACGCACCGTGCGCGAATCCATGCTGACGCCGCGTATGCGGACGTTCGGGATTGCGGATGCCGCGAAGGCGGGCATGCGCCGGAAAAGTGTGCTCAGAGTCCTGCCGTGTGATGTGCTCATCGTTAGCCCGGGGAAAGTTTAACCGAAAATTGCAAAACCTGCATTAAGCGACTGCGGCCTAAAAGGCTCTTCAGACGCTGCCCATCAGTAATGAAATCAGCAGCGCTGCCAGCGAAACCACCCCAACAGGGATGAGTTCAACAGGCACCAGTTTGCGCATCACTAAAGCTTCCTGGTTGGTCAGGCCCACCGTACTGCAGCCCACAATCACCTTCGCGGGGGAGAGCACGCTGCCTAACGAGCCGCCGGCGGTTTGCGCGGCAAGGATGAGCGGAACATTCAAGCCAAGCAGGCGGGCCGTTTCCATCTGCAGTACGCCAAACAGCACGTTGGAGTTGTTGTTTGAGCCCGTCAGGAATGCGCCCAGCACGCCGATAAGCGGCGCGACCGCCGGGTATATCACAGCGGGAATGCTTTGGCTCAGTCCGCGCGCCAGCAAATTTGTCATACCACTTGCGGTCATCACCGAAGCTACGCCCACCATCGCGAGAACCCCCAGGCTGACGTCCACCGCGCTCGAGCGGACCGCGCGCCAAATTCCGGCTGGAGCGCCGGGACGCAGCAGACCTTTGACCGAGTAGATGCAGGCGGAAATCAGGGACGTGTAAAGCAGGATTGTGCCGGGATGCGAGAAAAAGTGGAAGGCGCGCCCGGGTTCCGACGGACTGACCCAACCCAGCGTGGTGCTGAGCGTTGGGAAATGCGGCTGCACGGTGGCCTGGTTGAGGAACGTGAAGAGTGGTTTGATGAGCACTACGGCGAAACCAATCAGCATCAGCAGCAGGTAAGGCGATACCCGCCACCAGAAGTCAATTTGTTCTTTCGGCTCACTCTCTGGTGAGGATGCCGCTGGTTTGGCAGCGCGATATCTTGGCAGACGCGTGAGCAGCAGCAGCGTGATGACCCCGAGCACAGCGGAGCCGGTAGCTGCCAGAGCCCATAGGCCGTTAGCCGCCAAGAGGTACTGCCCGAACGCCATCACCAGCGAAATTGCCAGCAGCGCAGGAAGGCTGTGCCGCAGCCCTTTCCAACCCGTGCCAATCAGCGTCACCAATACACCCGCTGGCAGAATTGCCAGACCGAGCAGCAGCGCGGAAAACGGCGCGAGCAGTTCTCCGGGCAGGTCCGTGACCACCAGAAGCGAAGTGAAGGCGGTGGACATCGAGCCAAAATTCACCGCCCAGGCATGCCCGAGCGCTGTCATCACCACCGCGGTCACCGGGCTGTAGCCCATGCCCACCAAAATCGGCGCGCAGACTGCCATCGGTACGCCAAAGCCGCCCATTCCCTGCAGAAAAGAGACTAAGAGCCAGGATACCAGGAGCACCTGCAGCCCGCGGTCGGAGGAAATGGCGGGCAGGCGCGCGCTGATGGCCTCGATCGCGCCGGCCTCCTGCACCAGGTGGTAGAGCAAAAGCGCGCCCCACACGATGTAGAGCACGTCCAGCGCCATCCAGAGCGCTTTTAGCTGCGCCCAGGCAAGCAGATGCCAGGTGCCCCCGAAGGCCAGCAAGCTGAGTAAAATAGCGCTGAGCCAGGCCGCGAAGCTTGCGCGCGCCCCGCTCCAACGCAAACCGAGCATGAGGACTATGACGACCAGCACCGGCAGGAAGGAGAGGAACCACGCGAAGGGGGAGAGCTGCATGCTGGAATTATATTCCATGCCGGGCGCGCGCCGGGGGTAATTGGCACGGTGACGGAAAATCAGGGCTGCTGTGGATGGCGGAGCGGCGCGCGGCTGGAGCAGGCACAGATGGAACTTTTTTCTTTTTCAGTGGTAAAATAATCGGGAAATTGGGGCGGTGGCGGAATAGGCAGACGCAACGGACTTAAAATCCGTCGGTGGAGACACTGTGTGGGTTCGACCCCCACCCGCCCTATGAAGAAAGGAATTCCACCACTAGATACGGTGGTTATCTAGGGAAATCCTCCAAACAATCCTAAATGTGCCCATGTTTTTCAGAGCTCCGGAAAGGGATCTGGAAAACATGTTTGGTTTAACGCAACGGACTTCACAAATATTGGTGGGGGAATACACGCTCAGAAATGTGATTGAAGGTTTCCTCAGGGACAGGAAAGCTTCTAATCTCTCACCAAGAACGCTCGGGTTTTACAGAGAAAAGCTAATTAAGTTTGAGTCCTATTGCCGAGAGCGCAATATCTGGACCGTGGATGTGCTGAACGCTGACATTATTCGCTCCTATATGCTGTATATGGCTGAGGTCAGGGGGAACAATAAGGGGAATGTGCACAGCTTTTACCGCAGCATCCGCGCCTTATTGTATTGGTTTGAGAACGAGTATGAGCCGGAAGGATGGAAGAACCCCATCAAGAAGGTCAAGGCTCCAAAACAATCCCAGGAGATTATTGAACCTGCTGGTATTGATGTCATCAGCGCGATGCTGGCGACCTGTCAGAGTGAAAACTTCTTTGATGACAGGGACAGGGCGATGTTGCTCGCTTTGCTTGATTTGGGAGCAAGAGCGCAGGAATTCCTAAATCTTGATATTACTGACCTTGACGAAAGTGGAGCGGTAATCATCGCGCATGGGAAGGGAGATAAGCCAAGGATGGTGTACCTTGGGAAGAAGAGCAGAAAGGCAATCCGAAAATACCTGAAACAACGAACAGATGTTACACCCGCATTATGGATTGCCAGGACGGGAGATAGGTTGAGTTACGGTGGGTTGAGGGAAATGATAGAAAAACGGGCTAGATTGGCCGGCGTGAAAGCACCGGCTATTCATGGGTTTAGAAGGCAGTTCGCGTTGACGATGCTGCGGAATGATGTGGATGTTTTCAGCTTACAGAGACTGCTGGGGCACACCAGTTTGGCGGTTTTGAGGCAGTACTTGGCACAGAATGATGAGGATACCAGA
>JAGOML010000035.1:0-19059 GCA_017993575.1 Anaerolineaceae bacterium | reverse complement strand
CCCAACGCCTGCAAAAATTCGTGGACATGAACACCCGCGCGTTGGCCCGCGGGGCCGAATACCGGGCTAAATAGCCTGCCTGAATTTACATACTGCCCGGTTGCCGCCGGGCAGTTTTTTTGGGCTCAGGCAGGCGTTGGTTAACGCTTGTATAATTAAGGTCTCTTATGGAAAACGTGTTTTTTCCCTCCAGACGACTTGGATTGTGGGTGAGCGCGATTCTGCTCCTCTCGGCAGCTGCCCTGCTCTTGCTGCTTGTTTTGAACCCGGCAATTGTCGGGCTTGCCCTGATGCTCCCGTGGAAGCTTTTGATTGGAGGCTTGCTGACAATACTAATCGTCCTGGTGGCCTCACGCGCGTACAGGCTGCTTACAACGCGTTACATCCTGGGGCGCGGTGGGTTAGCGCTGCGTTGGGGGCTGCGGCGGGAGGTTATCCCAATGCCAGCTATCCAATGGATCCGCCCGGTTTCAGATTTCCAATCGAAGCTGCCGCTGCCAATGGGCAGGCTGCCGGGCATGGTTTTTGGCAGCCGCAAAGTACCCGGGTTGGGTTTGGTGGAATATGCCGCGACAGACGCGCGTTCTTTGCTGCTGGCTGCCGCTTCCGGAAAGTATTATGCCATTTCTCCCGCGGAATCTGAAGCCTTTCTGGGCTTATACGAGCGCTTGAGTGAACTGGGCAGCCTCAGCCCTTACGAAGCGCGCTCCGAAAGTATGCGCACCTTGTGGAAAAAAATCTGGCAGGAAAAACCAACCCGAAATCTGCTGGCGGGAGGTTTGACGGCGGCTGTGTTGGTAATAACGCTGGCGTTCTTGCTGGCGTCCAGCCGCTCTGAAATCACCTGGATTACGCTTGATCGCGTGCCCTCCAATCAACTCTTTCTTTTCGCGTTTTTCAGCCTGTTCATTTGGTTGTTGAATGCAGGGGTGGGTCTGTACTTTCACCTGCGCGGCGGGGTGGAAAAAGCCATGATTTATCTGTTTTGGGCTGGTTCCATCCTGGTTTCTTTGCTTTTAGCTGCCGCTATGCTTATTCTGGCATTATAAATGCATGCAATCATAGGTGCAGACCTAAGGACAATGACCGAAGGGAACGCGATGAAAGCTGGCAGACCCGGCAAGGACGGGAATCCATGCTATAATTTTGAAACACACGGAGTGAAGCCACCCCGTATTTTGGCATTGATGCTATGAGAGCGCCGCGCACTTTAATATCCAAATATTCCGGTTACGCGAAGTGCCTGCTGATAGTGTTGGCAGCCGCTGCCCTCCTGACAGGCTGCGCGCGCGCGGCGGAAACGCCAACCCCGCTTGCCTTTCCTGTGCAGATGGACGCAACGACTTCACCGTCCCAGACCCCTACCCCTGAGGTATGGAATACTTTCGCGCCTCCCAGCATTGACCCTGTAACGCCTGTCCCACCCGCGGCTGCGCGCTTAGCGCTGCCAGAGGACGTTGAAATTTGGCTGTTCTCAGGTTCAGACCAGGAAGCCCCATACCGGGGGCGCACGGAAGCGTTTCATCTGGCCTTTGTCAATAAGAGGCTCTCCAAGGCCAGCGTGATTTCCATCCCGGGGAACCTGTTCCTTTACATACCGGGGTACACGATGCAGCGCCTGAATACCGCATACGCGCTGGGCGGAATGAACCTGGTGCGGGAGACGCTCGCGTATAACTTTGGAATAAAACCAGACCGCTTCGTGGTCGCCCATCCGCAGGAATTTGGCTGGCTGGTGGATGACCTGGGCGGCGTGGATGTCAGCGTCTTGCTGCCCATACGCGATGCCTGCGGCGGCTTGCCGGCCGGCTTGCACAGCATGAATGGTCAGAAGGCTTTGTGCTATGTGTCGTACCTTTCGGGGGATGACTCGATTGACCGAACGAGAAGACAGCAGCAGATGCTGCAATTGCTCTTTACTAAATTAGTCCAAAATGGAAGGTTGGTTAAGCTGCCGGCCATGTACGTCTCGTACAGCGCTCAGTTGGACACTGATTTTCCGCTGGCGGAACTGCTGCTGAACATCCCACTCTTCCTGCGTTTGGGAGACCCGCAGCGGCTGAGCTACTATTTGCTCGGCTGGAACGAACTGCGAAGCTGGGAACTGCCGGACAATACCCAGACCAAAGTGCTTCTACCAGACGCAGAGGCGGTGAACGCAGTTTTCGCGCGGGCGCTGGAAGATGTGCTTGAAGCCAGCCCTTTAGGCGAGATTGTGCTCACCTATGAAGCCCAGCTGACAGAAGCATCGGCTTTCACGCCTACGCCGCTGACGCCAATGGTAACGGGGAGTCTGCCTGTGATAACGGGCACTCCGACACCTACGCGCACGCTGCCGCCCGGCGTCACGCCGACGCCCGGCGTAACGCGCAGCCCGATACCGACCGCCATATTTCCGACCCCGTATCCTGTGAACACCCCCACAGATTCGGGTGAGTATCCGTAACAGAGGAACAAAATTGTTCTGATGCAAATGGACGCAAAAAAAACAACACGAACCACAGTCTTGAGCAGAATTATTCTGGTCTGTGTTTTCGTGCTGGTTGTTCTGAACCCGGCACCGGTGGAGTCCATACCTTTGCCCTCTGAAGGCCCGCAGCGCTCGGTGGTGCTGACAGTGGATTACACCACCTATGAGTGGTGGCTGCTCTCCTGGAAAACCTCGCAAGTGGTCTGCCAGATTTACGTCGAGCATGAATCCTGGCCGGATGACAGCGAAGTTTTATACTACTGCGGCAGTACCATCCTCAGCCAGTGGCAGCGGACTTCGGCCTGCGTTTTCGACAGCCTTATCACCAATCCCCAGCAGTGCCCCGGGCTTTATCTGCACCTGGCAAATGTCACGCCTTCCACGCGCAAGGTGGAGGTAAAACTGCCGCCTGCCGAGGTGTTGATTTCCATTGTCGGATGCGGCAATGCCCCCGGCGATAATCAATGCACTTCTCTGCCATTTTTGCGCATGGAGGCCTTTGAGCCTCTGCCCAACGAACAAATCATCCAAATCTTAGGCACGCTGAACGGACTGCCGTTCACCTGCCCTGGTCAAATCTGCGACTTGCCGCTTTCCCCGACCGGCATGAACGGCGTTGAAATAGTTTTCTGGGCGGAATCCAGCTATGGCGACGCGAGCGAAAAATTCACCGCGCAAGTGCGCGTGATACCCTGGGGGGAATTTGCCAATCCCGAAGCGCTTTCCGCGGACCAACCTGTTTACTACGTGGACGTACTAAGTTCGCAATACCAGCAAGACAATCTCTCCAGCTGCTCCAATATCTGGCAGGCATTTTTGCCAGTGGACGGCGCGCCGACCTGGCTGAACACGCCGCTGTTATCCGAAAATTTGATTTCTGTGAACGAGTATTACTTGCTGGCTGGCTCGCTCATTAAACAAGGATTGGTGAATGCCAGTGCCTGTGAGCGCGGTGGGCTGCAAGCCAACGGCGCGGCCAACGTCTGTGGAATGGAATTGGCGCGTCCGTACGTGAATGAATGGCAAAACCGCTTTGACGCTGAGATTTTGCAGGTTGCTACTGATACCGGCGTGCCCGCCCAGCTGATGAAAAACATCTTCAGCAGGGAAAGTCAATTTTGGCCGGGGATTTACGCCAAGGTTCAGGAAGCTGGCTTGGGTCAGCTGACAGAGCTGGGAGCGGACGCGGTGCTGTTGTGGAATCCAGATTTCTTTACGCAGTTCTGTCCGCTGGTGCTTTCCGCCGAGACCTGTCAACGCGGGTTTGGTAACCTGGATGAAGCCCAGCAGGCGATGCTGCGCGGCGCGCTGGTGCAGAAAGTGAACGCGAGCTGCCCGGATTGCCCGGTGGGGATTGACCTGACCCAGGCCAACTTCAGCATCAGCATCTTCGCGCGCGGGCTGCTGGCTAATTGCGAACAGGTCAACCAAATTGTCTATAACGCCACCGGCAAGAACGCTGGTCTGCTATCTACTTATGAAGATTTGTGGAAATTTACCCTACTAAATTACAACGCGGGTTCCGGCTGCCTGTCGCGGGCCATCCGCCAAACGGTTATCAATAAACAGCCGCTGATTTGGGGAAACGTGGTGCAATATCTGGAACCTGTGTGCCAGGCCGGGATTGCTTATGTGGACGACATCAGCAATATGCCAGTGGTCTCGGAGCCGGGCATCGGGGACTTGCTGGCCACGCCAAACCCTGAGGTTGTAGTCATCACGCCGACACCCGTGCCGACCTTGATGCCGACTATCACGCCCACCTCAATTTATCCGAGCCCAACGCCGCCCGGATACCCGGTGGTAACCCCTACACCCTTGCCTGAATACCCGTAAAAGCCGGAAATTGAGGGGGTTTTACTCGCCTGAGCGCAGGGTTTCCAGCTGAGCTTCCAGCTCCGCGCGTTTCTCTTCGCCGGCCTGGCGAACTTCTTCCCGAATTCTTTGCACGGCTTCTTGCAGCTTGCCTTTTAGTTCGCTGCCTCTGGCTGGCGTGTACAACAAAACCAACGCGCTTCCCAGCAGTCCGCCCAGGATTGCTCCTGTCAACCAAGATTGTGATTTGCTCATATCGTTTCCTTTGCTTGTTTCCTGACTGATTATAAGGTATTTTGCCGCGCTTGGTTCGTAAAAGCTTCATCACACCCGGCTGAAGCTGATGCCTTGTCTTGGCGGTCAAGGTGTCGTTGCGTGATTCGTCATCGCGAGCCCCCGCTGTATAAGACTTCATCCGGTCAAGACCGTTGGTATGTGGCGCAACAATACCCAAGGGGCACGATGTCTGCCCTTAAGGCATCAGGAGGCAGGCCGTCCCTGCGCCCGCGGACTACAGGATCCTTCGCTGGCGACCTGTGCCCAAAGGGATATCAGGATGACGAGGGGCTTTTACCAGCGCCCAGGATTACATGGGCGGAGCGGCCATTTACACAATTCTTCGAAAATGTTAATACGCTTCTATCGTTTGACCGGTATATTTTTAACCAGTGAATCTAAAGTATAAGGAGATTTTGCATATGGGAAAAATTATTGGAATTGACCTCGGCACTACCAACAGCGTGGTTTCCGTGATGGAAGGCGGTTCTCCGACCGTCATTTCAACCTCGGAAGGTTCCCGGCTTTTACCATCGGTAGTGGCTTTTAATAAGAACGGCGAACGGCTGGTTGGCATCCCTGCCAAACGACAGGCCGTGGTAAACCCTGAGAATACCGTCTACTCCATTAAACGTTTCATGGGACGTCATTACGACCAGGTGTCCTCCGAACGCAAAATGGTGTCTTACAAAGTCGTCTCCGGACCCGGTGGCGACGTGCGCATCGAGATTCCTATAAACGGGCAAACCTATACCCCGCAGGAAATCTCAGCGATGATCCTGGGTAAGCTGAAAAGCGACGCGGAAGCCTATCTGGGTGAGAAAGTAACCCAGGCGGTCATCACCGTACCGGCATATTTTAATGACAGCCAGCGCCAGGCGACCAAAGACGCGGGCAAAATCGCGGGGCTTGAGGTGCTGCGCATCATCAATGAGCCCACTGCTTCTGCTCTGGCCTACGGACTGGATAAAAAAGAAAACGAAATCATCCTGGTGTTTGACCTGGGCGGCGGCACCTTCGACGTCAGCCTGTTGGAAGTGGGCGGCGGCGTGGTGGAAGTAAAAGCCACGAACGGCGATACCCACCTGGGCGGCGACGATTGGGATGAGGTGATTGTCCATTGGGCGGCAGACGAATTCAAGCGCGAACAAGGCATTGACCTGCGCAGTGACCGCCAGGCACTCCAACGCCTGCGTGAAGCCGCGGAAAAAGCCAAGATTGAGCTTAGCAGCGTGATGGAGACGGAAATCAACCTGCCCTATATCACCGCGGATTCCTCCGGCCCTAAACACCTGCTGCTGAAGCTCTCGCGAGCAAAGTTTGAACAGATGACCGAACAGCTGCTGCAGCGCTGTAAGCTGCCCTTTAACGCGGTGATTAAAGACGCCAACCTCAGCGTCAGCAAAATTGACGAGGTTGTGCTGGTAGGCGGGGCTACCCGCATGCCTATGGTGCAGGAGCTGGTGCGCCAACTGACCAATGGAAAGGACCCCAATAAAGGCGTCAACCCGGACGAGGTGGTCTCTATTGGCGCTGCCATTCAAGGCGGCGTGCTGGGCGGCGAGGTGAAGGATGTGCTTTTGCTGGATGTGACGCCGCTTTCCCTGGGCGTGGAAACCCTGGGCAGCGTCATGACCAAGCTGATTGAGCGCAACACCACTATCCCGGTCAAGAAAACCGAAGTCTTCTCAACCGCCGCGGACAGCCAGACCTCGGTGGATATTCACGTCCTGCAGGGCGAACGCCCGCTGGCTGCGGATAATATGACGCTCGGTCGTTTCCGCCTGGACGGCATTCCCCCCGCTCCGCGCGGGATCCCGCAGGTTGAGGTTACTTTTGACATTGACGCGAACGGCATCCTGAGCGTGACCGCAAAGGACAAAGCCACCAGCAAAGAGCAAAAGGTCACCATCACGGCCTCCACCAATCTGAACAAGAACGATGTGGAACGCATGGTGCGCGAAGCTGCCCAACACAAGGATGAAGATGACCAGCGCAAAGCGCTGATTGAAGCCCGCAACTTGGGCGACAGCACTGCTTACCAGGCCGAAAAATTGCTGCGGGACATGGGCGAGAAGGTGGATGCTGCAAAACGCATGGAGCTTGAAGCCAAAATTAAGGACCTGAGAGACAACATTGCGAGCGATAATGCTTCCGCGATCAACGCGGCCGCGCAGGCGGTGCAAAACCTCATGCAGGAAATCGGCGCGGCAGCATACCAACAGACTCAATCCGGGCCAACATCCGGGGAAGGCCAGCCGAAATCCGGGACCGCGCAAGGCGGCGAGGACTTTGTGGACGGCGAATTCCACGAAGCCTAAACCATGGAAGATGATCAGAACAGGGATTGCCAAGCGGCAGTCCCTGTTTTTTTGCGCATTCCCGCGCTTGAGAACAAGCCGCGTTCACGCTTGCGGCTGCTCACCAGGCAGATAGGGTAGAAAATTAACCACGCTTAGAAAGCGCGTTAAGCAGGCCAAAGATAAGAAAGTGCCGCGCGGTTAAGCTTTGACAGGCTTGGCGCTGAAAAAACGCTTTAATTGTATTGCGTTATAATGCCCCTTTGTTATGACGAATAAAAACACGAAGAAATTTCGGCGCCAGCTCAATGGAAAGAACAGCCTGCGCTGGCTATGGATAATTCTGGCAGCGGCTGTTGCTGTGGTGTTGATTTTGGCCGCTTTATACCAAATTCCTGCGATCCAAAACCGCGCCTATTTTTACGTCGCCAAGGCGCGCGCCAGGGTCCAATACTTTTTCCGTCCCCCCGGTGAGAAAGCCTTTAACCCCAGCGGGCAGGGCACGCTCATGCCTGAGGTGGCGGCCACGCTGACTGCTATGGCGCCCACCCCAACCCCCACGCAGGTGGAGACTGTCACGGCCACGCCCCACCCGACCCGACAGGCCACGTTTACGCCAACGATTACTTTTTCACCCACCCCTACTTCCACGCCCATTCCGCGCGCGATGACACTAACCGGCATCAAATACGAGCGTCAGCTCTTCAATAACTGCGGACCAACCAACCTGGCGATGCTGCTCTCTTATTGGGGTTGGGAGGGCGACCAGCACGTTGTGGAAAAGGTGATTAAACCGCTAAAAGAAGACCGCAATGTGATGCCGTATGAAATGCTGGAATACGTCAACACGCAGACGAGCCTGACAGGGGTCGTGCGTTACGGCGGGAATATTGACTTGGTAAAAAAGCTGGTCGCGGCTGGTTTTCCGGTTTTGATAGAACGCGGATACATGAACGCCAAAGAAGGTTGGATGGGACATTATGGCATCATCACCACGTATGATGATGTTTTGCAAAAAGTGCGCATCCCGGATTCTTTCTTGGGTGATATTGCCCTGCCTTACGACCTGGTGAGCATGTACTGGAACCAATTTGACGGTATATACCTGGTGATTTATCCCTATGAGCGTGAAGAAGAAGTAATCAACATTCTCGGACCGCAGTGGGACGCCGACTACAACCTGCGTTACGCGCTTGAACAAACTGCTGACCGTATTTCCACCCTGGAAGACCGCGAGCTTTTCTTTGCCTGGTACAGCCGCGGCAATATTTTGATTGAAATGAAAGACTATGCCGGCGCTGCGGAAGCATATGATAAGGCTTTCGCGGTGTATGAAAAAATCCCCACGACAGACAGACCCTGGCGCGTCTTTTGGTACCAGACCGGGCCGTTTTTTGCGTACTTCTATACCGCGCGATATCATGATGTGTTGAACCTGGCGAACTATGTACTGGACATCACCCCTGAGGATGCTATCCCGGAAACCTGGGTGTGGCGCGGGCGCGCGAACAAGATGTTGGGAAACTGGCCGGCTGCCGAGAGTGACTTCCGCAAAGCGCTGGAATGGCACCCGGAGTGGTGGGTGGCTGAAAGCGAGTTAATTAACATGGGGCTTACCCCCTAAGCCGCGCCGCGGCTTGTTATAATTGGCTTATGGTAAAAATACTGCACTTTGCCGACGCGCATATCGATATCGCCACTAGCGGCCCTTACGACCCGACCACCGGGTTGTTCTTGCGCGTGACAGACTTTCTTAAATCTCTGGACGCGATTGTTGAAACAGCGATTAATGAGCGGGTTGACCTGGTAATATTTGCGGGGGACGCTTACAAAGACCGCAGTCCCGCGCCCACCTATCAGCGCGAATGGGGGAAACGGATGATGCGCCTTTCCAGGGCCGGCATTCCGACCCTCCTGCTCACCGGAAACCACGACACTTCACCCTCGCAGTTGCGCGCGCACGCCATCCAGGAGTTTGCCACGCTGGATGTTCCGCATGTGTATGTGGTGGACAAACCCCGTTTGTTTGGCCCACCAGACCTGGAAAACCTGCCGGTGCAGGTGCTTGCCATTCCCTGGGTTACACCCTCCGCGGTGAAAAACGCCGCGCCTGAAACGACGGAACCAAACGCTGACCTGAACCTGATTGTTGAGAACGCGGTTGGGGTAATGATTCAAGACGCCCTGAACCAGCGCGATGAAACTCTGCCTTTCATCCTCACGGCGCATGCTTCCATTCAAGGGGCGCTCATTGGGGAGGAACGCAAAATTAAACTTGGTCGGGATGTTCAGCTTTCACAGGGATTAGTGAAAGACGCGCGCATTGACTATGTCGCGCTGGGGCATATTCACCGTTTTCAGGACTTGAACGCTGGCAATCACCCGCCCGTCATCTATTCCGGCTCCATCGAACGCGTCGATTTTGGCGAAGTAAATGACGACAAAGGTTTTGTGGTCGCTGAGGTTTCCCGCGGGGAGACGCGCTACCACTGGCACAAGCTTAATACGCGCCCTTTTCTGGACTTCAAAGTTACGTTAAGTTCCGGGGAGCGGGCAATGGAAAAAATCATGTCCGCTCTGCCGCCGGCTGAGGAATTTGAGGGCGCAATCGCGCGCCTGACCATTAATTACCCTGATGATATCAACGCGACTATCGATGACGCGGAAATCCGCGAACGGGCGCGGCTGGCCATGGAGTTAAAAATCAACAGGCAGCCTTCCTTCAACTTACGGGCGCGCTTGGGGGAGAGTGGAGAAACACAAAGTATGACCCCTGCGGAATTGCTGCAACTTTATTGGAAGCAGAGCCACATGGATGAATCTGAAGTGGAAGCTCTGCAAGCGCTGGGTGAGCGCATTATTCATGGGGAAACGAGCTCTACCCAGAATTGAGCTGAAGTTCAGGCAAAGCGAATAGCGTCCAGCATTCTGGCAAGACGGACGGTTTCACGAACATCGTGCACGCGCAGGATATCCGCGCCGTGCAAAATGCCGTACGCGTTGGCAGCCAGGCTGCCTTCCAGGCGGTCCTCCGGGGGCAGATTCAGCGTGTAGCCGATAAACGACTTACGGGAAATCCCCAGCAGCAGCGGAAAGCCCAGCGCTTTCAGGCGGTCAAGCTCTTTCAGCAGCCGCAGGTTTTGGGCGGTCGTCTTGCCAAAACCAATGCCAGGGTCCAGAATCAGCTGTTCATCGCTGATGCCGGCTTCCTGGGCAATTCGCGCGGACTGAAGCAGTCCTTCCGCTACTTCAGCGGTGACGTCGCCGTAGGAAATTTCCACATATCTGCCGCCCAGACTGACGTCAATTGCCGCGTTTTGCGGGTTGGAGCGGTTGTGCATCAGCACCAGGCAAGCCCCGCCTGCGGCAACCACAGCGCCCATCTGGGGGTCCGCGCGCAGCCCCCACACATCATTGATGATGTGCGCGCCGGCGCGCAGGGCTTCTTTTGCCACAGCGGCTTTGTAGGTGTCCACGGAGAGGATTATGTCTGGCAGCTCTTCCCGCAGCGCGCATAGCACCGGCAGGAGGCGTTCAAGTTCCTGCTGCGCGGAAACAGGCGAAGCGCCCGGGCGGGTAGACTCCGCGCCCAGGTCCAGGATATGCGCGCCGTCGGCAGCGAAGCGGTGGGCTTGGGCCAGCGCCGCCTGCAGCGGCTTGCCCTGCTGCAGCAGCCCATCGCCGGAGAAGCTGTCGGCGGTGAGGTTGAGAATTCCCATGATGTAGGTCTGGTTTCCCAGGTTTGGCAGCAAATCACGCAGCATTGCGCTCCTTATTGGACGGGCCTGGCTTCGGCGTAAACTTCCACGCGCTCAATTTCCGGACCCGCGCTGTACACAAGCATCGAAAAATCCAACCCAACCACGCCGCCGCCGGGGCTTTGCGCGTCCCAACGGCGGATACCCGCCACGCGGCCGTCCTGGGAGTATGCCACCGCCAAGACCCACAGCGCGCCGGCCTGGGCGGACTCCGGCTGCAGGGCTGCTTTCCCATTCACAATGCAGGACAAGTTACCCCTGGCACAGCTGACTTCCAGATTCGTCACTTCTGCCGGGAGGTAGCGCGTATCATTTTCGGGCACGGGCAGGGAGAAGTCTATGATAGCGCTCGCGTTGAACTTTTCGGGGGTCGGAGGCTGGAAATAGGTAATCAATGGCAGGCTTTGTCCGGCTTTCAATAGGTTCAGCGGCAGGATGGCCGTCTGCGTGCGAGTGTATGCGCCATCCACGCCAGTAAGGGTCACTTTCGCGCTGACGTTCTCCTGGTCTTTTTCTGTATCATTGACTGCCAGCGCGAAGCACAGCACGCCGCCCGCGCGGTCGCGGTAGCAGTCAGTTTGCAGTTCTGCGGTGGGGACTTTAGTTGGCTGGCTGCCCTCGGAGGGCGTGCTGGCAGGGGGCAGGGGTGTTTGCGTGATAGGAATCAGCAGCAGCGTGCCCACGCCCATCGCGTAAGGGATGACAGTCGGGTTGGCGGTCATTAAGGCTTCCAGGCTGATGCCGTAGCGCAATGAAACGCCAAACATATCGTCATCTTCATCGACTTGATAATAAACTGGCGTGCCGGTAGGGGTAGGGCTGGGTGTCAACGTTGGCGTCGCCGTATCTGGCATTGGGCTGGGGGTCTCAGAAGGCAGCGGCGTGCTGGTGACGCGCGGCGTGCTGGTAGGGGCAGGGGAGATGCTGAACACACAGCCGGAAAGCAGCCCGGCAATGATGAACAGCGAAAAGAGATGCTGGATTTTCATAACCTGATTATACCAACGGGCGCGCGCGCAACTAGAGAGGCGCAAAAAGTGTATGAGTTGTGTCAATATTCTCCTGGTTTGCTTGAATCTGCGCATGTGTGGTACTATACTTGTTTGTTAGTAAGACTGGAGCAATAAAGAAATGCCTATTTATACCTACCACTGCGATAACTGCGGGATTCGTTTTGACCAGCAGCAAAAATTCACGGATAACCCTCTGACGCTTTGCCCGGAGTGCAACGAACCAACGCTGCGCAAGATTTACCAACCAGTTGGGATCGTGTTTAAAGGCAAAGGCTTCTATGCTACGGATCACCGCTCCCCATCCGGGCAAAATCACCTTCACGCCAAGTCGGAAAGCGCTTCTGAAGGCAAATCAGAGGAGTCAAAAGCGGCGGGGCCGGCCCCATCCACGGACGCGGTAAAGACCAGCAACACAAAAGCTGCCGAATAGGCAGCTTTTTTTATTGGGGGCGTTCGAGGATTAAGCTTGCAGGTTTTGATTAACGCTGGCCTGCAGCGACTGATACTCCGGGCTGGCCGCGTATTCTTTCAGGGCGTTGATGCGTTTGATAATCATCGGGTGCGATTGAAAGAGTTCCGCTAATTGGTTTACAAAGGCGTCATCCTGCGCGTCAATCATGGTCAGCGCTTGTTCATACTCGGCTTGCGACTGAATTTTGGGAGCGGCCAGGCGCACCAAGGCGGAAACCGCGTAATTCAGGCTTCCACAAGCCAGCAGCCCGGCGCGGTCGCAAGAAAACTCACAGGCGCGCGACCAGCGCTGGAAAACCAGGTACATGATGTATCCAATCCCAAAAGGTGAAGGCGAACCCGCCAATCCTCCCACAAAGGTGTTCAGCCAGGTATGCCCCAAGGCTACATGACCCATCTCATGCCCCAGCACGAAAGCCAGCTCACCCGCGTTCATGATGCGCAGCATGGGCTCGTACATCACGATGTTTTTAGTCTCTGAGAGACCAAAAGTATACGCGTTTACCATATTTTCCCGCACGACATACACGTTCAGCGGACCGGGCTGCAGGCGCCTGGCGCAAACCTGCACCACTTTATCCAGCTGCGGACTGCGCTCCGGGGAGACGAGAAAAGCTTTACGCATCAATTGGGCTTGCATCGCGCGGCTGGAAAATATTGACGCTCCCAGAATGAAAACGACAATCAAGAGGCTCAGGCATTGTGTCAGGAACGCCGAGATAAGAACCACGGCGACGCTAATCAACAATGTAAGCAGCAGGGTGGGGAATTCGTTAGGATGTCGGTAAGCGGTTGTGCGGACCATGCGCCTCGTTTCGGTTCGTTTGGTTACTTAATTTTACCGCCGCTTGCCTCGGAACGCTTGGTGTTGTGGGAGAAAACCCTGGCGCAGCCGGCGTGTATTTGAACAGACCTATTTGCCCTGCTTTCAGCACCCCACGGTGTGTGCAGAAAACGCGGAACTGGATGCTCTTTTCCTTTGACCGGTTGCGGGGGATATAAAAAAAGCGCGGTCACTATCTGACCGCGCTTGTTAATTTTCAGGCCTTGGAAATATTCACAAACACCACCGGGCGGCGTTTGGTCTCATCAAAGATGTGAGACTTTGCCAGGTTCAGCACATCCCGTTCCAGATTTCCGTTCGCGGAACGCGCCAGTTTTTCGATGCGTTTGCGCAAATCTTCAAAAAGGTCCTGTGATTCAGCCGGTGACATAAAGCCCCTGCTGATAATCTCAACCTCTTTCAGATTGGACTTGTCTTTGATAAGGTTCAGCAGAACGATGCCGTCCTGACTCAGCATTTCGCGTTCGCGCATCACTGAGCGGTCCACGTCTCCGACGCCGGTGCCGTCCACAAACACGTACCCGCCGGGGATACGTTCTCCCAGCTTCATCTCTCCGTGTTCAAACTCAATCACGCGGCCGTTCTCAACGATCGCAATCTGGCGGGCGTCCATGCCCACATCCAGACCCAGGCGGGCATGTTGGTTGAGCATGCGCAGCTCCCCGTGAATAGGTATCAGGTAGCGCGGGCGGGTAAGGTGCAGCATCAGCTTAATTTCTTCCTGGCTGGCGTGCCCGGAAACATGCACCGGCGCGATAGCTTCGTAGATGACCTGCGCGCCCTGTTCCAGCAGGCGGTTGATGGCGCGGTAGACCAACTCCTCATTGCCCGGGATGGGATGCGAGGACAGCACCACGGTATCGCCCTCTTTGATGTCAAAACGCTTGTTGCTGCTGTTGGCAAGTCTGCCGAGGATAGAGGTAGGTTCTCCCTGCGAGCCGGTGACCAGCAGCACTACCTGGCTGTCCGGCATCTGCAAGGCTGTTTCGACAGGTACCACCACGTCTTCCTCAAAATCAATGTAACCCAGCTGCTTCGCAATTTTCACGTTTTCAGTCATGCTTAAGCCCACAAAGGCAACTTTGCGGTGGTAGCGCTGCGCGGCGTTAATTACTTGCTGCATGCGCGAGATAAGGGAAGCAAAGGTAGCAACAATGATGCGTCCTTTCGCTTCGCGAAAAACCCGATCGAAAGCCGAGTCGATTACCTTTTCGGAGGGCGTCCAGCCCGGACGCTCAGCGTTCGTGGAATCCGCCAGCAGAGCCAGAACGCCCTTCTGGGCGAACTCGGCTAGTTTGGCATAGTCGGTCGGCCAGTTATCCACCGGAGTGTGGTCGAACTTATAGTCGCCGGTATGGACGACTAAACCTGCCGGGGTGTCGATTCCCAGTCCAATGCCGTCTGGAACAGAATGGCAAACGTGGAAAGCGTGGACCTTGAAGGGTCCGATTTGCACAGTCTCACCCGCTTTGAGGGTTTGGAGTTTGGCGCTTTTATTGTCGAACCCGCGCCGGTTTAGTTTCGCTCCAATCATGCCAAGCGTGAGCGGCGTGGCATAAACTGGCGCGTCCACGCTCTCGAGCAGGTGCCCGATAGCGCCGGTGTGGTCTTCGTGCCCGTGGGTGATGACGATGCCGCGCACTTTGTTCGCGCGCTGCTTGATGTACTCAAAATCGGGGATGATGTAATCAATCCCGATCATATCGTTATCCGGGAACATCATGCCGGCGTCCACCACCAGGATTTCGCCGCCGTATTCATAGACGGTCATATTCTTCCCAACTTCCCCCAGGCCTCCCAGGGGAATAATGCGTAATTTCTTTTCTTTCATCTTCTTTCCTTAATCATTATTGCAAACGGCCATTGCCGTGAATGTTTATGCTTGGATTTTAAAAATAAAACCCCGCTAAACCAGATCAGCCGGGGAATTTTGTTTCAAAACAGGTTGTATCTTCAACAAAAAGCCGCCAGGCGGCTGGATTAACTGGCGAGAGTATAGCATAAGCGCCGCGTTCTCGTCAAATCCAAAGCTGTTGATTCTGCCGGGTTGTAGGTAAGGATGTGAATTTTAACCAGATGTTTATGAATTGCTTACATATATCCTACATTCCAGCCTTAAATTGGAGTCGCAAAACAAAAAAAGGAGGTTGCTATGGCAAGTATTGTCAAACGTCGTTTTTTTCCAAGGGACCTTTACAATCTGGACCAGTTCATGGATCGGTTTTTTGATATAAACGCCGATCTCTGGGGTTCTCAACCGCTGGGTTTTCCGCTGGATGTCATTGAGAAGGATAACGAGTTCCTCGTCCGGGCGGACGCGGCCGGCTTTGACCCGGAGCTGCTTGAAATCACCTACGACAACAACACGCTCAGCATCAAGGGTGAAATCAAGGAAGAAAACAAAGCAGAACAGGAAGGCAAATACCATCTGCAGGAACGCCGCTCAGGTACATTTTTCCGCAGCGTTTCGTTGCCCGGCCAGATAGACCAGGGAGCGATCAGCGCGGAGACCGAGAACGGAATTCTCACGGTTCATCTTCCAAAGAAGCCAGAAGCGCAGCCAAAACGCATTGAGATTAAACCCAGGTCAATCCAGATTGTTGATCAGGGCAAGTAAGAATCCCTGACCCGAGGATATTGAGGCTGCCGGAAGGCAGCTTCAATGTTTAAATTATTATTACCGGCCTTTTGGCTCGGCCGAATCCTTTTAAGGCTCTGAATATGGGAATGGATTATTTCCCGTTATAATTAGCTTAGTCTGGCCACCCTACAAGGAGAGAATCATGGACGATGAAATGTACCGTGTTCCGCCGAAAGGCAAAATCAAGCTTAAGGATTACGACCCAAACGATTCCAAGCTGTTTGACGGCAATAAAAAAGACGGCAAAGAAGCTTTGCAGAAGTTGAACGCCGAGCTGGAAACATTGCAGGAAGAACTCTACGCGCAGGCGAAACACCGCGTGTTGGTTGTTTTGCAGGCCATGGATACCGGCGGCAAGGACGGCGTTATCCGGGCGGTCTTCGAGGGCGTCAATCCGCAAGGCGTAAAGGTTGCGTCGTTTAAAACCCCCACACCGGTAGAGCTTGCGCACGATTACCTCTGGCGCGTGCACCAGCAAACCCCCGGCAAAGGCGAGATGGTCATCTTTAATCGCTCCCACTACGAAGATGTGCTGGTTGTTCGCGTCCATAATCTGGTGCCGGAAGAGGTTTGGTCCAGGCGCTATCAACACATCCGTGAGTTTGAGCGCATGCTCGCGGAAGAGGGCACCACAATCCTTAAATTCTATTTGCACATCGACTTGCAGGAGCAGGCTGAACGCTTTTTGGCGCGCGTGGAAGACCCAACCAAGCAGTGGAAATTTAACCCGGGTGATTTGGAAGAACGCGCCCGCTGGGATGATTACATGAAAGCTTACGAGGAAATGTTGAACCAGACCAGTACAGCCTGGGCGCCCTGGTACGTCATTCCCTCTAATAAAAAATGGTACCGCAACTGGCTCATCTCTAAGATTTTGATTAAGAGTCTGAAGAACCTGAATATGCAGTACCCGGCGCCAGTGGAAAACATCGAGGATTACCACAAGCGGCTGCTTGAAATGGTCTCGGTAAAGTAAACTGCCATGACAGAACTCCCAGGCTCGGAATTGGGAGCCGTAATTGGGGGCCGACTCCAACGTGATTTTATCCTGCCTTTTGAAGGCAAACCCCGCCTGAACACAGTAGGCGGAAACCTGCCCTATGCGGCCGCCGCGTATGCCTTTTGGGGCGGCAAGGCGGGTTTGTACGCGCGCGTGCCCCTTGCGTATTCTCTGCAGGCGCTGGACCCTCTGAAGGAAAGAGGCTGCGACCTGAACGGCATTGTGCGGGTGAAAGAACCTATTGACGACCGCCGCTTTTTTGCCTATACCGACCCATTAAGTCCGCACGGCGAGAATCCCATCGCGTACTTCGCGGAACGCGGCATACCTTTTCCGCGTGAATTAATTGGGTACGAAAGCGGCGGTTCCCGTTTTTGCAGCAAGTTGGAATATGAGAGCTTCACCGCACGGGTGAATGACCTGCCGCGGGCTTATCTGGAAGTTTCTGCGGCGCACCTTTGCCCGCTTGACTATCTCTCGCATAAGATTCTCCCCTCGCTGATGAAAGCCGGCATGATTGAAACCCTGACCATGCGCGCCAGTGCCTGTTACATGGACAGCAGCTTTTGGGAGGAAATGCGCGGTTTAATTACAGACCTGACTGCCTTCATGCTTACGGAAGCTGAGGCCTTGAAGCTTTTCCGCGGGCGCAGCGTGGATTTGTGGGAAATCGCGGAAACGCTGGCGCAGTACGGGCCTGAATTTGTGCTGGTGCATCTCCCCGACGGCTCTGTGCGTCTCTATGACCGCATGGGGCATAAACGTTGGGTCATTCCGGCTTATCCTGCAAAAACCATTGACCCCACGGGCATGCTGGATGCATTTGACGGGGCTTTTTTGCTGAATTACCGCAAGAACTATGACGCTGTTGAAGCCGCTCTGTGTGGTAACGTGACCGCGGCGGTCTGCATGGAAGGTTTTGGACCCTACTACGTCCTGGATACCCTCCCCGGTCTGATGCGGGCGCGTTTGGAGGTCTTGCGCTCGCGGGTCAGCAGCGCCTAGAGCCTCAGGGCGTTTTCGCTTTTTCCAAAGACACTTCGTAAATCCAGGACCAATTCTTGCCAGTGATGAAGAGGCGGTCTGTTGCCGCGTCGTACGCGATGCCGTTCAGGACGTCTTTGGGCAGGGGGGCGTCTTCGCCTTCCCGCAGCATGGAGCAGTCAATCACGCCTAGAACCTCGCCAGATTGAGGGTCGATGCGCACGATGATGTCCTGGAACCAGATGTTAGCGTAAATTTCGCCGCGGATATATTCCAGTTCGTTCAACTTTTCAAGCGGCGCGCCATCTTTCGTAACTGGCAGAACGCGCGTGGTTTGCATGGTCTGCGGATTGATGAAATACAGGTTTGCGCTGCCGTCCGACAGGATTAAGCTGCTGCCGTCCGTGGTCAGACCCCAACCTTCCGTGGCATAGGTGAACGTCCCTTGCAGGCTTAAATCTACTGGGTCGTAAATAAACCCCTTGTTTTCCTTCCAGGTCAGTTGATACAGAAGGCCGTCCAGCAGCGTTAGGCCTTCCGCGAAGTATTGCTCCTCCAGCCGTTCTTCCAACAGAACGACGCCGGTCTGGAGTTCCAGCTTGCGCAGCGTGGACTGGCCGTACAAGCCCGCGCTTTCGTACAACACGCCGTCCGCGTAGATCAAGCCTTGTGTAAAAGAATTAGGGTCGCGCGGGTACGCGGCAATCACTTTGACCGCGGCGCTCGGCCAAAGCTTTTCAGGAATGGACTGATATTCTGGGATGCGCAGACGCATGATGATCAGGAAGAGCGCCAGCGCCGCCAACGCGAAGAGCAGCCGATACGATTTAGATTTTTGGGCTTTTTTGACTTGTTTTGCCATTAGCTTTTCCAGAAAGATGATAATGTTTAATACCAGTGTGCTTCTGGAGACCGATTATACATTTAAAAAAGCCCACTGCGCGAGCGCGTGATAAAATCCACCCAGAGTATCACCAAATTTGCTGGAGGGACCTTTATGTCTGATGTGCTGGAGCGTTTTTTGCGCTACGTTAAGATTGATACGGAATCCGCGCGGGATTCGGAGACCTACCCGAGTACGGCCAAGCAGTTGGAATTGCTGCGCTTGCTGGCGGATGAACTGCGCCAGATTGGCTTGCGCGATGTGGCCATGGACCAATACGGGTACGTGACCGCTACCCTGGAAGCTACAACCAGCGCTCCCGCCCCGGTGATTGGTTTTTTGGCGCATGTGGATACCAGCCCGGACTTTAACGGCAAGGATGTGCGGCCGCAGATTGTGGAAAACTACGACGGCGGAGATATTGTGCTGAACGCAAACGAAAAGATTATCCTATCGCCGCAGCGCTTCCCAGACCTTTTAAAGTACCGTGGTGAAAGCCTGGTGACCACGGACGGCACCAGCCTGCTTGGGGCGGATGACAAAGCGGGTATAGCCGAAATCATGACGTCGCTGGCGTATCTGGCTGCCCATCCGGAAATCCCAC
>JAGOML010000034.1:0-19103 GCA_017993575.1 Anaerolineaceae bacterium | reverse complement strand
ATAAAAAAGAACCCTCCATCTCTGGAAGGTTCTGCTGTCGGGGCGGGCGGATTTGGACCGCCGACCTCACGGTCCCGAACCGTGCGCTCTATCCGGGCTGAGCCACGCCCCGCAGGATTGGTATTATACCATTTCTGGTTTTTCAGGCAAGCCAAAAAATGTTCAAAAAATGTTCAAAAAATGTTCAAATACTTCCCGACTTATCAATTATTTAAACGCAAATTCTGAAGGTAACCTTCTCCAAGAAGGTAGGCAAAACCCATATTTTTTTATTTTGCGCAATTGATTTTCTCAAATCGCGCCCGTCCGCCCAAATTGCCGTTCCAACAGCGCAGCGCTGAGGTGGATCATCGTCGGCCGTCCATGCGGGCAGGTGCGCGGAGATTGGCTTGCTTCCAGGTTCAGCAGCAGCGCTTTTTGTTCGCTTTCCGAGAGCACTTTGCCAGCCTTCACCGCCAGTCGTTTACACACTCTTCCAGCAATCTTTGCTTCGATTTCGGCGGCCAGCGGCTCTTCATCTTCCTCAAAGTCTTCCACCAACGCTTGAAGCACAGCCTTCGGATCCCCCGCCGAGAAAACAGCGGGTACAGACCGAACCAGGAAGGCGTTGGGTCCAAATTCTTCCACCTCAAAACCCAATTCGCGCAAAGCCGGCAGTTGCTGTGCAAGGGTTTGCGCTTTTTCAGCCGGAAACGCCACAGAGACTGGCTGAACCAGCGCCTGCGTCGGTACAGCCGCGGCGTGATATTGCGCCATGAGCTGGTCAAAGAGCACGCGCTCATGCGCGGCATGCTGATCAATCAGGTACAAACCGTCCGGCCCTTCCGCTATCAGGTATGTGGCGGCTACCTGCCCAATTAGACGCAACAGCGGTAAGCGCTCTATTGGGAGGTAGTTTTGCTCTCGCTGCGGCACCTGGGCAGCTCCTGGTTGTGTCCACGAGTCCCCCACGCCTGGCTGCCCCAATTCGCGCTCATTTTCCCCGAGCGCCGCCTGCCTCCCCCACAGGTTCGTAGCATTAAGCTCAGGAATCGGAGAAAACGCCAGCAGACCGCGCCGGATAGCCCGTTGAAGCGCGCTAAAGACCTGATCCGCGTCGCGAAAGCGCACTTCCGCTTTGGAAGGATGGACATTCACATCCACCTGTCTGGCCGGGAGTTCGATAAACAAAACAGCAACAGGATAACGCCCCACCATCAGCAAGGTGTTATAGGCTTTGATGACTGCCGCGGTCAGCGCCGCGTCCTGCACCCAACGACCATTGACAAAAAAGGTGATATCTTTGCGATTCGAGCGGTTGAGTGAAAGATTGCTGACAAATCCGTTGATGCTTATTTCACGCTCAGAAAACGTGATTGGCAGAAGTTGTTTGCTATCCTGCGCGCCAAAAAGCTCCTGCAGAATCTCCATTTGATTGCCGCTGCCGCTCGTTCTGAATACCAGGCGTTGGTCCATCGTAAGGCTCCAGCGGATTTGTGGATATGCCAGCGCGTAACGTGTCACCAGCCCCGTAATCTGCCGATTTTCGGTGCTGTCGGATTTCAGGAATTTCATGCGGGCGGGAACATTGAAGAATAAATCCTCTACGCGCACCTCACTGCCGGTTGGAGCCGGAACAGAGCCAGCCTGCCCGATAAACCCGCCGTCCATGCTAATGCGATATGCTGCCAGCTGCTGCTCGGGTTTCGAAGTGAGTGTCAGTCGGGAAACTGAACCAATGGATGCCAGCGCTTCTCCCCGAAAACCAAGCGTGTGGATTTCAAACAGGTCTTCAGCGGATTGCAGTTTGCTTGTGGCGTGCCGGGACATGGCCAGGGGAAGTTCTTCGGCTGGAATACCCGCGCCGTCGTCAGTCACCATAATCAAACGTTTGCCTGCTTCGCTTGTCTCAATAGCGATTGCAGTAGCCGAGGCGTCAATCGCGTTTTCAATTAACTCCTTGACGGCGGACGCAGGTCGCTCAACTACTTCACCCGCGGCAATTTGGGAAGCAATGGTTTCCGAAAGAATGCGAATAGTCATTTCGTTCTCCCTGCGGGAATTATACCTTCTCGCAGAACGGCGCGAAAGCAGGCCTCAATATTTCAGTTAAAATAGACCTGTCATGGAAATCTCTGAACACATCTCCGGCATCCTGAATACTCTGCCTGATAAACCCGGCTGCTACCTGATGAAAGACTCCGGGGGCACGATCATCTATGTAGGCAAAGCCATCAACCTGAAAAGCCGCGTGCGGTCATACTTCCACGAATCGGCTGACCATGCCTTCAAGACTAGGCAGATGGTGAAAAAGATTGCGGATATTGACATTATTGTGGTCAATTCAGAGCTCGAGGCTCTCATTCTTGAGATGAACCTGATCAAGGAGCACCGTCCTTATTACAACGTGCGCCTGAAGGACGATAAGCGTTATCCCTATATCAAAATCCATTGGGGAGATGATTTTCCCAAGCTGACGATTACCCGCTTGATGGTTGAAGATGGCTCGCGCTACTTCGGCCCATACACTTCGGTGTGGGCGGTGCACCAGACGCTGGACATCCTCAGAAAAATTTTCCCCTACCTCACCTGCGCCCGGGAAATTACCGGGAAAGACGCGCGGCCGTGTTTGTACTACGACATCAAACTTTGCTCTGGCCCATGTATCGGCGCGATAGATAAAGCTTCGTACCGCCAAATGATCGATGACCTGAGCAAATTCCTGGAAGGCCGAACAGAACCGGTTGTGAAACGCTTACAAGAAGAGATGCTCGCCGCCTCCGAAGAAATGAATTACGAGCGCGCTGCGGCTCTCCGCGACCAGATTCAAAGCATTGAACATGTGGTGGAACGCCAAAAAATTATTTCAGATAATCAGAAGGACACTGACATCATCGCGCTGGCTCGCATGAACGGAGAAGCTTGCGTCCAAATTTTCTTCGTCCGTTCCGGAAAACTGATTGGCCGTGAGTATTTCATCCTGGAAGGCACAGAGGATGAAAGAAATGAAGCCATCCTGAAGGAATTCATCAAGCAGTTTTACTCCCAGGCCGCGTTCATTCCAAACCGCGTGCTCCTTCCTGCCGAAGTGGAAGAAGCGCGTATCATCAAGGAATGGCTTAATACGCGTCGTAGCGGTGAGAAAATCGAGATTCAGGTACCCAAGCGCGGCAAGAACAAAAGCCTGGTGGATATGGCGACAGAAAACGCGGTCGAGACTTTGAAAGCGTTGGAAACACGCTGGAAGGCCGACAAAGACCGTCAGCATCAGGCGCTCGCGGAGCTGCAAGCCGCCCTCAAACTCCCCGAACCCCCAAACCGAATTGAATGCTACGACATCTCCAACACTATGGGCACCGCAAGCGTAGGTAGCATGGTGGTTTTCGAACAGGGTGTTGCCAATAAGAAGCTCTATAGGCGTTTCAACATCCGCAATGTTGAAGGTCCGGACGACTTCGCTTCCATGGAAGAAGTATTGCGCCGGCGTTTCAGCCACTACCACAGCGCCCAGGCGGAAAAGGACCTGCCAGGCAAAACTCCTGACTTGTCGTTCAGCATCCTGCCAGACCTGCTTATTGTCGACGGCGGTAAAGGTCAGTTAGGCCGCGCGCTTAAGGTCATCAACGAACAGGATTTGCAGGACCGTTTTGCAATTGTCGGGCTTGCCAAGCAGGAAGAAGAGCTGTTTTTGCCAGGTCAGAGCGACTCGGTCCGCTTGGAAGAGCGCTCCCAGGGTCTTTATCTTATCCAACGCATTCGCGACGAAGCGCATCGTTTCGCGATCACGGCTCACCGCAATCGACGTGGTAAAATCGGCTTGATGTCCCGCCTGGACACAATTTCCGGGCTGGGTCCGGCTCGTCGCAAAGAGCTCATCTTGCGATTTGGCTCCATAGAAGCAATCCTGGCTGCTAAACCGGAAGAAATCGCAGGCATCAAGGGCATCAGTCTGGAGCTTGCCCATCAAATCAAAGCTCAATTGGAGTAGTATGGCAAAAAAACATTCACAAGCAAATACATCACGGATTGTCATGGCCGTTCTTGCGCTTACCATCATCTTGGCCATGGTTTTGTCGCTGGTTCGTTTCTAAGGCAGACGGCCATGCAGCAATTTGACCAGGTTGGCGATGAATTCGTCCTGAACTCTTGTTACAGCCGCATGGGTCCAACACCCGAAAAACAAGGCCAGCCATTCCCGGAATACCTGCCTGAAACTCCCGCCGAGTGTGAGCTTGTCGCGCTTCCTGACCCAGCCATTAACGATCTGGGACACGCGGATCTGAGAGAAGTTATTGAACAGCGCCGTTCAGTCCGCCGCTACGATGAAGACGCGGCTTTGAGTCTGGAGGAATTATCCCTTCTGTTGTGGCTAACGCAGGGCGTAAAAAAGGTTTCTGAAAAAACAGGGATGTCACTGCGAACGTCTCCATCAGCCGGCGCGCGTCATCCTTTTGAAACTTTGCTCGCTGTGCGGCGCGTGCAAGACCTTGAGCCTGGCGTCTATCACTTTATCGCGCACCGCCGCGCGCTGCTGCCTTTGGTATTGGGAACGGAACTGCTGGACCAGATCGGAGCTTCGACGGGAAATCAGGCACAGGTTCTGAGCGCCGCTGTCAACTTTATCTGGACAGCCCTGCCTTACCGAACCAGTTTTCGCTATGGCGCGCGCGCATACCGGTACTTATTTTTGGACGCCGGGCATGTTTGCCAGAACCTCCATTTGGCAGCTGAAAGCATTGGCTGTGGCGTTTGCGCAATTGGAGCTTTTGAGGATGAAGCCGTGAACGCTGCGTTAGGATTGGATGGACGCCAGCAATTTGTGATTTACATGGCTTCTGTGGGCAAAAAAACCGTCTAAAAACTGCTTTATGAACTCCAATTACCCATTTGTGGTCCTTGTTTCTGCAAATTCAGAATGGAAACCCGTTCTGGAATGCCTCCTACCACAGGACGTTGGAGTGACGCCCTTTGGGCAGAAGTTCTCCGCGAATCTCGGGGGCCACCCCGTGCTGTTCGCGCATGGGGGTTGGGGGAAAACTGCAAGCACGGCGTCCTGTCAATATCTCATCGACCGCTATCATCCCCAACTAATCCTTAACCTTGGCACCTGCGGAGGGTTGGTAGGGCATGCAGAAGTAGGCGAAATCCTGCTTGCGGAAGAAACCGCGCTGTACGATATCGTGGAAGGAATGTCGGATTATTCGGCTGCAATAGAACATTACCGAACCCAATCAGACCTAAGCTGGCTGCCAGCAGCGCTGCCGCCCGGCGTACGGAAAGCCCGGATAGTCTCCGCGGACCAGGATATCCAGACCCAAAACTTTGACCTGCTCGTGGATAATTTCCAAGCTCCTGCCGCTGACTGGGAATCAGCTTCTTTTGCCTGGACCGCCGCAAAAAACAAAACGCCCTGGCTTGTTCTGCGGGGCGTTAGTGATTTAGTCGGCAAGGATAAGGCCGAGGCTTATCAAAATGTAGAGCTGTGGCGGGAACGCGCAGCTGAAATCATGGCAAAGCTTTTGAAGTTACTGCCCTGGTTCCTCGACCGCTTTCCTGCGGCACCGCTATCATATTAGGCGGCTTTCTGCCCCAGGCGTGCGCGTTCCTCTTCCACAATGCTGTGGTCCAGTTTCTTTACCAGCGGCTTGGGTGGATTGAACGGCCTCCCACCGGCAATCTGCGCAGACTGCCACAAGTCATTTCCAACTCCGCTCACAGAACCCTCGGAAAAATATTCCAGGATTATGTGCTCGCCAAGTTTATCCTCCACGCTGCGGGTGCCCTGACTGCCAAACAGCGGCTGTTCGTAGCCCAGAATCTGATGTAATGCCTCGGACGTGAAAGGAATAAATGGGGCAAACATCAGTTTAAGCCAGTCAATAGCTTGAATCGCTGTAAAGACAGATTTGGCCGCTTCGGACTTATCTGTTTTTATTTCAAACCATGGCGCGTGCACATCCAGATACTTGTTTACTTCGGTCGCCAGGCTCATTACTTCGCTTAAAGCGTCGCGCAGTTGAACGCGCTCCATCTTCTCTGATACGCTTTGAAATCCCGCGCGAATTGTATCTAAAAGTGCATGGTCAGATTCCCGCAATACCTCAGGCTGAGGTATAACGCCTTCCCAGTGCTTGTGGGTGAAAGCAAGCACCCGATTTACCAGGTTGCCCCATGTGGCCACCAGTTCGTTGTTATTGCGCTGGTAGAACTCCTCCCAATCCCAGTCGGTATCCCTGGATTCGGGCATCGCGGTCGTCAGGTAATAACGCAGCGGGTCCGGGTCGTAGCGCTGAAGGAAATCCAGCCCCCAGACCGCCCAATTCTTGCTGCCGCTGATTTTCCGGCCCTCAAGATTCATAAACTCGTTCGCCGGCACGTCGAATGGGAGTACCAGCGCCTGCGGAGTGTCTGCGCCGTAAGACCTGTCTATGCCTTCCCGGAAGCCTATCAATTCCGCCGGCCAAATAACCGCGTGGAAAGGGATGTTATCCTTGCCGATGTAGTAGAAAGTTTTCGCTTCCGGGTTAACCCACCAATCCCGCCAGGCGCTGGCATTGCCGGCAAGCTGGGACCACTCTATGGAGGCCGAAAGGTATCCAATGACTGCCTCAAACCAAACATAAAGGCATTTGCCTTGCCAGCCTTCCAGCGGCACAGGAATACCCCAATCCAGGTCCCTGGTGATTGGTCTGCCTTTGAGTCCATCCGCAAGGATTTGTCCTAAGGACTGGCGGATCACATTGGGACGCCAATACGATTCCCGCGCCTTCAAAAACGCGACAATCTCAGGTTCGAGACTGGATAAATCCAAATAAAAGTGCTCGGTCTCTTTCAATACCGGTGTGGAGCCATCGACTTTTGAGCGCGGATTTTGCAGCAGCTCTGGTTCCAGCATATGCCCGCATTTCTCACATTGATCCGAACGCGCGTCGGGATTCCCGCAAATGTAGCAAGTGCCTTCCACGTAGCGATCGGGCAAAAAGCGCTGCTGCGCGGTGGAAAACCACTGTTTCTCACGCGCTGTATAAAGAAAGCCGTTTTCTCTGAGCGTGGTAAAAGCCAGCTGTGAGACGTGAAAATGATTCTCGGTATGCGTGCTCGTGAAAAGGTCGTAAGTCAGACCGATTTTTTGGAATAGTTCGAGGAACCTGGCATGGTTCGCGCGGTAAACTTCGAGTGGGGTTGTGCCGAGCGCGTCAGCAGTCACCGTGATAGGCGTTCCGTGCGAATCGGAACCGGAGACCATGAGCACATTTCGTCCGCGCATGCGGTGATAGCGCGCGCAAATATCCGCTGGCAAATAGGAACCAGTCAGGTTGCCGACGTGAATATCGGCGTTCGCGTAAGGCCAGGCAACAGCAATAAGCACATTTTCAGTCATAGTCCATCCTCCGGATGAAATGCGAGAAAATTCTATCATGAAACAGAAGCGCCCAAGAAAAGAGCGCTTCATAGGATTAGATTTAGTTCTTTATTGTTTGATGACTGTTAAGCGTCAGGAAGGATAATTCGACTGTCAGTGTGTCCGCACTCAGCCAGGTTCAGGTTCTGCCCGCACTCTACGCAAACGCCCTTGCAATCCGGTTTACAAAGATGGTTAATCGGGATTTCCAGCAAGATGTAATCCCTGAAGATATCCGCTAAATCAAGATAACCATCACTTGGGATTAATTGGTCGGATTCCTCCTGGGTGCGTTCGGGGAAGTAGAACAGCTCTTCAAACTTTGTGGACACCGGAACGCTGCTTTCTGCCAGGCAGCGCACGCACTGCGCCTGGATATCGCCGCTGAGGTCTGTCTGTAGCAAAAGTCCTTCACGCGTGCGCGAAAAACGGTAAACCACTTTCATATTCAGGACGTTTAAATCCGGTTCAAGAAAGATTTCGGGGAATTCTGCGTGAAAATCCCTGGAGAAACCAATCGGTTTGTTGAAGAAAAAGCCGACATTCGCGCGCAGAGAGTAACGTTGTTTTTCCATTAGCAAAGTACAATTCCTAAGTGATATTGGCATTATAACATGCCCCCAACCATACCTTTGGAGAAGCTTTGACGAATGAGAGACTTGCTGCTCGCAACCACTAACCCGGGAAAAATCAAAGAAGTTTCAGTTATTTTGGCGAATATCCCGCTGCGGCTGCGCACCCCAGCGGATTTCGGCTTGAACTTGAGTGTGGTCGAGGACAGCGAAAGCTATGCAGGCAATGCCTACCTGAAAGCTTCAGCTTACGCCGCCGCTACAGGCCTCCCAAGCCTGGCCGACGACTCTGGGTTAGAAGTTCAAGCGCTGGGTGGAGCCCCTGGCGTCCATTCTCATCGTTTTTCGCCGCTGCCCTCCGCGACAGACCACGACCGCTGCCTGTATTTGCTGAAACAGTTAAGCGCCTATCCCCGTCCGTGGAAAGCGCGCTTTATTTGCGCGGTGCTTGTCTGCGGGATATCAGGCGAGCTCTTGCGCGCATGGGGTGAGTGCCCCGGAGAAATCATCCCGGAATTTCGAGGTGAGAACGGCTTTGGTTACGATCCTATCTTCCTGCTTGAGGGACAGAACAAAACAATGGCGGAGCTGAATGATTTTGACAAAAACCAGCTCAGCCACCGGGCGCGAGCCCTGCAATCAGCGCTGCCAGCCCTAAACTTATTTGCGCGAGGAATTATCTAAACTACCAGTGATTGTAACGAACCTTGGCTTCATCGTAACGATCTGAGGGCTGGTACGCGTGGGCAGGATGCCCAACCGCAATCAGACCTAACGGCTGCACATCTGACGGCAACCCGACCAAGGTGGAAAAAGCCGCCATTCGATTGTAATCCGGGCAAATCCCCAACCAAACCGCTCCCAGACCGATTCCGTGGGCTGCTAACAATATATTCTCTATTGCCGCCGCGCAATCTTGCTGCCAATAGTCTCCCATTTCTCCCGGCGCAATTTGCCCACAAACCAGGATTCCAAGCGCGGCTTCTCTCATCATCTCAGCCCAAGGGTGAATGCTTGGAATGGTATCCAATAATTTCCGCTCGTTCATCACGATAAAATGCCAGGGCTGACCGTTATCCGCGGAAGGCGCTTGCATGCCAGCCCGCAGCAGGGTTTCCAGGTCGCCGGCAGAAACTGGCTCCTGCGTGAAGCGGCGCACGCTCCTGCGGGTAAGAATTGCTGTAAGGATATCCATAACGCTCCAAAATCTTATAACTTATAACCAAAGCGCCGCAGCAGACTCTTTCGGGCGGCAATATCTTCTTCGCCTTCAATGCCAAGCGGTGGCATACCGTCGATAACGCCTAAGATCCCGCGTCCTTGTTCCGTGACCGCGATAATCACTTCCGTGGGGTTGGCGGTCGCGCAAAAAACGCGGCAGACCTCGGGCACTTGTTTGACAGCATTCAGCACATTGACCGGGTAAAAACCCTCGGCTAGAAAAAGGATGAAACTGTGCCCTGCTCCGACCGCCAGGGCATTGTCCCGGGCAAGTTGCAGCATTGTTTCATCATTTCCGGACCAGCGGATAAGACGGGGGTTTGATGCTTCACAAAAAGCCAGCCCAAAATGAATGCCTGGAACGGCGGTGACTAAAGCCTCATGGATATCCTCGACTGTCTTTATGAAATGCGATTGGCCGAGGATAAAGTTGATATTTTCAGGTTTTTGGATCCGGACAACTTCGATGTTCATGGGTGCCTCCGCGCTCTTTGGCTCTATTTTAACATGTTACGCCGCCTGGGTGCATGTTAAGCCAATTAGGGTAAAATCGTGTTGTGCAGAAATATTTATGGGGTCGAATGATACTTTTAGCGTGCATTTGCGCGCTGGCATCAGCGTGCGCCGCTCAACCCGCCGCGAGGCCTTCCGCGCTGCCAGCCGGCGTCACCCCAACGCCATTCCTTTCCACTTCCACGCCCATGCCCACTTTTACGCCTACAGCAGCGCCCTTGGGCAGCCCTCAAAATCCTATCGTGATGGCCATCATTGGCGCGGAACCGGACAGCGCTCAGGTGCGCAGTCTCAATAATCTTTGCGCGCAGCTTTCCAGCTTTTTAGGACTTTCCGTGACCGGCCGCACGTATGAGGACTACATCAGCCTGGAATCAGCGCTGCAGAAGCAGGAAGTTCAGCTTGCCTGGTTGGGTCCAGTAGAATACATGCTGGCATCGGAAAAGGCTTTGTTGACCTCGCAATTAGTCAGCAATCATTTAGGGGTAACAGCTTACGGCATACAGTTCCTTGGTCACAAGGATGCCAACTTCACCCGCTACTATGATGCCGGCTCCAACCTTTCAACAGCTCCTGCCGCGACTGCGCTCTCGCAGTTTTCCGGACTGACGCCCTGCCTTACGAATCAACAATCACTCCCAGGCTACTGGGTTCCGCTGGGATATCTCGCGCAAAACGGCGTTTCAGTCCAAAACCCGGTTTTAACCAAAACTTACAGCGCGGGAATACGCGGCGTGTATATCAAGGGCATTTGTGATTTCACAGCGACCTACGCGATCGCCAGCGATCCCCGCACATCCTCAGAGGTTATTGCGGATTTACCTGATGTCATCGATCGCGTGCCCATCATCTGGCTTTCCCCCGCCATCATCCCAAACCTGAACTTTTCCGCCAGTCCGCTACTGCCACTGCCTCTTGCCGCGCAAATAACAAACTACTTGCTTGAATTGAGCAGGTCAGAAAGCGGCAGAGCGCAATTGACAGAGCTGAACGCCTATGAGATTGCGAGGTTGGAGCCTTTGCCGGATGACGCCTATAACGAGCTGCGAACTTTACTCGCGATTCAAACTGTGCGCCTGACAAACCTGCTTCCATGATTTAGATTTCGGAAAAGCAGATGCGGAAGTTTTTACGGATTCTCCTGGTTTGCCTTAGTGTGGTTTTTTTCCTGGTGGGCTTTCTGCGCTTGGGGATGATTTTTTACGCCGACAGAAAAACTGAGATTATCGCAACGGTGCCTTCGGTGCCAGTCGTTATTGTTCCGGGCGCGGGTCTGAGCGCGGACGGCACGCCATCCGCGCCGCTGCGCGACCGCGTTCACGCCGCGGTCGACCTTTATATGGCAGGGAAAGCCCAAAAAATCCTGATGAGCGGCGATAACAGTACGGTCTATTACAACGAGCCGGAGTCCATGCGGCAGTACGCGCTCTCTTTAGGCGTCCCGGATGAAGATATCGTGCTGGATTATGCTGGTAGACGAACCTACGATACCTGTTATCGGGCGCGGGAAATATTTGGGATTCAAACCGCCATCATCACCACGCAGCCCTATCACCTGCCGCGCGCGGTCTTCCTTTGTGATCGTTTAGGCATACAAATTACCGGCGTTGAAGTGGTGCAGTCGCGTTACGTGCGCGCTCGCTACATTTTCTGGCAGGTGCGTGAGGTTTTCGCGACTCTCGCGGCTGTCTGGGATATCTACGTGGCCAAACCTCTGCCCATATTGGGGCAGCCTGAATATATCTTTCCCTAAGCGGAGACTAAATGAATCGCGAAAACGCCCTGCTGCTTGTCCATCAATATGTCAAAAGTGAGAGCCTGGTTCGCCATATGCTCAGCGTTGAGGCGGCGATGCGTTTTTACGCGCGAAAATTTGGCGAAAATGAAGAGGAATGGGCTTTGGCTGGCTTGCTGCACGATTTTGACTGGGAAATCCACCCCAATGCTGAGGAGCATCCGCTGGCGGGCGCGCCACTTCTGCGGGAAGCCGGCGTCTCCGAAGAGATAATTGCCGCGGTGCTTTCGCACGCCGACCACACCGGACTCCCGCGTGAAACGCTGCTGAAGAGAGCCTTGTTCGCTTGTGATGAAATCACCGGTTTGATAACAGCCGTAGCCCTGGTGCGCCCTTCACGCTCGCTTCTTGATCTTGAAGCAAGTTCGGTGAAGAAGAAATGGAAAGACAAAGCTTTCGCGGCAGGCACCGACCGGCAGATGATGGAGCAAGGCGCGCGGGAATTTGGCGTTGAGTTGTGGGAACACGTCACGAATGTGATTCACGCCATGCGGGAAATCGCTGATCAGCTTGACCTGGTTGGCACCCCGGTCAGTTAATCGCTGTCAAGGCCTCTCCCAATAAGCAGAAAGATCGTCCAGCGCGGTAGCCCCGATAAGTTCGTCGCCCGCTTTCAAGCTAAAAACAGCCTGACCATTTGCCAGGCGGGTGCGTTCTACCGCTGTGGTAATCGCAAAAACCTTGCTGGCTGATTTGCGGAAATGACAGATGACCTTGTCGGAGAGTTTGCCAGCCGTTTGAACTACAATCTGGTCGTCCTTAGCCAGTTTCCAGCTGATCACACCCTGGCCGTACCTACCCTGAAGTGGGTAATCCGCCGCGGGAACGCGTTTGGCCAGTCCTTTGCGGGTTATAAGCGCGACGCTGTCTTTTTCATTGACTAAACTTGCCCCAACGACATAATCTCCTGCTTTTAATTTAATTCCATTTACGCCAGCAGCAATCAATCCCATCGGGCGAATTTCAGTCTCGTTAAATCGGATGCTCATGCCGCTTGCCGTGGTCAACAATATATCCTGCTTGCCGTTGGTCAGAAGCACCTGGAAAAGCTCATCCTCGTCGTTAATTCTCGTCAGCACAAAACTATTCGCTGAAGCGCCGGGCAGTTCCTGCAGCGCGGAGCGTTTCACCATTCCCTGGCGGGAAACTGAAAGCACGAAAGCTTCAGATAGGTTTTCGCGATCCATGGGAACGCTAAAAACACCCTGTAAAACGTCCTCTTCCACAAGAGGGGATAATTTATGCGCTGGTATGCCTTGTTCACCGTTTTTCTGCACAGGAATCGCCAGAGAATGGATAGCCGCGGCTTTCCCTTCCGTTGTAACCAGAAAAACCGTCTGATGCGAATTTGCGCGCAGCATATTCCAGGGGGCATTTTCTCCTCCCAGCCGATTAGGCTTGTCGCCATCCGTGCGGGATAGCATGCCGTCCGCGCTGGCTTCAATCCAAAAATGCTCCAATGGCATCACATCGGTCTGCGTAAGCAATTCGGAAACCTTTTCTCCTTCTCCCAAACGGATTATTTGCGTTCGCCGAGGGTCAGCATATTTTGCCTTAAGGGCTTTTAACTCATCAATTTCCACCTGGCGCATCTTCTGGGGAGACCGCAAAAGGGTTTTAAGATTCTTGATAGTTTCGCTAACCTGCTGGTATTCATCCTCAATTTTCTGGCGTTCGAGCGATGCCAAACGGCGCAGCTGCAAATCCAGGATGGCGGTTGCCTGAATCTCGTCCAAATTGAGCTTGCTCATCAGGTTCTGTCGCGCTTCTTCCGCGGATTTCGACTTCCGAATGATTTGAATGACTAAATCAATATTTTTAATAGCTACGCGCAAAGCCTCAAGAATATGAAGTCTTTCTTCGTTTTTCCTGAGCTCATACTCACTGCGTCTGCGGATAACTTCCAGGCGGTGCTCAGCAAAGACGCGCAGGCTTTGTTTCAATGACAATCTGTGCGGGCTCCCATCCACCAATGCCAGGATATTTATCGCGAAGGTGCTGTGCATGGCCGTCTTTTTGTACAACACGCTGAGGACTTTTTCAGGATCCGCGTTTTTGTTCAGGTCAATGACAATGCGCATGCCTTGCCGGTCGGATTCATCCCGCAGGTCGGTGATGCCCTCCAGGACTCCATCGCGCGTAATTTCCGCGATTTTCTCTATCAGCGCGGATTTGTTCACCATATACGGCAGTTCAGTCACGATGATTCGCATCCTGCCGCGCGACATCTCTTCAAGGCGGGTTCGCGCGCGAATCTGGATCACGCCGTTTCCGCTTCCGTAAATTTGCGCCAGCGTGTCGGTTGTCTCTTCTTGCAGTATTAAGCCGCCAGTCGGAAAATCCGGCCCCTTGATGAAGCGCATGATTTCTTCCGTGGATATATCATCGATTTTTTCCCAATTCTCAAGCATCAGGACTAAGGCGTTGATTACCTCTCCCAGGTTATGAGGAGGAATGTTGGTAGCCATGCCAACCGCGATGCCTGAGGCGCCATTCACGAGCATGTTCGGCAGCGCGGAAGGCAGCACGAGCGGCTCCTCGAGCGAGCCGTCGAAGTTTTCTGTGAATTCCACGGTATCCATATCGAATTGTTTCAGGATTTCCACCGCAGCTTCCGAAAGGCGGGCTTCGGTGTAACGCATCGCCGCCGGCGGGTCCCCATCAATGCTGCCGAAGTTTCCCTGGCCATCTACAAGTGGATAGCGTTCGGAGAAGTCCTGAGCCATCCGCGCCATCGCTTCGTACACCGCGGAGTCACCGTGGGGATGATATTTTCCCAAGACTTCACCCACGATTCTGGCTGATTTTTTGTGCGGTTGGTCCGGGCGAACCCCCATGTCGTACATCGCGTAAAGGATGCGGCGCTGCACAGGTTTCAGACCATCGCGCGCGTCGGGCAAAGCGCGTGACACAATGACGCTCATGGCATAGTCCAGATAGGACTGCTGCATTTCGGTATTGATATTTATCTTTTTAATTGATGTTGAATCCATACTGGCTCACTTGTGTGTATTTCCGGTCCTAAACCAATCCGGCATAAATATAGCATAAAAAGACCCGGAGCGGTTCAGGCTCCGGGTCAGTACTCTCACAAACTGGCGAATTAATCTTCGTCCATATCGGATTCGTCAAAATCCGGTTCGTCGTCCGTTTCAGGGTAATCCCCCACAGTAGGGTACTCATCATCAGGACCAAGTTCCTCTTCACCAATAGTTTCCATGAAGATGTTCATCTGCTGAACCTGGATATCCTCTTTCCCTGGCTGATGCTCCACGTCCTGCTCCGCGAAACGAAGAGGATCGAAACCTGTACCGGCCGGGATTAGCTTTCCGATGATTACGTTCTCTTTCAAACCAAAGAGCTGATCTTCCTTGGAAGCAATTGCCGCGCCGGCTAAAACCTTGATGGTATGCTGGAACGAAGAAGCCGAAAGGAACGAGTCGGTATTCAGGGAAGCTTTGGAAACGCCCAACAAAACATTGACAAAACGCGCCGGGCGCAGTCCTCTGGCAATTAGGTCTTCGTTTACTTTGCGCAGTTCAAGCCTGTCTACCAAATCCTGGGGGAGATACTCTGAGTCACCCGGACGGGTAATCTGCACTTTATTCAACATCTTGCGAATGATGACTTCAAAGTGTTTGTCGTTGATGTTCTGGCCTTGCGTTCGGTAAACCTTCTGAATTTCCGTCATCAGGTAGAGCTCAGTTGCTTCGCGACCTTTGATGTGCAGGATTGTGTGCGGATTCAACGAGCCTTCAGTAAGCGGTTCGCCGCCTTCCACAATCTGACCTTCTTTTACGGTCAGGCGGGAGGTTGGAGGAATGTCATATTCTTCCGTTTCACGGTTTTCGTAGGAGATGATCACATTATTTTCTTCGATTCGCACACGCCCCGCATGCTGCGCCGTGATATTGGCGTCGGCCATTGTCGCGATTACATCGCCAATAGACACTTCACCTTCATCCTGAACTTTTACATTCCAACCTTCGGGAATTTCATAACTATCTGAGGTCATCTCGCTGTGGTCCACGCGAACAATGCGCTGCTCAGGGTTTTTTGGCGACTGACTCAGGTGTACCACACCTTTGATGCGGCTGATGACAGCCTCACCCTTGGGCATTACCCGGGCTTCAAATAATTCTTCCACGCGCGGGAGGCCTGTCGTAATATCACCGGCCGCGGCCACACCACCGGTGTGGAAGGTACGCAAGGTAAGCTGCGTTCCTGGCTCGCCAATGGATTGCGCCGCGACGATACCTACTGCCGCGCCGAGGTTGACCATTTTTCCGCGTGCCAGGTCCATACCGTAACAGCGCGCGCACAGACCATGCAGCAATTCGCAGGTCAGTGGTGAGCGAACCATGATAGTTGGGACATTGGCGGTTACGATATCGCGTTGAAGTTTGTAATCAATGATTTCATTGCGTTCAGCAATCACCTCACCAGTTTCAGGATGAACCACGCGGTCCGCCAGCAGGCGACCATAAATGCGCTCACCAAAAGTTTGACCTGCGACGTCGTCTTCGGCATTGATATAAATGCCTTCTTCTGTTCCACAGTCCTCATTGTTAATGATCATATCCTGCGCGACGTCAACCAGACGGCGGGTTAGATAACCAGCGTCAGCAGTACGCAAGGCGGTATCAGCCAAACCTTTTCGGGCGCCGTGCGTGGAAATAAAATATTCCAACGCGGTCAGACCTTCGCAGAAGTTGGAGCGGATAGGCATCGGAATGATGCGACCGGATGGGTCGGCCATCAGACCGCGCATACCAGCCAACTGGGAAATCGGGCTGAAGCCGCCTTTGGTGGCTCCCGAGTTTGCCATAGTGGCCAGATTGCCGTTCGGGTCCAGGTGCGCTTTCACCGCTTTACCGACATTTTCAGTCGCGTCCTGCCAGATCTTGATAAAGTTCTGGTTTTGTTCAGCCTCAGTCTGCAGACCGCGTCGGTAAGCTTTTTGGGCAATTTCCACTTTCAGAAGCGCTTCCTTGATGATGTCCGATTTTTCTGGCGGAACTTCGATATCCGCGACTGCCAGCGTGGAACCGCTTTGAGTCGCGTAACGGAAGCCAATATCCTTAATCTTGTCAGCAACGTCTGTAGTAGCTTCATCCTTCAGGATTTCATGAATTTCAGCGATGAGATCGCGAATGCCGCCCTTATCCAGCGTCTTGTTCATAAACCGAATTGGGTCAGGCAGAATGTCATTAAAAATCGCGCGGCCAACTGTTGTGTCCTCAATACGATGCTCAGGCGCCGAGAGGCGGTCCTTGGACTTCGAGTACCAACTGTCCACCGCCAACTTGATGCGAGCGTGTAAGCTTACCTGTCCCAACTGGTAGGCCAGAATCACTTCGTCAATATTGGCAAAAGCCCTGCCGTCACCCTTTTCAGGCCTGTTGGGCTCCTGCGTTAGATAATACACGCCCAGAACCATGTCCTTCCCAGGGGAAATGATTGGCTCTCCGCTGGCGGGCTTGAGCAGGTTCTTGCTGGCGAGCATGTATTGACGGGCTTCGAGCACGGCTTTTTCCGATAGCGGCACATGCACGGCCATCTGGTCGCCATCAAAGTCCGCGTTGAAAGCTGTTGTCACCAAGGGGTGTAGTTGGATAGCGCTGCCCTCAATCAGCACCGGCTCAAAAGCCTGAATACCTAATCTATGCAAGGTCGGGGCACGGTTAAGCAGCACTGGACGGCGCTGAATAACCTCCTCCAATACCTCCCACACCTCTGGTCTGTTGCGCTCAATGAATTTCTTCGCGCCTTTAAGATTATGGGCGTATTTGTGTTCTTCTACCAAACCGGCAATGACGAATGGTTTGTAAAGTTCAAGCGCCATCGTTTTGGGCAGACCGCACTGAGAAAGTTTGAGGTTGGGACCAACCACGATTACCGAACGCCCGGAATAATCCACGCGCTTACCAAGCAAGTTGCGGCGGAAACGGCCTTTCTTGCCCTTGAGCATGTCGCTCAGGGAACGCAGTTCGCGGCGTCCCCGTCTGGACAACATCCGGCCTCTCTGGGAATTGTCAATCAAGGAATCCACCGCTTCCTGCAGCATGCGTTTCTCATTGCGGACAATAACATCCGGCGCACCAAGCTCTAACAGACGCTTGAGGCGGTTGTTGCGGTTGATAACGCGGCGGTACAGGTCGTTCAGGTCGGAGGTAGCAAATCTACCACCGTCCAACTGCACCATCGGGCGCAGATCAGGTGGAATAACAGGCAGAACTGTCAGGATCATCCACTCGGGGAGGTTGGAAGAACGGCGGAATGCTTCCACTACCTTCAGCCGGCTGGTGGCTTTCTTGCGCTTTTGCTTGCTGCGTGTTGTGCGTACTTCCTGCCAAAGTTCCTCAGCCAGCGCGTTCAAATCCAGGCGGTGCAAAATATCATGGAACGCTTCCGCGCCCATATCGGCCTTAAAAACCTGCCCCCAGCGGGATTTCAGCTCGCGATAGCGGGCTTCGCTCAGGAAAGTGAAGGGTTGCAGTTCGTACAGCTCATCGCGTTGTTTTGCGTTCTCAGTCTTGGTAACAGCTTCCTGGTCCTCAAGCTGAGCCCGGATACCTTCCATGACTATTTCAGCTTCGGCGCGAATAGCCTCTTTTTGAAGTTTTACTTCCTCAAGTTTGATTTGCTTCTCATTCCGCAAATCTTTCTCAAGTTCTTCCATGCGTTCCTTGACAATCTTCTGAACGCGGGAAACATGCTTGGAGCTGACTTCTTCGTTCGCTTCGACCAAAACTTTTTCGAAATTGTCCAAAGCAAAGACGATAGGTTTGCGAACAGCTTTACCGACTTTTTCTGTCAGTTCGCGTTCCACTCGCTGTCCTTCCGCAATTACAGGTTCGAACAAGCTGGCGATTTTCTCGTCGTATTCGTTATTGATGGCTTCCATGCCGCCATCCAGCTCTCTCAGCTGACGGTCGCGTTGTTTCTTTGCTTCAGCAATCTGTCCGTTTACTTTCTCGATCAGTTCCCGTTCTGACAGACTGATTTCGTCTTCGAGTCGTTTTAAAGCCTTCTGACGGGCATCTTCATCGACATAGGTCACAATATACTGCGCGAAGTATAGAACCCGATCAAGATTTCTCCGGGAAATGTCAAGCAGCAATCCCAGGTGAGAAGGAACCCTACGTGTGTACCAGATATGCGCGACGGGCGCGGCCAGCTCGATGTGACCCATGCGTTCCCGTCGGACGCTCGCTTTGGTGACTTCAACGCCGCATTTATCACAAACAACGTTTTGGTATTTTTTGTTTTTATATTTTCCGCAATAGCATTGGTAATCTCTGGTCGGGCCAAAGATCGCTTCGCAAAACAGGCCGTCCTTTTCCGGGCGCAGTCGGCGATAGTTAATCGTCTCCGGTTTAAGGACTTCTCCGTATGACCATCCTCGGATTTTTTCTGGGGAAGCAAGGTTGATGCGAAGTGCTTTCATTTGATTATTTTCCACGCGCGCCTCCAAGTCGTGAGAGAAGGTATCAACACGAAAAAGAAACTGAGAGTTTTTTTCCCAGATTCTGCATTTTTCGTGTGTTAGGTTATATCATGCAAATTATTATTATACTAAGAAATAATCCCTGCTGTCAAGCAAATTACGGCCTTCCCC
>JAGOML010000033.1:15746-19133 GCA_017993575.1 Anaerolineaceae bacterium | reverse complement strand
CTTAATAAAGTGCTGCAGGCTTATCTGACCCGCGCGGGTTATCGCGCTCTAAGCGCGTATTCCGGGCATGAAGCCCTGCGCGTTTGGGAATCGGAAAAACCTGACCTGGTGATTCTGGACCTTAACCTGCCGGGCATGGACGGGTTGGAACTGGCGCGGGAGATGCGCAAGACCAGGGATGTTCCGATCATCATGGCGACCGCCCGGGTGGATGAGGTCGACCGGTTGATTGGCTTGGAGCTGGGGGCGGATGATTATGTCACCAAGCCCTACTCCCCGCGCGAAGTTGTGGCGCGGGTGAAGGCTGTTTTGCGGCGCGGCGCCCGCACGCAAGAGATGCCGGCTGTTCTGACGCTTGGAAAGCTAAGCCTTGATACCAACGCCCACAGCGCGAAGCTGGGAGGCGCATCTGTGGAGCTTACCCCAACGGAATTTGGCATGCTCCAGCTGCTGGTCTCTCAGCCAGGCAGGGTGTTCACGCGCTTGCAGCTTCTGGAAGCGGCGCAGGGAATGAGTTACGAAGGCTATGAACGCAGCGTGGATGTGCACGTTAAGAATATACGTCGAAAGCTGAAGGACGCAGACCCGGATCAGCAGTACATCGAGACAGTTTTTGGGGTGGGTTACCGGGCCAGAAAGATGGAGCTTTAGCATGCGCGCACGACTTCTTGCGGCTTTTCTCATTGTGATTATCGCGGCGCTGGGCACTGTGCTGCTTGTTTCGAATTATTCCACCAGCGCGCAGGTGCGTGGGTACCTGCGCAGAAGCATGAACGAAAACAGTATGATGTTCGCGGAGGAACTCAACAGCTATTACCACGAACGCGGCTCGTGGTCCGGCGTAGATTCGATGTTCATGGAATCTGGCGAGGGTAACAGCATGATGGGTGAGAATTCCAGTCAGACGGGCGGTCAGCACCAAGGCCAGGGAGCAGGCCAAAGCCAGGGTCAGGGAGCAGGCCAAAGCCAGGGTCAGGGGGCAGGAAGCTCTGTTGCTGTTATCCGCAATACTGGATTTCTTGCAGACAAAAACGGGAAGATAATTTACGCGAACGAGGCAGCCAGGATTGGCACATTCCTCACCAAAGCAGAGCGGGGCGCAGCAATCCAGCTGGAAAAAGACGGCGAGCCGATTGGCTTCCTGTATATTCCAAATGCGCTCTCGAACCTGCCGGCAAACTTTGAGTCCCAACTGACGCAAAAGGTGCAGCAAGCCATCCTGACGGCCGCGCTTGTGTCCATCTTAGCTGCCCTCATGCTCGCGGTGGTGCTGACCAATCGCTTTGTCCGCCCAATCCGGGAGCTCACAGACGCGGCGGAGAGCGTTGCCGCGGGTGATTTTAGCAAGCGCGTAAACATAAAAAGTTATCCCGAAGCAGAAAGACTTGGGAAAACGCTTAACACGATGGCGGCATCGCTCCAATCCGCGGAAGCCAAGCGGCAGGCGCTAACTGCTGATATCGCTCATGAGCTGCGCAACCCCCTCGCGGTGCAGCGCGCCCAATTGGAAGCCCTTGAGGACGGCGTTTTCCCGCTTGACCTGAACGCGCTTGAGCCAATCCGTGAGCAGAACGCCCTGCTCATCCGCTTGGTAGACGATTTGCGGGTGCTCGCGCTTTCGGACGCGGGCAAACTGAGCCTGAACAAACGCCCGACTGACCTGCTCGCGCTGTGCCAGGCCTCGCTAAAAGGGTTTGAAGCCGCGCTTTCCGCGAAAGCGCTGCAAGTGGAAACGCGTTGTGAAAGCCAGTTGCCCTTGGTGAACGTCGACCCCGACAGAATACAGCAGATATTTCAGAACCTGCTGATGAACGCCCAGCGCTATACTACGGAAGGCACTGGGATTGAAATCACGCTGCGGCAGGAAGGTTCCTTCGCGCGGATAGATTTCCGGGATCACGGTTCAGGTATCGCGCCGGAAGACCTTCCTTATATTTTTGACCGTTTTTACCGCTCGGACCCCAGTCGGGAACGCGAAAGCGGCGGTACGGGGCTCGGTCTTGCAATCGCCCGAAACCTGGCCGAAGCCCACGGTGGGGCGCTGAGCGCTGAGAATCACCCGCAAGGGGGCGCGGTTTTTTTGCTGCGTCTACCACTTTAGCTAACCGGCTTATCGGCCTAAGCGAATGGAATTGCGGGTGTAAACCCGGATGATGTATTCCTGACTTGGATATTTGAGGAATTTGTATATCAGGCGGCCGTGCATCTGCTCTCCCCGGTCCAGGAGCGCGGCAATTTCCTGATTGCGGTCGCGCGGGATGTAGCCCAGCTTCTCTCCCTCAACAGTCAGCAGCGCCACCGCGCGCGCATCGTAGGGGTTTTCCGGCTCACGGCGGAGCTCCACGTAATCCCAAAATCCCAAAGCGATACTTTTCTCGCCCAGGTCGTGATACATAGTTCCCGCTATCCGTGTTTGCATCAGGAACACCCAGGAAGGGTCCGCATCATTCGGCTCGGCGGGGAAAACCTCTTTAATTCTGCCGCTAATCCAGGAGGTGGCACTCACGGACATGCCAGGCGCGGGCGCAAAGTCCGTTGCGCTATCGGGAATCAGCACATCCATGGTCAAGCCAAGGGTCTGCACCGTTGCCAGGTGCATTAGTCGATTGCTGAATTCATTGTTGTAGCTGATGACCTCCATGATAACCCCGCCAAATTCGAGGATGGGGTGATACATGTTTTGCGAGAGCAGGTGAATGCCAACTGGGGAGGCATAATAGCGCAGCAGTCCCTCATGTTCCTTATCCGCTACCGGAAAACGATACCCGCGGGGGAAAAGCTCAACCTTTAATGGAAAAGCCGCAAGCTGAACCCTTGCGCGCGCTGGAAGTTTGAGACGGTCATACCAATGGTAGTTTGGAGGCTTGAAGACCATTGGCATATTTTCACGCCACTCGGGTTGGTCTTCTCCGCCAGCTCGCGTGCCTTCAAAAAATATAGTCTCGCCGCTGTTGGTCTTGGCTTTGATGAGACCGTCCATCGGAGCTTCTGGGTCGGGAAGACGGTCCGTCAAAATCATGACCTGGTCATGGAAACCGTGATGATGGATGTTGAAACTAAACGGCTCTTTTTCACGTTCTTTGGCGAAGTAAAATTCTGGCCCGCGCTTGCTGCGGTACGAATAGTATTCCCAACCGTCGATGTCTAATTGGGAAAGACGGCTGCTCACCCAATCAATCAGCTTGGACTGTTCCTCGCTGTTTTCCGGGTTATATCCTAAGAAACGTATCAGGTCGAACATCATCCCTCTGGTTTGATTATACAATAGCCCTCCAACGCTGCGCTGCCTTGTCAGAGCGCTGTCGGTCTCTGCGGTCAATTCTGAAACTACGCTATAATACAAAACGATTGTTCTCACAAAGTCAGTCTGTGGAATAAGGATATGAA
>JAGOML010000033.1:0-15646 GCA_017993575.1 Anaerolineaceae bacterium | reverse complement strand
TACAATAGCCCTCCAACGCTGCGCTGCCTTGTCAGAGCGCTGTCGGTCTCTGCGGTCAATTCTGAAACTACGCTATAATACAAAACGATTGTTCTCACAAAGTCAGTCTGTGGAATAAGGATATGAAGAAAAAAACACTTGTTGTGATACTTGTTCTTGCCGCTGCGGTCTTAATCGGCGGTGGATTGTTTTTAGCGAACCGTTGGAATAAGCCCATCAGCGAAGCTATTTCGCTGCCCTCGCGCACGGTCAGCCCGCCGACCGCGCCTGCTACCACGCCTGGCGCGCAGCTTGAAACTGCCGCTCCGACCCAGACGGACGGACCCGAAGCGCAGCTCCCTACCACCACATTCACGGCAACCGCGCCGCGTCCGCTGTGCGGCGGGCCGGAAGTGCTGTATATCATCGCGGCTGGCATTGATACCGATGACCCCAATTACACCTACGGCCTCTCGGATGTGATGCGCGTGATTCGGGTGGATTTTGTCACGCCCAAAGTTACGGTCCTCACTATTCCGCGCGACCTGAAAGTGGACCTGGTTGATATCATCGAAGCCAAGGCGGCAGAGGTGCCAAACGCCAAGCTGAACCAGGCATATTTTTACGGCAGTCCGGGCATGAGTTATTACACGGGCACCGGCGGGGGAATGGGTCTGCTGGCGCGCGTGTTGGCTCACAATTACGACCTGTATGTGGATAACTACGCCGCAGTCAATATGGTTGCGTTTGAGGAAATTATCGACGCGATGGGCGGCGTGGATGTGTACCTGAACGAACCGCTGGACGGCCGACCGTTGGGTAAAGATGATGTGGACCCATACAAACAGGGGCAGGGATACTTCCCTAAGGGCTGGAACCACCTGACCGGGTTTGACGCCCTCAGTTTCGTGCGCATCCGCGACCGCTACGGGGAAGTGGCGCGCACCGACCACCAGACCATGCTAATCTGCGGTATTCAGGATAAGCTGCGGAGTCCGGAGATTATCACGAGCGTGCCGAAAATGGTGCTTTCAGTTCTGGATGACATCCAAACCGACCTGACCATCGCTCAGATTCGTCAGCTGATTTGCCTGCTGCCCAAACTTTCGCACGAAAACTTGCAGTTTGTGCGTTTTCCGGATGAGTGGATGGTGCAAGGGCGCGCTGATATCGCCAGGCTGGGCAACACATTCGTCTGGGATATTCCGGTCGAGAAAATTGTGGAGTTTGTTAACGCTTTTGAGAACGACACGATCCCGGTGGTCGTGGAAGAAGGCGGAACGACTTGCCCGGTGAACCCGCCCAAAAAGTAATCCGGGCTACCTTCTAAAAATCCACGCGTAAATCCATGCCCTCGTAGAGCGGGGCAACTGCGTCGTAGCCATTGAAGAGCAGCGTGGGACGCGAGCCGTTTTCACCAATTCGGCGTTCTTCGCTTTGCGTCCAGCGCGGATGGTCCACGGAAGGATTTACGTTCGCGTAAAAGCCGTATTCTTGCGGGGCAATCGCGTTCCAAAATGTGACCGGTTGGTCAGCTTGCAGCGTGATGCGAACCACAGCCTTCAAGCTCTTAAAGCCATATTTCCAGGGCACCACCAAGCGGATTGGCCCCCCGTTTTGGGGCGAGAGCGCTTCGCCGTAGAGGCCAGTCGCCAGGATGGTCAGGTCATGGCGGGCTTCATCCAGACGCAGACCCTCAAGGTAGGGCCACGGGAACGAGAGACTGGTCTGGCCGGGCATTTCCTCCGGGCGGAGGACAGATATAAACCCAACGTATTGCGCTTCCGGCAGCGGCTCCACATCTTCCAGCAACTTGGAAAGTGGAAAACCCTGCCAGGGCAGCACCATAGACCAGCCTTCCACGCAGCGCATCCGATAAACGCGTTCTTCCTGCGGAAAACGCGCTAACAGTTCCTCCATCGTGTACTTTTTTGGGTTACTCACCAGGCCGCCCACCTCCACTTGCCAGGGCTGCATGCTGAAATCCTGCGCCAATTCAGCTACGGAAGTCTTTGAGAGGCTGAATTCATAATAATTGTTGTAATTCTCTGCCAATTCGCGTTTAGTTTGCGTATCTACCAGCGCGGGGTTGGTGGGTGAGGTGCTTTCTGGATTTCCCAGGCAGGCAGCCAGAAACGCGCTTGCGCTCACGATACCCGCTGCTTTAAGGAACTCCCGGCGGGTCAGATAGAGCTTTGGCGGGGTGATAATGTCATCAGATTGTTCGGGTGTGGGCGTAGGGTGGTCCATGGGCAATCTCTTTCCTGATATCTCTGATTAATTTTATAGGAAGCGCTGCTAAAAAACCACTCAAAGCTTATTCAAGCAAGTAAAACAAGCTATCCGGGCGCTTGCTTGCCCCGCAAGGTTCCATAAGCAGCCCTGACCGCGTGGGCAATTCATCTCCACATCCGCCGGGCAGAGTAAAGGCTTTGTATCAGGCTTTCATCCCACTCTGGAGGCGCCTGAATTCGTTGGTATAATCTTCGCAGAAAGCTTATAAGGATACCTACTATTGATGTCGACCCTGCGCGTTATGACCCTAAACCTTGGGGGCGGTCTTAAAAATTTCAGCGGCACGCTGGAAACCAATGCCAACCGCAGCGAAGCTCTGCTCGCCTTGATTAATCAAATCAATCCGGACCTGCTTTGCGTGCAGGAGATTGCCCAGTACATAGACGCGGACGGAATCAAACACAGCATGGTGGACTTGATACGCGAAGGCGCGCGCTTTCCCCATGCTTATTATGGTGAGACGCTTTCGATGAAGCGCCATATGCAGGTGCGCAAGGACCTAATGGTGGAAGGCTTATTCAAGGACTGGTGGGATTGGTCCAAAGGCAACGCAGTGTTTTCCAAAGCGCCGTTCGCGCGGCTTGGCTCTGAAAAGCAAGATGGTTTTCCGCGCAATGTTCCGATTTTTCAGCCGCTGACCTATGAGGGCACGCGCGATACTGATCCGAGATTCGCGATTATCACGCGCATTAAACGCGCGCCCTTCCCTTTTTTGGTGAATCTGCACCTGACCACGCTGGTGGGCGAACGCGGTGAGCACCAGCGCGAAGAGATTATCCGTAGCGCGCGAGACCTGCGCTCGGAACAAATCCGGCGCGTGATAGATTTGGTGGAAGTAAATATTCTGAAAACTAAACTGCCTCTTATTCTCACAGGCGATTTTAATGCCAACCCCGACGAGTGCGCACTGGCCGCGATACTGGAGGCCGAGAAAGGTTTTACGCGGCTGGTGCCCGAGAACCCGATTCCCACCCATCCCTTCGCGGGAGAAGTTGACCACTTTTTCATTTCTCCGGCAGGCTTCGTGCGGGAATACCACTGCCGCGTGGTAGATAATGACCTGGCGCACCGCAGCTCGGATCATTTACCGGTTGTTGTGGATTTGGTGTTCGCTTAATTCACCTTTTGATTGGATCAGAACTAATGGCAAAACCCAGATATTTTGGAACAGACGGCATTCGCGGATTGGCAGGCATAGAGCCCATGTCTGACGCGTTTGTGCGCTCGCTAGGCGCCGCAGCCGCGCGCGTGTTGGGCGGCGGCAAACGAACTGCTCCAGTTTTTGTTGTCGGTCGCGATACGCGGGCATCGGGCCTGGGCTTGCAGAGCGCGCTGACCGAAGGATTGCTGGCAAGCGGCGCTGAAGTGATTGATTTAGGCGTGCTCCCCACGCCGGGCATCGCGTTCCTGACGCGCAAGCTTGCGGCGGATGCCGGCGTGGTCATTTCCGCCTCTCATAACCCTGCGCCGGAAAACGGCATCAAATTCCTCAACGCTCAGGGAATGAAACTTGGCGAGGACGTGGAACTTGCCATTGAGGCGCTTTTAGAAGATTTCCCATCTGGCGGCCAAGGGTTGGTAAAAGATGGCGCGCGTTTGCGGGAGGATTACCTGCAGGATTTGCTCGAAAGCCAGCCCGGCCTGGACTTGCGCGGAAAAACGCTGCTGCTCGATTGCGCGAATGGCGCGGCGTATGATGTTGCGCCAGAACTTTTCCGGCGATTGGGAGCGAGAGTGGTCGCGTTGAATACCGCCCCCGATGGACTGAATATAAACCACAACGCGGGTTCGGAACATTTGCGTTCAGATCCATCTATTCTTGGCAGACTGACGCGCGAGGCCGGCGCTGACCTGGGAATGGCTTTCGACGGCGACGCGGACCGCGTGATCCTGATGGACGAGAGCGGGCGCATGGTGGACGGCGACCATATGCTTGCCATTCTGGCCGAATTTTTCCTCGCGCGCGGCGAGCTGCTGGGTGGAACACTGGTGACCACCACGATGGCCAATGGCGCCCTGGCAAGGTACTGCGCGCAAAAAGGCATCCACTTGATTGAGACCCCCGTAGGGGATAAGTACATCACCGAGGAACTATTGCGACTGAGCCGCGCTGAAGACGCGGCGGGTAAAGTGGGTCTGGGTGGAGAGCAATCCGGGCATATTATCCTGTTGGACCAGGCGCATCGCACCGGCGACGGCATACGCACGGCGCTGTTTATGTTGGCGGTTTTGGCAGAAAATGGCTGGCAGCCGCTCTCCGCGCTGACCGGTCAGATCGGCAAGTATCCGCAGTTGATAGCCTCGTGCAATGTGGCCAGCAAGCCTGAACTGACTGAAATCCCCGCGCTCAACAAGCTGCTTGAAGAAATGCGGCGGGAACTGCCCGGTTTGGTGCGCATGAACCTGCGTTACTCCGGGACGGAGCCAAAGTGCCGGCTGATGCTCGAGACGGATACACGCCACACGCCGGCCGAAGTGGCAGCGTATGCCTGGCGGGTTTGCGAGCTCATCCAGCGTGAGACCAACACCCCCGCCGGCGCGAAAATAGAGGTACTGAATGTTTCGGATGGCGGCTTGATGCCGCGGCCCGAGTGAGATTTCTGAACGAGGAGATGTTAATGCCCGAGAATAATGATTCCATTTTCAGCGCGGAGCTCGCGCCGCGCTTTAATCGCTTGAACCGCGCTATCCTCACGGCCGAAAAAGCGGAAGATTGGCAGCCCGCGCTTGCGGACATGAGCCGCTTTTTGCTGGAAGTGGAGGATTTTGTGCTGCGCTGCCCCGACTTGATCGCGCAGGACCTGCCAACTTCCTCGCGCGTCATTAGCTTGCTGCTGACCCTGGCGGCGACCGGCACGCAGGGGCGCCTGGAGCTTTACCAGCCTAAAGACGACAAAACCGCGGCCTACCGCCGGCAGCTGGATATGGAATACCTGCCCAGCAGCGCTGAGATGCGCCGGCATGCCATCCGGATTGCCAAAGCGTATCTGAGCGCGCCGATTTTTGCCAGCCTGCGCGAAGATATCCGCGTGGAAGTGCTGCCGCTGCTGGACAGCCTGGATGAAGCTAACGACCCAGACCGCTTCATGACCTACCGGGTCATCCAGATTGGAAACATCTACGAGCGTCTGTTCGCCCTGCGCGCCCGCACCAGCGACCCTGTGCTGGTGGGAACCCGCGCACGCGCCGGCTTGCTGCGTGAAATCTATGACCGCAAATACTTGCGCTTTGGAACATCAGGCGTGCGCGGCCGTTGGGAAAATGATTTTACCGAGAAGCGCGCGCGCCAGGTTGTGCAGGCCATCTGTGATTTCATGAACAACCGCAACGTACCCGCGTTTGTGGGCGCGGAAGAACTTGCTGGAAAGCGCGTGGTAATCGGACACGACACCCGCAGAAATTCTGATGTGGTGACGCGTTGGGTGGCCGAAACCTGCCTTGCCAACGGCTTCCGGGTGGATATCGGCACGCGCGATGTGCCCACGCCCGCGCTGGCATTTTACGAGACCGACGCGCTGCCCCCCGAGGAAGTCGCCGGCTTAATTATCGCCACTGCCAGCCACAACCCGCCTGAATGGCAAGGGATAAAGTTTAACCCCCGTTTGGGGTACCCGGCGCCCACCAACGTGACGGATTTCATCGCGTTTCGCATCAACGAACTGCAGCTGGAAGACCAGGGTGGGGGCATCGCTGACCTGGATAGCGCCGAAGCGCGTGGGCTTGTGACCGGTTTTGACCCGCTGGACCAATACGTGCGCTGGATTAAAAACAATGGCAATAACAACCAGCGCATCCCAATTGACTTTGACCGCATCCGCCGATTTTTTGCCGATAAACACGTCGTCGTGGATGAAATGCACGGCTGTGGGCGCGGCTACCTGACGCGCCTGCTGGGCGAAGCCGGCGTGCGCCATACGGTGCTGCACGCGGAGGTGGACCCCGAATTGGGCGGACAGGACTATGCCAACCCGGAAGAACCTTTCAACTTCTTGCTCAAGCAAACTGTCGCTGAAAGCGGCGCGCATTTGGGAATGGGCATGGATACCGACGCGGACCGCTACGGCATTGTGGATAAGGGCGGGGTTTACTTTAGACCCAACCAAATCCTAACCATGCTGGTGCGCTACCTGGGCGTGGACCGCGGGCTTACCGGGCGTGTGATTGCCACGCAGACTGGCTCGCCTCTTATTGAACCGCTGGCGGGCATGATACCCGGCAACGAGGACAATAAACCCGCGCAGGGCGCGCTCCCAGGTTATGTTGGTCAGCGCATCTACAAATGCCGCGTGGGCGATATTGCCAGCCGCGCGCTCAAAAACGCTTTTTTGGTGCCGGTGGGCATCAAGTACATCGAAGAAATCCGGCGCATGGACGACCGCTACAACACGCTCAAAGAGCTGCCAGAAAATTGGCGCGACCGCATCCTGATTGGAGGGGAAGAGTCCTCGGGCTTGACCTCCCGCGGGCACGTAACCGACAAAGACGGCCCCTGGGCGAACATCCTGATTATGGATATGCTCGCGTACTACGGCACCCGGGCAGAGAATCCGCTGACCACGCTTAAGGAACTGTGGGAAGATACAGTGCGTTTGCCCGGCTTGTGGGAGACCTTTGGGACTTCCACGGATCCGACTTCGCACGCAGGCCGGGCGGACGTGGACGCGCCGTTGGAAGCCAAAGAAGGCTTCATCAATTATTACCTTGACCTGGCGCTCCAAAAGGAGCAGCAGGACCTGCGCCTGGCGGGCTTGAAAATCACATACCTGGGCGGCATACGCTATGAACTGGTGGAAATGCAGCTGGCAGACGAACAAGGGGACGACCATCATTATCTGCGCGTGCGCGCCTCCGGCACAGAACCCATCAACCGCATCTATATCGAATCCAGCAACAAAGCAACAGGCCAGGCGATGATGCGAGAGGCTTTGCGGCGGCTTGAGCTGATTACCATGGACTGCCTGAAAGCCGCGCATTCGCCCTGGCATTTGGTCGATATGCTGACCCAAACTTCGCAGACGCCTGAACTGCTGGCGATTGTGCGAGAAACCATCAACAGCCGGGGCTGGCAGACAGCAGACCTGCTTGAGAAAATTGACAAGCTGACCCCTACCTTGGAGAAACGCAACCGCAAGGTTTTGGGACAGTGGCAGCAAGCGCTTAAGTAAGCATTGCGAGCGAAAAACGGGGCGCCCGAATCTGGGGCTCTAAAGCTTATATTTGACGTATCTATAGAATATTGCGCAAGGGTAACGCTTCTGATACAATTCAACAAATATCTCAGAAGTGATATCAGCAAATTTACCTGAGCACCCTGCGGCAAACTTGCTTGCAGTAAAATCAGGCCTTGCCTGAAACGATGAAAATGAGGAAAAAATGAAAATTGTTACTGACAGCGGCTGTGACCTGACCAAAGAGCAGTGCCAGGAATTAGACGTTACCATGCTTCCCCTTAAAGTTCAGTTGGGAGAGCGAACCTATCTTAGCGGTGTTGATCTCACAGCTGAGGAGTTTTACGAACTGTTGGACCAAACCGAACAAATGCCGCTTACATCCACGCCATCTGTGGGCGAATTCGCGGAAGTTTATAAACGGCTTGCTGTAACAGACCCGGAAATACTTTCTATCCATATTTCATCCGGCCTCAGCGGCACATACGGCGCGGCGGATATAGCTGCCCGCCAGGCGGACGCCTCGGTCACGGTGGTGGACACGCTCACGCTCTCCTCTGGCACAGGCTGGCAGGTGGAAGCCGCGGCGCGCGCTGTGAAGGCGGGTTGGAGCAAAGAGCAAATCCTGGGAATGTTGAAGCAAATCCAGGCTGCAACCAACGCCTACTTTACCCTGCCCGACCTAAAATACCTGATTGCTGGCGGCAGAATCAGCCACCTGAAAGGCTTGCTGGCTTCTCTGTTAGGCATCAAACCAATTATCGAGGTCAATAAAACCGACGGCAAGTACTACGATATCGGCAAGAAACGCTCCTTCCTGAAGGCTGTGCAGGAAATCCTGGCGCTTATCCTGAAAAAGCATCCCGAAGGCACCGCTTTCCGCGCCCAGATTGTGCATGCTTCCAACCCCGAAGGCGGGGAGATGCTGCGCGAAGCAATGAATAATCTTTTCCATTGTGAATGGTTAGCGGACTGCTCGATTGGCCCAGCCTTGGGCGCGCACACAGGCAGAGGTTTGGTTGGCTTGATGCACGCGCCTTTGGCGGAATTTCCACAGCTGCCCTAGGCTTCCTCTAAGTATCCAGAGTTATTCTTAAGACACCACAGACTCCTGTGGTGTCTTAATGTTTAATCCTCTGATCAATGATTAAGCGATCAAACCTGATGGATTGTATTTAGAAAATCACTCTGTATACTATAGGTATAGAGCGCTTCACCACGCTCACCCCAAGCCCAAAACCTGCTTGCCTTAAAGATAATATGTTCTCCGGTCTCGCTTTTTTGAAAGGTGGAAACAATGAAAAGACCCTTTGTCCTGACGAAAACGCTCCTCTGCTTCTGCGCCCTGATTTTCTGTCTGGGCGCATCCATCGCGGCTCCAAGGTCTGCCTCAGCATCCCTCAGCGCTATCGAAAAGCGAATCAGTTCCGAGACAAGCTTCACGAAAGTCCAAGCCGATGATATTCAAACGCTGGACCCGCACATGGCGTTTGACACCTTTTCTTTTGAAGTCATCGGGCAGGCTTATGAAACCCTGTTGACATACCAGCGGGAGGACCCCGAAACGTTGGTTCCGTTGTTGGCGGACTCCTGGGAAATTACTGATAATGGTACTGCCTATACCTTTTCGCTGCGCCGTGGCATCGTTTTTCACGAAGGCGGCACGCTGGAACCCCACGATGTCGCCTACAGCTTTTGGCGGGGAATGCTGCAGGATTACGCAGATGGGCCGATGTTTATGATTACGGCGGCTTTATTGGGCGTGAACCACATGGATGAACTGCCGGGAGATGACTTCTCGCGCTGCATGATGGTGAAGGATGCTGTCACTTTTGATGATGAAAACTCCTGGGTGACCTTTCATCTGCAATCCGCCTACGGACCGCTGGCTAACCTGCTCGCCGGCCCATACGCCGCTGTGCTGGACCAGGAATGGATGGTCAACCATGGAGATTGGGACGGCTCGTGCCTTACCTGGCGCGATTGGTACAACCCTGCGCCTGAGTACAGCGTCCTCTACACCCAAATGAATGGGACGGGACCATTCTATTTAGAATCGTGGGCATCTGGCGAGGTCCATATGCTTCGCTACATGCACTACCCGCGGGTAGAACCGCTTTGGGCAGGCGGCTCCAGCGGACCGGCGGATTTTGAGACGCTTGTGTTTTTGGTTGAAGAGGACCCTACTGCCCGGGGGGAACTGCTTATCAACGGCACAGCGGACGTGATTGCTTATGGTCCCGGAATTCCTGAGCAGATGAACCCTTATCTCTGGGGAATCTACGACGGATACGAGGACAAATACCCGGATTTGCTGGACACGGAAAACGGTATCGTGAAAGAATTTGCCAATCTCAACAATATGCGCCAATACGCACTGCTGTTTAATTATGGAATGACTGGGGAGGGCAATCCTTTTATTCTCAGCGGCGCGTTGGACGGCAGTGGCATTCCCCCGGATTTCTTTTCAGATCTCCATGTGCGAAAAGCGTTTAACCACGCCGTTGATTGGGAGCAAGTGATTGATAACGCCTATGGCGGGCTGGCCATCCGCGCGCAAGGCCCCATTCCCAAAGGTGAGATCGGTTTTGACCCCAGCTTAGAAACCTACGCTTTTGACCTTGCGCTGGCTGAGGATGAGCTCCAGCTAGCTTTTGGCGGCGATCTGTGGACGAATGGCTTCATGATGATACTCCCGATTTGGGGGAATCCGGCTTTTATGAACCTGGCAGACCAGCTGGCAAACAATCTGGAATCTATCTCGCCTGGAAATATTGATATCCAGGTTGTTCAATTCACCTATGACCAGATGATCGCCTACCGCGCTGCTGGGTTTACGCCCCTATGGTACGCGGGTTGGATGGAGGATTTCCACCACCCGCACAATTGGGTGGTACCTTACCTTCGTTCGGATAGCGCCTACGGGAGCAACCAACACTTCCCCGCTGCGTTGGCTGCCCTTTTTGATAGCGCAGTGGACTTCTGCGTAGCCGAATATGACCCTGCCGCGATGATTGACTGTTACCAAAACCTGCAAGGTCTTTCGCACTCTTATGCGGCGGCAATGTGGGGGGTTCAGACGGATTACTCAGTCTACACGCGCGCGGAAATCCGTGGATATTTCAACAATCCGGCTACATACCCGCCCCCAGTTTATGAACTCTCCAAGGGCGCAATACCAACAAGCTATCCAGTTTTGGGCGGGTCTCAGGCCGACCTTGATTTTGTTTTTTCCTCGGGCAGCAGTCTGAATTTGTTGATCCCCAGCGGCGCGTTGGCCGAAACGAGCACAATTGTCTTCACGCCGGACACAGACGTGGATGAACGCGCGCCGGGCGGGTTAATTGCCAGCGGATTGCGTTTTGACCTGATGGTCTGCCCGGATAACGTGTGCGGTGAACCCTACTTTTTTGGGGATATTGTCACCCTCACGCTGCATTACAGCGACGCCGAGATTTGGAGCCTGATTGAGGACGAGCTCTACCTTTACACCTGGGACGGCAGTCAATGGACCGATATCGTGCAGCAGTGCAGCGCGGGGCTGATGCCGTACGTGCGCGACCCGGCGCAGAACAGTTTGGGGGTTCCCGTTTGTCACTTCTCGCGCTTTGTGATGAACGGCGGAACGCATTCCCAATTCCTGCCAATTCTGCGCAAATGAGACCCGCGCCTTCCTTTCGCGCCTGAAGGCATAATTCGCGCTGACCTGTTTTCCACAAGGAGGCGCGTTTTATATTAGCAGACGCGGCTGTAAGCAGTTAATCTGGTGCTCCCAAATTACGCGCGCGCGTGTTACAATTTTTTATCAAATTACGACAGCAAAACCCGGAGGGGTCTGTTCCTTTCGGGACTGATGGCTTAACAAGAGGTCTTAGATGATAGACGTTGGTGAAATGTTATTGCGTCTGACCGTTTCTATGGTGTTAGGCGGAGCAATTGGTTTCGAACGCGAGCGCGACAGCCAGCCCGCGGGTCTGCGCACGCATATGATTCTCGTGATGGGTTCCTGCCTGGCGATGATTCTGTCCATCAATATAGGCGCCGAAAACGGTACTGACCCGGCCCGGATGGCGGCGCAGGTCATCTCAGGCATTGGTTTCCTGGGCGCTGGTGCGATTTTGCGCTCTGGCTTTAACGTTAAGGGACTGACTACAGCCACCACGGTTTGGACCACAGCCATCATCGGACTGGCGGTCGGGTACGGCTATTACTGGGTGGGGGCTTTTACCACGGTGCTGGTCTTAGTTGTGCTGACCTTGGTGAGCATCTTTGAAAAGAAGTTCATCCGCCGGAATGTCATCCGCATCATCAAGGTGGACGCTGTGGATAACCCGCACATTTTCCGTACGGTGCGCAAGGAAATCAGCCGGAACGCCGAGCAAATCGTTTCGTACAAGACCCAGAAGAGCCTGAAGAGCGGCCATGTGCGCGTGGAGTTTATAGCGCGGCTGGAACGCAACGAGAAAATTGAAGACCTGATGGAGACGCTGTCCAAAATTGATGGCGTTCGCAATATCAGGATAGAGTGACAATGCTCGCGGCGCTGAGCAGGGTGGAACGCGCTGTTTTTGATGTATACTCCTCTGCACTATGCCCGGTATTCTGCACTGCCTGAGCGGACACGACCTTAGTTTCTTGCGCGCCGCCGCCGATTTATGGGGCCTGACCGTGAGCGGGAAAGACGCGCCCACCACCATGCGGGCACTGGCTGCCGCGCTTGCTCAGCACCCCGACCTTGAAGAGGTTGCCGCCGCTCTGCCGGATGAGAGCCGCCTGGCGCTGGCCGCCCTGCAGAACCGCGGCGGGAGCCTGCCCTGGGCTTCCTTTACCCGCCTGTACGGCGAGCTGCGCCAGATGGGACCTGCCCGCCGCGCGCGCGAAAAGCCGCATTTCTTTCCCCAATCCACCACCGAGCGCCTGTGGTATCGCGCCCTCATCGGCCGGGATTTTTTCCGGCAGGACGACGCGCTGGTGGAGCTTGCTTACATCCCCGAAGAATTCCTGGAGCGGCTGCCTAAGTTTCAGGACTTAGCCGAACCCGCGCCAAGACTGGAACCCGTGCCGCAGAGTCTGGTTGAGCGCGCGCTTTTCTGGCAGAACCGCGTACTGGATGAAAGCTGCACCCTGCTGGCAGCCCTGCGCCGCTTTGGCTCGCCCGAGGTTCCGGGCAAGCCAACGCACGCGGGAATTAATTGGGAGCTTTTGCGCCGCTTGCTGACTGACCTGGGCATTATCGCCAAAGACGGAAAAACTCCCGCTCCGGAAGCCCGCCGCTTTCTGGAAATGCCGCGCGGGCAAAGCCTGCAATGGCTGGCTGCGGCCTGGATGAACTCCACCCGCTTCGACGAACTGCGCCTTGCGCCCGGCATCATTTGCCAGGGCACCTGGCCGCATAATCCGCTGCCCGCCCGCCGAGCTTTGCTGCGCCGGCTTGCCGGACTGGCGGAAGGCGCGTGGTACGCGATTGAGGATTTTGGCGCGGATTTGCGGCGCGAAAACCCGGAATACCTGCGCGCGGGCGGAGACGCCAACGAGTGGATTATCCTCAGCGCCCAGGACGGCAGGCTTTTGCGACCGCAGAATGACTGGCCGCAAGTGGAAGACGCCTGGATGCGCTTTGTCATCACGGGGCTGCTGTTCTGGCTGGGCTTTGTGGAACTGGGCTTTGCCGCGGGAGCGGAGGAAGCCGCGTACTTCCGCAAGTCGGATTGGTGTGCCGCCTTGCTGGCCTCACGCGAGACCTTGGAACTGCCCCCGGAAAACTCCCCCGCGGCTGTCAGCTCAGCTGGAATCATCAGCCTGAACCGCGGGACGCCGCGCGTTGCCCGCTATCAGCTTGCCCGTTTTTCGGAATGGCTGGAGAATGGACCGGAACGCTGGCAGTACCTGCTCACGCCGGCTTCGCTTTCCGCGGCGGCTGCCCAGGGGCTGACCATCCGCCACCTGAGCGCCTTACTGCGCAAATACGCCCAGCCTGCCCCGCCGCCCAGCCTGCTGGAGAGCCTGGCTCGTTGGGAAACAAAGGGGCGCGAGGCTGTTATCGAACGCTTGTGGGTGCTGCGCCTCAGCTCCCCCGAAGCCCTGCAAGCGCTGCGTGATTCCCCGGTCGCCAGCTTTTTGGGAGACGCGCTTGGTCCGGTTTCGGTGATAGTGCGCCCGGGCGGGCTTGAGAAGGTGCGCGCGGCGCTGGCTCGCCTGGGATATCTGACAGACCTGGAAGCGCTGCCAAGATGACGCGCGATAAATTCCTCCCGAGCGCGGGCTTTTTTACCACCCTCACGCGCCTTATTCTGCTCGCGAACGCCCTCAGCGGCGTTTTGCGCGTGAACGGAGCGCTTGCCCAGCAAGACCTGCTGCTGGAATTAGGATTGCCTGCCTGGCTGCCAACTTACCTGCTGGCAGTGGGCGGATTGAGTGCGCTCCTGAGCTTTTTCGCGCTTGTGTGCACCTGGCGCCCAGGCTGGCCGCGGGTGCCCGCGCTGTGGGTTGCCCTGCTCTTCCCGATGCTCAGCTATTGGGTGGAGCGCCTCTTCCTGTGGGCGCCGGAGCAGCGCGGCGGGAACCCACTCTTCAAGCTGGGTCTACACGCGCTCTCGCTGGCAGCTGCGGCAGGATATACTTACCACATCAAAAAGGGAAAGCAGAGCGCGCATGGACCAGGAAATTGAAGTCAAGTTTTACCTCGCGGAGCCCGAACAGTTCCGCCAGCGCGTGATTGACAGCGGCGCGGAGCTCGTCCAGCCGCGCGTGCTGGAGCAGAACCTGCGCTTTGACACGCCCGAAATGAGCCTGCGCGCGAAGGCCCAGGTGCTGCGTTTGCGCGCGGACCAGGCTGCCCATCTCACTTTCAAGGGTCCCGGGCTGGTGCGCGAGGGCGTATTAGAGCGGCAGGAGATTGAATTTGAGGTGTCTGATTTTGGCGCGGCGCAGCGCTTGTTGGAAGCATTGGGGTACCGCGTCTATACCAGCTACGAGAAACTGCGCGAGACCTACAATCTGGGTGGGGTGCTTGTGGCGCTGGACGCGATGCCCTTTGGGTTCTTCACCGAGCTGGAAGGTCCATCGGCTGAGGCTATTTGTGCTGTTGCCGCAGCGCTTGGTCTGGATTGGAGCAGGCGCGTGCCGACCAGCTACCTGGAGCTCTTTTTCGCGCTCAAACAGCGCCGGAATTTGTTGATGGACGCGCTCAGCTTTGAAGCCTTCAGCGGCCTGACAATCCGACCTGAGGATTTGGGCGTGCAGCCGGCGGACTAAATCATGGAATTTTTCTTTTCTTGGATTAAAATTTCAAAAGACTAATTGGAGGGATTGATCAATGACAGACGAGCGCAAAGAACTATACAGTGCCCATATTTCTGCTGGCAGCCGCACTTATTTTTTTGATGTGAAAGTATCCTCTGACGGTACTAAATACTTGACAATTAATGAGGCCAGACGCGCCGACGGAGACACTTTTTCCCGTAATCGCGTCATGGTCTTTGAAGAGTATGCTGAAAACTTTTTGGAAGCTCTCAGTAATGCGATGAAAGCAATGAAGTAACATATTAATCTCTCTTCGATAAATGTAATAAACAGTAAAGGAGTTTTGATGAAACTCTGGAAGACACACGCGCGCGAAATCATTCTGGACCGAAAACCCAGGCTGGCTGTCGAAAAGCGGGTCGTAGAACTGCCCGACGATACCCAAAACGACGACTGGCTGTGGCTGGACGCGCCGGAATACGCTGTGGTAACCGCCGTGGACGCGAGCGGCCGCTTCGTCACCCTCGAGCAGCACCCATACGCCGTGCGCGGACCGCTGCCTGCCCCGGTGGAAGGCCTCATCCGCGTGGGGGAAGAAGCCGCGGACGCCGCCAAAAGGCTGCTGCTGCAGCAAGCCGGATACAGCTCCCTGGACTGGGTCTTTTTGGGCGATTTCATCACAGACGCGGAAAGCGGCTACGGGCGCGGTTATTACTTTCTGGCACGCATGGCTGTGCCTGCCCCACAGGGGGCAGACGCGCGCGTCCGGCTGCTCTCGCGCGAGCAGCTGGAGGACGCCGTGGCGGAAGGCCAGCCGCGCGTGCTCACCTGGCAGACGGGCTTTGCGCTGGCGCTTCTCAGGCTATTTTCTTATTAATTCTTTGGAATAAGGATCAGCTCGCCGCCCTGCCAGCGCGCGGCTTCTGCCGGGGCGTTCAACCCAAGCAAACGCGAAAGCGCGT
>JAGOML010000088.1:1250-4109 GCA_017993575.1 Anaerolineaceae bacterium | reverse complement strand
GATTTTTCCGGGATGGAAGGCACGCGCAACCTGTATATTTCGGACCTGCTGCATAAAGCATACGTGGATGTGAACGAAGAGGGCACCGAAGCTGCCGCGGCCACAGCTGTGGTAGTTGGGATGACCTCCATGCCGGCGGAAAGCTACACGATTAATTTTGACCACCCGTTCCTGTTCCTCATCCGGGATATCCAGACCAACGCAATCCTGTTCATGGGGCGCATGGCAGACCCCCGCTGAACTATCATCCACTTTAACGAAAAATCCGGTCGTTCACGACCGGATTTTATTAATTTCAGGTGAGCTGGAAAGGCTCAGCCAGCCATCCAGGCCAGGCTGAGCGTGCCGGGACCAACATGCGCGCCAATCACGGGGCTGACTTCGGACCGGATGATTTCCACCGGGTGCAGGAGTTCTACCGCGCGGGCTTCCATTGCCAGACATTCGTCCTCGCACAGCGCGTGGAACGGGCCGATACGGACAGGGGTGCTATCCCCGACGCTTTTTTGCACCAGCTCGAGCATACGGGTAATCGCTTTTTTGCGTGAGATGACGCTCTCCACCGCTTCAATTTTCCCGCCGCGGATTTCAAGCAGCGGTTTGACATTGAGCGCGGTCCCCATGAAGCGTTTGGCGGTATTGATGCGACCGCCTTTGTGCAGGTATTCCAGGGTATCGACGGTAAAGTAAACGCCAATTTTGGGGAAGATTACCGGAACCAGCTCCAGCAGTTCTTTCATGCTGGCGCCTTCTTCGGAAGCGCGCGCCAGGCTGACCACGAGGAAGGAAAGCGCGGTGGATACCAACCCGGATTCCACGATTTCCAGGGCTTCGGGGTTGCCCAACTGCTCTTTGGCAATGATGGCGGAGTTGTAGGATGCGGATATCCCGAGCGAAATGCCGGAATAAAGCACCTTGTGACCGGCTTCCAGCAAGGGGGTGAAAAAGTCCAGGAACTGCTGGACCGTGACCTGGCTGGTGGTCGGGATGGTTTGGGATTTGGAAAGACGTGTATAAAACTCGGTGGCTTGAATGTCGATGCCGTCCCGAAAGCTTTGACCATCCCAGTTCAGAGTCATTGGAATGACTGGAATGTTATATCTGTCAGTGTACTCCTGGGGAAGGTACGCGCTGGAGTCGGTCGCGATGATAACTTTTCCCATGTGAATGTCCTTTACTATGCTGAATTTTTATAAGTATAGCACAGCGAAGCAGGGCTTGCATTGCGCTTGTTCTACAAAATTACATGTTTCAGCTTCCGTCAGTAAGCCCTGAAGCAGGCAATGGCAAGATTTCGGCATCGGAGAAGAGCGCGATGCTTTGGAATCTCCCCCTTTCGTTGCGGTTTCCTGCGCATTTCTGATAGACTTTGAGAGCAGTTGAAAACCCGTGAGAGCGGATGAAGGTCTTTGGAACAAAGCCCTTTTTATAATTCGGTGAAAATCTCACGCAAGACAAGGAGCAGTATATGCAATCTTCTCTTTCAGACAATAAGGAACTCCCTGATAACGCAGCATTCGGTTCTGCGCCAGACGAGAATCGTAACGCGGATCCGACAGTTCAGAATGCTTCAAACGGAAGTACGCTCGCGCTGCGGAAGCCCATCTGGATTTTAATGCTGGTCTTTTTTCTGGCGCTGCTGATGAACGGCATTTTGTTCTACCATGAGCCAGGCGCGCAGTGGGCGATATTTGTGAATGGTTTGCTTGCAATTGTGTTCATTACCGCAGCATTGGAACGCAAACGCATTCCATTCTTCAGCGTACTCCTGGCGCTGCCGGTTAGCGCTGCCGCAGTGCTCACCATGTTCCGCTCTGAAACCTTTACCCTGATGGCGTTGGTGCTTTTCTCCATCCTGGGCACAATACTCCTGGCAGTCAGCCTCCTAAACGGACAGGGCTTCGCTTATCGTCTGCGCGAATACGCCGCGCAGGGGCTGCGGCTGGTTGCTTCGGTCTTGGTTGGCTTGCCCTCGGGTCTTATCCAGTCAGCGCAGAGCACGAAAGTGGACCCCGCGGCGGCTTCGGGCAGCGGACGGCGCCGCTCGGGCGCGGTCCTGCGCGGAATTCTCATCGCGCTGCCGCTTGTCGCGCTTCTCGGGTTTTTGCTCGCCTCCGCGGACGCGGTCTTTTCCAGCCGGGTCTCAGCCCTGTTGGACTGGATCAAGATAGAAAAGCCTGAAGAATTTGTCATCCGTCTTCTGTTTGTGCTCGGTCTCACCTATGCATTATTCGGACTGGTTTGGCACGCGCTGACGAAGACCGGCCAAAAACTGCCGCTGGAGCCGGACCAGCCGCTCGTGAAAGCTTTTTTGGGAATGACCGAGAGCACGATTATCCTTGTGGCGATAAATGCATTGCTCGCGGCTTTTGTGCTCGTGCAGATTAAGTACTTTTTTGCCGGCGCGCAGAACATAAACGTCGAGGGTTTTACATACGCGGAGTATGCCCGGCGTGGTTTCTTTGAACTGGTGGTCGCCGCCATCATCACCCTGCTCGTGCATTACGGGCTGGCATCGTTTACACGCAGGGAAGACCGCGGGCGAAAAGCGCTTTTTTCCATCCTGGCAAGTCTGCTCTTGCTGCAGACGGGCGTCATTTTGTTTTCAGCTTTCCAGCGCCTGAGCCTGTACGAAGCCGCATACGGCTTCACGCAGGCGCGTCTGACCGCGCATGTATTCATGGCTTTTTTGGGTTTGGTGCTGGCGCTCTCGATTATTATGGAAATCACCCGCGCCTATAAACGCTTGGCGGTCAGCTTGCTGCTGGTGATCTTGGCATTTGGGTTGACGCTTAGCTTCCTTAACGTGGACCGGACTATCGCCAGGCAGAACATTCAGCACGCTCAAGCCGGCAGCGA
>JAGOML010000088.1:0-1150 GCA_017993575.1 Anaerolineaceae bacterium | reverse complement strand
GAATACCTCAGCATCACTTTTGACGGCTATATCATCCCGGATGCTTTCCACAACCCGGAAATCCGGGTCTATCCCGTTGCGGATTTCATTGAAATCAGCCAGCGGGCCACCGACATGTTTGAACGCTTGAATACCTTACTGGAAACCCGGCCTGAAAACATCCTCTATGATGCCGGCTTGCCGTTCATTCCCTTCTGGAACGCGGGGCAGGTTTTTAATGCCCAGGCAAAGTTCGTTGATTTCAAGTCCGGCGCTGGCATCCGCTTTCTTTCCATGTATGCACAGGCGATCTACCCGGTGGATAATTACAATATCTTCTTTACCTACCAGGGCATCAGCGCGGATAACGCCTATTTCATCAGCATGGTGCTGCCTATCAACAGCGCTGCGCTGCCGTTTAACGCGGAAGACCCTGCTGATTATGAGGCGTTTATCAACAACTTTTCCAAGTATCTTGAGGAGACGAGCAGTCTGCTTAACGCCGAAGCGCCCGAAAGGTTTACGCCCTCGCTAAATGCCCTGGACGCGATGATTGCTTCGATGCGCATCGTGCCGTAGGAGTACGCGCTTCGATTATTTTGCTCCCTTGTTAATAGAAATGATGCAGTTCACTGCGCCTTCGCGCGCGCTGAGCTGTTATACGCGCGTGCTCCTACCCGATTATCGGTTATGATTGCTGTATGTTTATTCCAACCACTCCCGAAGAACTCAAGACACTAAACTGGCCAGTCCTGGACGTTATCCTGGTTAGCGGTGATACCTACATTGACAGTCCATATTCCGGCGCGGCGCTGATTGGCAAACAGCTGCTGCAGCGCGGATACCGCGTCGGCATCATTGCCCAGCCGGATGTAAAGAGCGCGGCGGATATCACTCGCCTGGGTGAACCGCGCCTGTTTTGGGGAGTCACCGCGGGCGCCGTTGATTCGCTGGTCGCTAATACCACGGCCTTGGGCAAACCGCGCCGCGCGGACGACCATACCCCAGGCGGTCTGAATAACCGCCGCCCGGACCGCGCGACGATTGTCTATGCCAACCTTATCCGCCAGCATTTTAAGCACACCGTGCCGATTGTGCTGGGGGGCGTGGAAGCCTCATTGCGGCGCGTGGCACATTACGACTTTTGGTCGGATTCTCTGCGCCGTTCGGT
>JAGOML010000032.1:7507-21087 GCA_017993575.1 Anaerolineaceae bacterium | reverse complement strand
GGTCTCCAGTCCTTGCACGTCAAGTATTTTCTCAGCCATCGATGAGCCCTCGTAGATCAGATTATTAAAGCTTGTGGAAGATAAACATTACTCATAGCCAAAGGTCTTTTGGTAGGTAAAAAAGCTAATCAATTATAACCGCTTTATGGATCGCGTGGGAATGCCAAATTTGTCCAGACAAAGCGGTCTTTTCCATCAGAAATGTAGTACTTCTGGGTCAACTCCTCCATAAGGTCGCATTGGGTTGGTTGGGAATAGATAACTTTGCAGCGCGCCCAGGTTCCGCGGAAGTCCACCAGGAAGTCCATCTGCCCAAGCGTGCTGTCATATGCGATCAAAGTCATCTCGCGTGGTTTTTTGACCAGATCTCCGAGTGGTTTGGCCACGCTCAGGCGCATGCGTCTGGCAAGCGTTTTTTCCACTTCTTTTCCCTGGTTTTCCGCGGCAAATTCAAACATGTCGTTCAAGGCCTGCGCGGGTTCGCGAAAATGGCGGTTCAGCAGTTCATCTCCGGCGAAACCTGCCGCGCCCAGCAGCAGCGCCGCGACTAAAAACATGGCAAGCCAACCGCCAATGCCCTGGGCTGAAAGCGCTTGTTCGACAAGGTTGTTTTCGATGATGCCGCACAGCAGGCAGGGTACCCCGATAACGATCAGGCCCAGGATGCGAAACTGCGATAGACCTTCAATAGGCGCGTATTCAATCCAATGCGTCAGGTTAGGGCTTAGATAGCGCAGAATTTGGGCGCTGCCCTGGACCGGCAGCCAAAGCACCAGCCACACGGCCAAGACAGCGAAGAGGAGCCATAATATGATAGATACCAGCCAATGACCAACTCGGATGGAAAGACAGCCCACAAAACCGCCTGCTAAGGCACAGATGAATAGAGCGGGGATGAGTTTTGTGAATGGAAAAGACACGTTTGCGCCAGCGAGTTGCACCGCGTCCACCCCCCAGGCAGTGAGAGAGAAGACTGCCCCCGCAACCAGCCCGAAGAAAAAACCTATGCGTTGTTTTTTTCTTATGAAGGGCGCTGACATATTGTTATTATAGTGTTTTTTTTAAATAGCTGTAACATCTTCCATTTTTCCTCAGTCGCAGTGCTGAAGTCCGAAAATGAAAAAATGAAACAGGTGGGAATTTTGCTGATTCTATGCATATTGTTAAATCTGTCAAGGTCTGTCAAGGTCTAACTAAAATATCAGCAAACGACGGCCGTCACTGCGAGCCCCCGCTGGCGGCCAAATTTGAAATTGGATATTACCGCAGGGGGCGCGGCAGTCTGCCTTTTGTTTATCGGGAGGCTGGACAAAACGTAAAGGCAGATCGCACCCTCCCTTTGGGAGCAGGCGTCGCTGCGCTCCGCGCGATGACGAGTTTGTTCTCCTGGCACCGCGCCTCTGAGCAAGCCCGTCCACGTCTCGGTGGATTTGCTATTGCATTATATAAAAAATCATGATATAAGAAAAATAACAATTTAACAGCCCTAAGCGGCGCACTTATCCAGAGAGGTGGAGGGAACGGCCCGATGATACCTCGGCAACCACCAGGCGAAAGCCTGGACGGTGCCAACTCCGGCAGAGCAGTATTTCTGGAAGATGAGAGGCGAGCCAGCATGCACAATGCCCCCTCTCCGCGAGGGGTTTCTTATTAAAAGAAACTGGAGGTTTCTTACTATGACGACGACTTTTATGAAGTCACCCAAATATCTGTTCACCTCTGAATCCGTGACCGAAGGTCATCCGGATAAAATTTGCGACCAAATCAGCGATGCCGTGCTTGATGAAGCGTTGCGGGCGGACCCCTCCTCCCGCGTGGCGATCGAAACTGTTACCAAAACCGGCTTTGTATTGGTAACCGGCGAGATGACCACCAACACCTATGTTGATATCGAAAAGCTGGTACGCGACGTGGTCAACGGGATTGGCTACGACCGCGGCAAAAAAGGCTTCGATGGTTCTACCTGCGCCGTGATGGTCGCGGTTTCCGCGCAATCCCCGGACATCTCCCGCGGTGTGGACCAGAACGGCAAGACTGTGCCGGTGGAATACAGCGAAGAGTACATCAATGCCGGCGGTGCTGGCGACCAGGGCATGATGTTTGGCTATGCCTGCGATGAAACCGAACAGCTGCTGCCCCTGCCCATTTACCTCTCGCACAAGCTCTGCCGCCGCATGGCGGAAGTGCGCAAGAACGGCACGTTAAAATGGATGTACCCGGACGGAAAAAGCCAGGTGACGGTGGAATACCACTATGGCAAACCCGCCCGCATCGATACCGTGCTCATCAGCACCCAGCACGCTGACAAACTGGCTGGCAAGACCGTTACCAACGAGCAAATCCGCGCGGATTTGATTGAACATGTGATTAAGCCTGTGCTCCCCGCCGAACTTGTGGACGACAAGATCAAGATTTACACCAATCCCACCGGCCGCTTTGTGGTCGGCGGCCCATTGGGCGATTCCGGGCTGACCGGGCGCAAGATTATCGTGGACACCTACGGCGGAATGGGCCGGCACGGCGGCGGCTGCTTTAGCGGCAAAGACCCGACAAAAGTAGACCGCTCCGGAGCGTATGCCGCGCGCTGGGTTGCCAAGAATGTGGTGGCGGCCTCGCTGGCTGCGCGCTGCGAGGTTCAAATTGCTTACGCCATCGGCAAAGCAGAGCCACTGAGCGTGAACGTGGAAACTTTTGGAACTGGCGTGGTGGACGATGACAAAATCGCGGCGGCTATCAGCAAAGTGTTCGACCTGCGACCGCGCGCCATCATTCACCAGCTGGATCTGCTGAAGCCGATCTATAACCCACTGGCCGCCTATGGGCACTTTGGACGGGATGACCTGGACCTGAGCTGGGAAAAGACCAACAGAACCGTTGAATTGCGCCAGGCAGTCGGCTTAGAATAAATCTGGAAGAAAAAACGCCTCTGAGGAAACAGAGGCGTTTTCATTATAAGTTGGGGTGTTATTAGCGTTTTAGATAGAGCACGAGCGCCAGCAGCGCGAAGGCAAACGCGGCAGCCAGCAGGCCAATCTTTACATATTCCGACACCAGCGCGCGGTTTGCTTGTGTCTGGGTGTCGGCGGCCGTTTCAGGGGCTGTTTTGGTTTCCGCTTGCGGGTAGCTGGAGACAATCTGTCCTGCTTCAGAATCGCGGATGCCCAGGATGAGCGGTTCAACCGGTTCAGCGCTTATTGCCGCGCCCATGCCGGCTGCCTGCAGAGCCTCTTCCGGGGGCAATACGGCGCCACCTTCTTCCGATGGAGACGTCTCGGTCGCTTCGCCAGGTTTGGCTTCAATCACTGCTCCAGAGCTGCCCATGAAGGTATTGCCGATAGGTACACCGCCGCCAAGTCCGTACGGCGCGCCTTCAGCGCCGCCGCCTATGCCGCCTGCTCCGCCCCCGCCCATTCCATACGCGCCGCCCCAGGTAAAGATTTGGGGCTGCTGCTGAGCTTCGCGGGCATTATCTTCGCTCGGAACGGCAGAAAGCGCCGGCTCGCTTGACAGTTCGCGCGCCATTGGCGCGGAATATGTCTTAAAGATGAATTCACTGGTGAAAACTAATGCCAAAATTAGAACTGCCGCAATGGACGCGAACCCAAAAGCCGGGTATAAAACCGGTTGGCGTTTGATGGCGCGGGCTTCTTCCCGCGTCAGGGTGAAGTTGCGCGGCGCGGCTTGGCAGGGCAGCCTGCGCACCGCCAATCTAAGCTGTGTATATTCTTTAAGGGCTTTCTGCAGGCGCAGTGATTTTGCCAGACGCTTTTCGAATTTTTGTTTCTCTTCGCCTGTCAGCATGCCGTCAATATAGGCACACAGCGCTTCATTATCCTTTTTGGGGAGAAAGTCCTGCCTGTTCATTCCGTTTCCTCATCTTTGAGACGGAATTTCTCGGGTAAAAGTTCCCCAAAACCGCGCAGGCAGTCCTGCATCTTCTGGCGCGCGCGCGCCAGTCGGCTTTTCACGGTTCCCATCGGGCGATTGATAATGGCGCACACGCTTTCGTAATCTTCACCGGAGATGTCCACCAGCACCATCACTACGCGGAATTTTTCCTCAAGGTCCGCCAGGCAGTGCTGAATAGCCTCTTCCAGTTCCCTGGCGTTGGCGGCTTCTTCCGGGCCGGGCGCGTCATCCTCCATCCAGGAGGGGGAATCCACCAGTTCGCCTTCGTCGTTTTCCGGTTCCAGCGGGACGCTGGGCCTGCGCTGACGCCGGCGCAGCTCGTCGTAGCAAGCGTTGGTTACAATTCGCAGGAACCAGCTCTTGAAAGAGCCGCCGCGGTAGGTATTCAATTTCCGGTACATGGAAATGACGGCTTCCTGCGTGGCATCCGCGGCTGCCGCGGGGTCGGACATGATGCGGTAGGCGGTATTGTAGGCGGCGTCCTGATACTGCAGTACCAGGCGGTTAAAAGCGTCTAAATCGCCACTTACAGCAAGTTCTATGAGGTCTTGTTCGCTCATACCAACCAGGATGCAAGACTCACGCCAATTATTGGCGCATGTCAACTTTATTTAATTCTACATGATTTCCAGGTCTCAGGCCTGATTTGTATCGCGTAGGGGCGGAAAGAGTATCACTTCGCGGATGTTGTGGTGGCCGGTCAGCAGCATGGCAAAGCGGTCAACGCCCATGCCAAAGCCGCCGGTAGGGGGCATGCCGTAGGCCAGCGCCCGCAGATAGTCCTCGTCCATCGGGTGGCGTTCCTCGTCGCCTTCTGCATAGGCGCGCCCGAGCTCGAGAAACCGTTTTTCCTGTTCCAGCGGGTCGTTAAGCTCGGTGAAAGCGTTGCACAGCTCCATGCCAGCGATAAAGCCCTCAAAGCGCTCCACGGTCTGCGGGTCGCCCGGCTTATTCTTAGCAAGCGGCGAAATATCGCGCGGGTAATCGTAGAGGAAGGTGGGCTGGATAAGGAGGGGCTCCAGGAACTGCTCCATCATATCCCCAATCATCTTGCCGCGCGGGGCGTTGGGGTTGTGCTGAATGCCTTTTTCGCGCAGGACGGCGCTCAACTCGGCGGCGGTCTGATGCTGCGAAATATCGATGCCGGTCTGTTCCAGCAGAGCCTGGCGAATTTCCAGGCGCTTCCAGGGCGGGGTCAGGTTAATTTCGTGCCCGTCAAAATGGATAATCTGGGTGCCCAATACCTGCTGCGCGACGCTTGAAACCATCTGCTCTGTGATTTCCATAATATCGCGGTAGTCCGCGTAGGCCATGTAAAACTCGAGCTGGGTAAATTCGGGGTTGTGTTTATAGGAGACGCCTTCGTTGCGGAAGTCGCGTCCGATTTCATAAACACGTTCCAAACCGCCCACAATCAGCCGTTTGAGGTACAGCTCGAAGCTGATGCGCAGGTAAAGGTCCTGATCAAGTTCGTTATGGTGTGTAACGAACGGACGGGCTGCCGCGCCGCCGTAAATTGGCTGAAGGATGGGTGTTTCAACTTCCAGAAAACCGAGCCCGTCCAGGAACTTGCGCAAAGCGCTGACCGCGGCGCTGCGGATGCGGAAAACTTCGCGCACCTCCGGGTTGACTGCCAGGTCCACATAGCGCTGCCGGAAACGTGTTTCGGGGTCGGTCAGGGTGGCATGTCGGACCGTTTTTCCGTCTATCACTTCATCTTTATCCGCCGGCAGCTGGAGGAGCGCTTTGGCGAGCATCCGATAGGACTTGACCAGCAGGGTTACCTCTCCGCGGCGCGTGCGGAACATGGTGCCTTCCGCTTCGATGAAATCGCCCAGGTCAAAGTCGCGGGCAAAAGCCTGCAGAAGGTCTTCACCAATCTCATCAACGCGGAAAAGGAGCTGCGCCTTGCCTTCGCGGTCTTCGATATGGGCAAAGCTGAGCTTGCCCATGTTGCGAATCGCGCGCAGCCTGCCAGCCAGCACCGCCTGAACTTCTTCCGTGCTATTTGCCGCTTCAGCGGCTTCAAAAGCTTGTACGGCGGCTGTGGTGGACGCGTTTCGGTTCGTGGTCGTTGGGTAGGGCTCTACGCCCTCGGCGCGCAAGCGCAGCAGCTTCTCCAGTCGGATATTTTCGAGTTCAGAAAATTCATCTTGCAGCATAAGGGTCTTCCTTCGGATTTAAATATGCCCCACCAGTTTTCTGGTGGGGCATTTGGGCTCGTCTTGATCAGCTGGTTTTGATGATCAGAACCGTGAAAGCGCCACCAGGAGCTTCCACCTTCACAGTTTCGCCAACCTTACGGTTAATCAGGGCACGTCCGATCGGGGATTCGTTAGAAATTCTACCAAGAATGGGATCGGCTTCTGCCGGGCCAACGATCATGTAGGTCTCAGGGTCGTATCCTTCTTCCTGAATGGTCACGGTGGTGCCAACCTGGATGAGGCCTTGTTCATTTTCGCCTTCGTCAATGATGCGGGCGGTAGCAAGCAGCAGTTCCAGATCTTTAATGCGGCCTTCCACAAATGCCTGTTCGTTTTTCGCGTCTTCGTATTCAGCGTTTTCAATCAATTCGCCGTCTTCCATTGCTTCCTGCAGACGAACCGCGATTTCCTTACGCCGCACGTTCCGGAGTTCTTCCAGTTCCAGCTGCAGTTTTTCAAATCCTTCACGTGTCAAATACGATATTGGCATCTTTTTTCCTTTTTAATAGCTTGAATATTGACATTATATACAAATTACGCTTTAAGACGAAAACCTCCTAAAAGCGCGGAAAAATTATACCATAAGGCAACAAAAATTATTACCAAGCTCAACCCACTGCTGGCATTCCATGGGCAGCAGCCCAAGGATTGAAGCGCGGACAGTCTTCGTCAGAGCGGATTATCTCGGATATAATCTAAATCAGAAACACGATTGGAGCGCAATATGAGTCTGATTGACATCCTTTTTGGTGAAGAAGCTATCCGAAATCTGCCGGCCGAACGCAAACAGGAAGTGAAAGAAATAATCAATAAACTAATGGTGATCGGCAAACAGGATGATTTCCTATCTGTTGTTCCCGGTGGGCCTTTTGATCACCAATGCCATCACCGTCAGGCTAAGGATATCGGACGAAGACTGAACGCGATAGGCGGATTGGACCTGATGATGGCGGTCCGCATGACCATCCGGCGCAAACTGAAAGATATTCTGGCAGAACACCTGGACCACTGCTGGAAAGACATCGGCGACTGGCAGGCTTAAGCATTTTGGCTGTCCGGCTCCGCTTTCGGGGAGCCCCCTCGCGGATGTTATAATAGGTCACCAAAACAGCGAGACACAGAGAGGTATATTGATGAATTCAAACCAAACGCCCAAACAGGTCGTCATTGCGGAACGCGCGCCGAAGGCTATCGGTCCGTACTCCGCAGGGATTCTCTGCCAGGGATTTGTGTTTGTCTCCGGGCAGCTCGGAATTGACCCTGAAAATGGCAACTTGCTTGAAGGAGTGGAAGCCCAAGCCCGCCAGGCGCTGCGCAATCTCAGCGCCGTGTTGGAAGCAGCCCACACAGACCTGAACGCGGTTGTCAAAACGACGGTCTTTTTAAAGGATATGGCTGATTTCGCTGTTGTGAATGCAGTTTATGCCGAGTTTTTTACCCAGGGTTTCCCTGCGCGCTCCGCATTCCAGGTGGCGGCCCTGCCCAAGGGCGGCCTGGTGGAAATCGAAGCGATTGCTGCCGTTTACCCTGCTTAATTATAGGCGCCAGTAGTTAACATCAAACTCTGTAACACAGCCATGATGCCAAAAGTTTCAGTCATTGTTCCCTGCCGCAACGAAGAGCGCACGATTCGCTTGCTCCTGGAGGCGATCATGGGTCAAAGCTTCCCGCAGGAAGCTTTGGAGATTATCATCGCCGATGGGATGTCCACGGACAGCACCCGCGCAGTCATCGCGGAGTTCCAGGCGACTCACCCGGATTTGCGCCTGAAGGTCGTGGACAATCTCAAACGCAACATTCCGGCCGCGGTGAACGCGGGCATCCGCGCCGCTGAAGGCGAGCTGCTGCTGCGCCTGGACGCGCATTCCGTCCCGCATGCGGAGTACATCGCGCGCTGTTATGATGCATTAATGCAGAATGTAGCGGATGTTGTCGGCGGAGTTTGGGATATTCAAGCTCAGGAAAACACCTGGATTGCCCGCTCCATCGCCGCTGCCGCCGCGCACCCGCTGGCAGTAGGGGACGCGCAGTACCGGCACGGCAAACAGGCTGGCTATGTGGACACGGTTCCTTTTGGAGCTTTCAAATGTGAATTGGTGCAGCGGATAGGCATGTACGACGAAACGCTGCTCTCCAACGAGGATTATGAGTTTAACACGCGCGTCCGGCAGGCTGGAGGGAAAATCTGGCTGGACCCGCAGATTCGCTGCGTTTATTTTGCCCGCAGAAACCTGAAGGAACTGGCCAGCCAGTATTGGCGCTACGGCTATTGGAAGGCGCAAATGCTTAAGCGCTACCCGGGCTCACTGCGGCTTCGGCAAGCGCTCCCCCCGCTATTTGTGTTGGGAATGGCCGTGCTGTTGACTGCGGGACTGTTCTGGCAGCCATTTCTATTGATGTTTGTCGGCGCGGCTGTTCTTTATACGGCAGCGCTGGCCGCGGCGGGAATCCAGCTCGCGGCGCAAAAAAAGGATGCCGTGTTGGCTTTCGGTTTTCCCTTAGCTGCCGCAACCATGCACTTTTGTTGGGGGGCTGGTCTGCTGGCTGGGCTGGTTTCCAAATCCGCGCGTTCAAACGGCAGGAGCAAGGTATGATGCAGGAAAAAAACACCCCCCCACGTTTGCGTTTACAACCTTCTGAGCACAGGTCCATCCTTATTTTGGGTGATATCGCGGCAGCAGTGCTTGCGTTGTTCATCGCGCTGTACTTGTGGTCCACCGGCGATGCCTGGATGAACTTTTCGATGGAATTCCTACGGACGCGCCCGGATACCTGGTTTTATTTTCTGCCTGTAATTTGGATTGCCCTGATGGTGGATAACTACGACCTGAACAAGGCAGGCAATCTAAAACTCACCCTCAAGGGGATTGGGCTGGCAATCATCGTTGCCTCAATGCTCTACCTGATCGTCTACTTTGCCATGCCTCCGCAGACGCTGCCGCGGCGGGGCGTTCTGTTTTTCATTGTGCTTGTCTCGATTCTGACCCTCATCTGGCGCGTGATTTACGTCAGAATCTTTTCGGCTGCCACAAAATCCCGCCGGCTTTTGGTGATTGGCGCCGGCAAGGCTGGCAGCACTTTGGTGAATATAATCGCGGACCAGGTGCAGCCGCCCTACAATTTGCTGGGCTTAATCGATGATGACCCGGAGAAACTTGGCGCGCAAATCCGCGATTATAAGATTCTGGGTGACCACACGCAGTTGTTAACCTTGGTTAAGGACTTAGGCGTTACCGATTTAATCCTGGCGATCTCGGGGCAAATGAATCACGGCATGTTCCAAAACCTGCTGACCGCGCAGGAAAAAGGACTGCAAATTTCCACCATGGCGGAAGTGTACGAAGAACTGCTGGGACGTGTGCCCATTGACCTGTTGGATTCTGAATGGGTCGTACGCTCTTTTGTGGACCGGGCGCCTATTGGCGGCATTTATCGTATGTTCAAGCGCTTCTTGGATCTAATCCTCACGTTGATCGCGCTGGTGTTCTTGATAGCGCTTTTTCCAATTATTGCGATTTTAATCCTGATTGATTCCGGCCGACCGGTGATGTACAGCCAGGAACGGCTTGGACGCGGCGGTGAACCTTACAATATTTACAAATTCCGCACCATGAAGAACAACGCGGATATGGAAAAAGAAGCCCTGGTGACTTCTTTGCATGATGTCCGCATCACGCGCCTTGGAAAATTTCTGCGCAAGGTGCACCTGGATGAACTTCCGCAAGTGATTAATGTGCTTAAAGGCGAAATGAGCTGGGTCGGTCCAAGATCTGAACGCAGCGAACTGGTGGCTGTGTTTCAGAGGGAAGTTCCTTTTTACCGCGCCCGGATGCTGGTGAAACCCGGCGTGACCGGATGGGCGCAAATTCACCAGCAATACGCGGAAACCATCGCGGAAACCGCGATAAAACTGGAATACGACCTGTATTACATCGAACACGCCAACTTGCTGATGGATATCACCATCATCCTGCGCACATTTGGTTCGGTCCTTGGGTTTAAGGGGCGCTAAAACCTGATGCGACACGCATACCTGGAAGACGCTGATTGGGATGAGTTTTTGGAACGCTTTCCACAGGCGCATTTGCTGCAAACAGCGGGATGGGCGGAGTTTAAGGCGGATTTTGGCTGGACCTCGGCACGAGTGCGTTCCGAGAACGCTTGCGCTCAAATCCTGTTCAAAGCACTGCCGTTAGGCTTGACCATCGCTTATCTGCCTAAAGGGCCGGTCGGCGCGAACTGGAATGAAATTGTGCCGCAGATTGATACGCTTTGCAGAGCCCGCAATGCTGTGTTCCTGCAAGTAGAACCGGACCTGTTTGAACCTTTGCCAGCGGTGTTCCTCGAGAGCTCATTCGCGGGATTCAGGCAGGAGGAGCACACCATTCAACCGCGGCGCACCATCTTGATTGACCTTAGCCCGGACGAGGAGCAGCTGCTGGCTGCAATGAAACAAAAGACGCGCTACAACGTTCGTCTGGCGCAAAAGAAAGGCGTGCGGGTGAGCCTCAGCGCTGATTTGCGCGGCTTTTACCGCATGATGCAGACTACCGCGAAGCGGGATGGCTTTGCGCTGCACGACTTTTCTTACTATCAGCGTGTTTTTCAGATATTTGAACCGCGCGGAAAATGCGCGCTGCTTGAAGCCAGTCTGGATAATCAAGCCCTGGCTTACCTGATGGTCTTCGTGCACCGGGAGCGCGCCTGGTATTTTTATGGCGCCTCGGACGATGAGAGCCGCAACCTGATGCCCACCTATCTGCTGCAATGGGAAGCCATGCGCTGGGCCAAAGCCCACGGGGCGGCTGTGTACGATTTGTGGGGCATCCCGGATGAGGATGAGGAAACATTGGAAAGGGACTTCATCAGCCGTTCGGACGGGCTGTGGGGCGTGTACCGCTTCAAACGCGGTTTTGGAGGACGGGTGGCCCGCTCCGCGCCAGCGCTCATCAAAGTGTATCGCCCACTTATCTATAAAGCGTATCAAATCTACCGCGCGCAAAAACAGGCAGGCTTGGATGCGGCTTCTTGAGCTGATTTCCGCGCGGGACTGGAACAATATCCTCCTGCAGCTCCCCGCGCCGCACTTGCTGCAGACCCATGAATGGGGACAAAACAAAATCCAGAACGGCTGGACGCCGCTGCATTACGTCTGGGAGGAAAATGGCGTGATTGCCGCGGCCGCGTTGATTCTCAGCCGACGGGTTGGACTGGGACTGCCTGGGCTGAGCCTGGAAGTGCTTTACTGCCCTAAAGGCCCCAGCCTGGACTGGCAAAACCGTGCGCTTGCGGAACGCTTGCTGGACGACCTGCAAACATTGGCCGCGAAAAGGCGGGCTGCCTTCATCAAGATTGACCCGGACATCGAAATCGGCAGGGGTGTACCCGACCGAGAGGACGTGCTGGAGAACCCGACTGGGCAAGCTTTTCAGCAGGACCTGGAGCGGCGCGGATGGGTTTTTTCCGATGACCAGATTCAATTCCGAAACACAGTCATGATTGACCTTGCGCGCAGCGAGGATGAAATCCTGGCAGCCATGAAACAAAAGACGCGCTACAACATCCGCCTGGCGGAACGTAAAGGCGTGGTGGTGCGCGCCGGGCAGGAAAGTGACCTGCCATCGCTTTACGCGATGTACGCCGCGACAGCCGTGCGCGACGATTTTGTAATCCGTCATGAGGGCTATTACCTGAAGCTGTGGGGCGATTTTATGCGCGCCGGCATGGCACGGCCATTGATTGCAGAAGTGGACGGGCAGCTGCTGGCCGCCTTGATTTTGTTCCACTTCGCGGGGGTTTCCCGCTACATGTTTGGGATGTCCCTTGAAAAAGGGCGCGAGTTGATGCCCAATTACCTGCTGCAGTGGGAAGCTATCCGGGCTTCCAAAGCCTTGGGCTGCCGGGAATATGACATGTGGGGCGCGCCGGATGTGTTTGACGAAAGCGACTCGCTGTGGGGTGTCTACCGTTTTAAGGAAGGCTTTAACGGCGTTACCTTGCGCCACCTGGGCGCGTGGGATTATACCAGCCGCCCTATTCTGTACCGGCTTTATACGCGCGTGTTACCCAAGCTTCTGAACCTGATGCGTGCCCGCGGGAAGGCCGAAAACAGAAAAAGGATTGCTCTATGATCGACCGTATCCCGTTGGCGCATCTCCCGACCCCGATTCAAGCTCTGCCAGGGCTTACCAAACTTCTGGGAGGTCCGCGGCTGTTCATCAAGCGTGACGACCTGACCGGCCTTGGGCTGGGCGGGAACAAGACGCGCAAACTTGAGTTTCTGGCAGCCGACGCGCTGGCACAAGAAGCCCGCATGCTCATCAGCACGGGCGCGCCGCAATCTAACCACTGCCGGCAGGTGGCAGCCGCTGCCGCCCAGCTTGGTCTGGGATGCTTGTTGGTGTTGGCGGGGGAGGACCCAGGCACGCGCCAGGGAAATCTGCTGCTGGACGCGCTAAGCGGCGCGAAAATCGTTTTCGTCCCCAAAGGGCAGCGGGACGCCGCGCTGCGGGATGAGTTTGAGCGAGCCCAGGCGCAGGGGCAGGCGCCCTACCTGATTCCGTACGGAGGTTCTAACGCGCTTGGCGCGCAGGGTTACGCGCTGGCCATGCGCGAGCTCAATGAGCAGGCGCTTAAGCCGGATTGGATAGTTTTTGCCAGTTCCTCCGGGGGAACGCAAGCCGGACTGGTCTTAGGAGCAAGAGAAACTGGTTTTACCGGCAAGATTCTTGGGATCAGCGTGGATGAGAGCGCGCCAACCTTGCAAGCGCGCGTGGCGGCTTTGGTCGCTCAAGCCTCTGCCTTGAGCGGCAGCAATTTTTCAGTCGCGCCGGAAGAAATATTGGTCAATGATTCGTATTGCAGCGCTGGTTACGGCATGCTGCAGCCAATGGAAATTGAGGCGCTCAAGAGCTTTGCCCGCGCGGACGGCATTCTTTTGGACCCTGTTTACACCGGTAGGGCTGCTGCGGGCTTGATAGACCTGATTCGCAAGGGCCTTTTCGGCAAGGATGAAACGGTGCTTTTCTGGCACACAGGCGGCACGCCCGCACTGTTCGCGGAGCCCTACGCCCGTCTGCTCAGTGCTTGATGCCGCGAATATCTGTGTGGTGGTCCTTCTGATACCCTGAAGGGTGCAGGTTGCTGCGAGCAATCCCGCAGTGGTTTTTTAATTGCACATTGTTACCATAGTGGCTGGAGACAGCGATATTAATAGCACAGACAGATCCTTTGCTGCCTCAGGATGACAATAAAGGTTCGTCATTGCGAACCGTTTTGCCCTAATGCGCAAACCTACCAAGAGCCTCACCCCAGGCAAAACGGTGTGGCAATCTGCCTGTCTGCTCTCACGCTGTCCCGCGCCGCCCTCTTCAAGATTTGGAACCTCTGAAGCGGCACCCCCGCGCATTCGCGTGATACTGCTATAATCCACACAGGCTGGAAATTATGTCAATGGATATCCGCTCG
>JAGOML010000032.1:0-7407 GCA_017993575.1 Anaerolineaceae bacterium | reverse complement strand
CTGCTCTCACGCTGTCCCGCGCCGCCCTCTTCAAGATTTGGAACCTCTGAAGCGGCACCCCCGCGCATTCGCGTGATACTGCTATAATCCACACAGGCTGGAAATTATGTCAATGGATATCCGCTCGACTGTGCTTACGTTGGGGATTCTGACCGCGATCCTCGCCATTTGGCTGGCAATCAGCGCTGCTAAGCATTATCAGCGCGGCAAGCGTATCCCATTTTTCTTTAAACGCCGCAAGCTTTTTGAGCAGGCAGCCAGTATGGTCCTTGGCGCGCTGCTGTTGGCGTTTCTTGCCTTTGCCAGTTTTCGCTGGGGGGAAGGGCTGGCTTACCGCTACTTTCCGCCCACGCTGACGCCGTCGCTCACGCCGACCATCACCCTTACGCCCACCATCACGCTCACCCCCAGCATCACACCCACCCCAACCATCACTAACACCCCCTCAATCACAAACACGCCCGCGATCCCAAAAGACGTTGCCGAGAAGTTTGAATCTATTGTCACCCCCGATGCCAACTCCGTGTTCAGCCCGATAATTTTCGCGGAAAAAGTGGATGATAACTACCAACCTGTCAACCCGGCCGCGAGTTTTGAAAACCCATTGACTGTAATCTACGGCACCTACAGCTACAATTTTATGCTGGATGGCGTACAGTGGACCGAAATGTGGTACCGCGGAACGAGCCTGCTCAAGCTGGAAACCGGACGCTGGGAGGGCGGTTCGGGCGGGTACGCCCTGACAAGCCTGAGTTTACCCGCCGAGGAATGGCTGCCCGGAGATTATCAGGTGCAATTTTTCCTGGGTGACCGCTGGCTCATGTCGGGCTACTTCAGCGTCAGCGGGAACCCGCCCACCCCCACGCTCACGCCCAGCCCTACCTTTACGCGCACTCCCACCAATACACCAACTGAGACGCTCACACCTGTCCCAACGCGTACGCCTGTTCCGAGCAATACGCCGCGCCCTTCCGCCACGCCCAGGCCTTGATCGGACTCAAAAAAAGCTCCCCCAGCACGACCGGAGGAGCTTGTTTCATGGGCTTTGTAAGAGCTGATTGGAGTATTAAATGTAACGCCAGTCCGTTTGCTCCTGCGGGAGCGCGACAGCAATTTCCGCTGCCACCTTGGCATTGTTGCGCAGCAGCGCCAAATTCGCGCGCAGGCTCTCCCCACCCGAAAGTTCGCTGATTTTGGTAAGCAGATAAGGCGTGACCGCGCTGCCGCGCACGCCTTCAGCTTCCGCCTGGGCAAGCGCGCCGGCGATGACTTCCTCAATTTGCTCGCGCGGCAGGGCGCTTTCGGCCGGAGGGGGAACCACGACTAACACGCTGGTTCGGAAACCCAGCTTCCAGTGGGTATTGGCAATATCCGCGACTTCCTGGGGGCTGTCCGCGCGCAGAGGGGTCTTCAGGCCGCTTTCAATAGAGTAAAACGCGGGAAAATCATGGGTCTGATAACCAATTACTGGCACGCCGGCTGTTTCAAGCACCTCCAGCGTGGCTGGCAGGTCCAGGATGGCTTTTGCGCCTGAACACACCACGACAACCTGTGAACGGGAGAGCTGCAGCAGGTCGGTGGAGATATCATGCCCGCCGCCGCGGTGCACGCCGCCTATGCCTCCGGTTGCGAACACCTTGATTTCAGCGCGTTCCGCCGCATATAGGGTGGAGGCCACGGTTGTACCCGCTGAACCGCCGTGCGTAAGCGCTCCGCTGAGGTCCCACAGGCTGCATTTGCGGGCGTCTCGGGCTCCTGCCAGCGTTTCCAGCTGAGAAGATGTGAGGCCGACGCGCAGCTGACCCTCCTGAACGGCAATTGTGGCGGGATAAGCGCCGTTATCGCGCACTGTTTGTTCCAAAGCGCGGGCGATGTTCAGGTTTTCGGGCCAGGGCACGCCGTGCGTGATTAATGCCGATTCAAGCGCGACGAGCTGACGACCATTGCGCTTCGCGCGTTCCACGTCATTTGAGATTACGAAGTCGCTTTTTACAGCAGACCTGAATAATGAGAAGATGCTCTTTTTGTTTTCCATAGGCCTAATTGTACTTGCTTTTGTTGTAGTAGACGTAAAGAGCACGAGACTAACCGCTGGATTGATGACTGAATCAGGAATGGAAACGGAGAGATAGCGGGTACAATAAACGCACAAAACTGACAGGACTTGTAATGGAAAATTCCACGCATCAATCGGCTTACAAACGCTGGCTCGTCTCACCGTTGATTCCACCTCATATCAATAGCGAACTGGAGGAATTCCCCAGTTTGCTCCGGCAGCTGATGTATAACCGCGGCATCAGCGATTACAAGTCCGCGCGCGCGTTTGTGGACTGCGCGCCAGGCGCGGAGACGAACCCTTTTCTGATGAAAGACATGGACGCGGCGGTAGAAATTTTGCGCCTGGCGCTGCACGATAAAACACCCATCGCCATCTACGGCGATTATGACGTGGATGGGGTGACCTCCAGCGCGCTGCTGTATGAATTTCTTGTGAAGCTGGGCAGCACACCGCGCGTGTACATCCCCAGCCGTTTTGATGAGGGCTACGGCCTGAACCTGGACGCTGTGGAGCAGCTGCATCGCGAAGGTATTGGCTTGTTGATTACTGTGGATTGCGGCATCCGGTCCATCGCGGAAATCGCGCTGGCAAAGGACCTGGGTATGCGCGTTATTCTGAGCGACCACCATCAGCCCGGCGCGCAGCTGCCCCCGGCGGACGCGGTGATTAACACTCGCCAGGCGGGGGACCCCTACCCCTACAAGCATCTGGCGGGTGTTGGGTTGGCTTATAAACTCGCCGACGCTTACCTACAAACCTACCCGCATCAGGGGTTGGACGCGCGCGACTGGTTGGACCTGGTGGCTCTGGGTACGGTAGCAGACCTGGCGCCGATCAACGCGGAAAACCGGGCGCTGGTACGGGCTGGGCTGGACCAGATGCGCGCGACCGAACGCCAGGGTTTGTACTCCCTCGCGCAAGTTTCTGGCATCAAGCTGGAGAGTATCAATTCCGGAAACATCGGTTTTGGCTTAGGTCCGCGCCTGAACGCGGCGGGCAGGCTGGATTCTGCTATGGCTGCTTTTGAGCTCCTGACTTCCACGGACGTCTTCAGCGCGGGCATGTTAGCCCAACAGTTGGACGCTCAGAACGCGCAGCGCAAAGACCTGACTTTCCGCATTCAGGAACAGGCCATCCAGAGCGCGCTTCAGGCGGATACCGAAAATCCAATCATTTTTGCCGCTTCGCCGGATTTTAATGAAGGCGTGGTGGGCTTGGCAGCCTCGCGCGTTGCGGAGCAGCTTTACCGCCCGGCAATCATCGGCTCGGTGAATGAAACCAGCATCGTGGCATCCTGCCGATCCATACCGGAATTCAATATCACCAGCGCGCTGGACGCATGCGCGGACTTGCTGGTGCGCCATGGTGGGCATTCCATGGCGGCAGGGCTCACCGTCAGCCTGGAAAACGCCCCGGCACTGCTGGAGCGACTGAACGCGATTGCCCGGGAGACACTTCGGGGCGTGGAGCTGGTGCCTGTGCTCGGAATTGATCGGGAAATACGGCTGGAACATCTGCGCGATGAATTCATTCCGCAAGTGTTTGAAGCGATGGAGAAATTGGAACCGACCGGACGCGAGAACCCCGAAGCGCTCTTCTGCAGCCGGGGATGCCGCGTGGGGTCCGCCAGGGTGGTTGGCGATGGACAGCACCTCAAGTTGAGCCTGCAGGCCGGCAAGCATTACTTCGACGCGATTGCCTTCAAGCAGGGTTACTGGCTGAACCAGCTGCCAGAGCGCATTGATATTGCCTATGTGTTTGAGTTAAACAGTTACATGGGCAGGAATACACTCCAGCTTAATATCAAAGATATCCACCCATCGCAGGAGTGATACAAGTTTTGACTATTGGGGCGTAATCGCGAAGTTAAGGCTGTAATCTTCGCTGCGGCCATCCGCGAAACGCGCCTGGGAGGACGCGCTCAGGCGCAGCGTACCCCCCACAGCGCGCGCGTTCGCCAGGAAATCGCGCAAGTCTTCCAGCGCCCTGGCAAGCTCTAAGCCCTGCTCGACCCCAAAACGATAAGTAAAGAAACCCGGATTGTGTTCAAGATATTCCAGAACCGCGTTGAGCGCCGCTGTAAAATCCGCGCTGGATACGTTAGCGGGCGGGTTTATCCACACGCCGACCGGCAGTTGCAGATTGCGGTGCAGCGCGTCCAGCAGAACCGGCGAGAAGAGCAGCCGCGCGAAGACTTGCCCGCGCTTGTCAGCAAGTAAGGGCTGAGAGCTTTCGGAGCTTTGGTAATCCGGCTGCAGCGAGAAGCGGTAGTTAAGTTCCTTTGGCTGGCCTGCCAACTCCGAGCTGGGCACGAGCGCGGTAATGCGCGCGAGAACCAGGCTGGCATACTCCTGCAAGGCCTGCCGCCGGTCAACGCCTTCAGGGAGCGCGGCGGGGGGGATAAGCTGGCCAACATGCATTTCCAGGTGGGGTCGCCTGAACTTTAGCGCGCTGCCCAAAGCTCCGCGCATGCCGCCAAAGCCAATCGGGAGAACCGGCGCGTTAGCGCGTTGGCTGATGAGTGCCACCCCAAGCTGCGCGTCCATATGGGCGGGGTCCCATATGCCGCCTTCGGGGAAAATCCCCAGCACGCCGCCCTGCCGCAGAACGTCCACCGATTTCTTAATCGCGTCACGGTCCAGGTTGCCGCGGTTGACCGGAATCAGTCCGTAGGCATCCACAATGCGGGCGTAAGTGGGGTCGATGGGGATATCGCCGGTGCCCAGGAATTCCACCTGGCGCGGGGAGAGCGCTGCCATCAACACCGCTTCCATCACGCCCACGTGGTTGCCTGCCAATATCACCGGACCGCTGCGTGGGAAGTTCTCCATCCCGCGGACTTTCAGGCGGGTGAGCAGCGCGATGAGCAGCCTGGCGCCGCCGCGCAAAAGCGCGCGCGCGATTCTGCGGCGGGGGTATCGAAGTGATTCTGTGGAGTCAGTTCTCATCGTCATGGGCTTGCTTCTGATTAAATTTTACCTGAATGTGGCAGCTTATTACACAGTTTTGGTGAAGACGCGGTCGTGAAAGTTCGGAAAACAATCAGAGGGCAGCGGCCGGCTCCTGAAGCTGGTGCTTGGCCTTCTGATGAGCGAACGTGAAATAAAAGGACGCGCGCAAGACCCGCGTCCTTTAGCCACAAAGCAATTAGGCTTACTTCATCGTGATAGGCAGGGCGATGCTGTATTTATAGAGAGGCTCCCAGACATCCGTCTCGCCGCTCATGATGCTCTGCGCGACGGCTGCCACCTGGTCCTGCACAGCTTGCGGGATGGATGCCGCGGCGTCGTGATAGGGTGCCAGCCCAACGCCTTCATTCGCCAGGTCGTTAACCATCGTGCCGGATGTAAAAGTGGCATCCACAATATCCTCAATGGTGTGGTAAACCGCCATGTCTACCCGTTTCATTGCGCTGGTGAGCAAGTACTCATGTCCGTCCACAGCTCCGCCGCCAAAAAAGGTGTAGTAGACGTCCACATCCACGCCGATAGTCCATTTGCCAGCCTGGGCAGTCGTGATGTTTACCCCAAGCCCGGTAGGACCAGCAACCGCGAAAATAACATCCGCGCCGCGCGCCATCTGGTCTTCCGCCATCTGTGCTCCGAGATCAGGGTTTAGGAAGTCATAGGAATATTCCAACAAAACCTGCACGGATGGGTTTGCCCACTGGGCGCCATATTGATATGGGAACATAAAATTGTCCACAGGAGGGATGGGAAATCCGCCGATGGCCCCAATGACGTTGCTGGTGCTCATCAAGCCTGCCAGGGTGCCAGCCAGATAACCAACTTCTGCCTCGTTGAATTTGATGCCGCGCAGATTATCCGGGTAAGTATCCCAACTGGCGTCCACAATGGCAAAATTTACCTCCGGGTTTGCGATTGCAGCCGCGAGCGTTGCATCCGTCATAGAATAACCTACGGTGATACAAAGGATATTCCCGCCAGCAACACATGCAGCAAGCTGTGTCGCGTAATCGTCTTCAGGGCTGGTAGGATAGATCGTCCCGACCACGCCAAAATCGGTTTCCGCCTGCGCGAGACCCGCGGCGGCCATTTCGTTAAAAGAGTTGTCGTCGATACCGCCGGTATCCGGGATCAGCCCGATGTAGACAATCGGCTTTGGAGGGGATGCCTGGCCTGCTTGGGGCAGCGCGAACAAGAGGATAAGGAGAATAGCTGTAACCCCCAGAATAAGGTTGCGAAGCGTGTTTTTGGGCGTTCTTTCCCGGTGAGACATAATTGGACTCCTTAGTGTTTGGTGGACATTAAGCGGCATCTTCCTGTCAATTTTTCGGATGCTGGATGTAAAAGAGCTTGTTAACTATTGAGAAAGGCGTGTGTGTAGGTAAATAAACAAACTAGTGGACAAAATCAAGTATACAGCGATTATATTGAATATGATAATTATTTAAAGGTTTTCAGGGGATTAAAAAGAAAGTGCCCCCACAGGAATTCGAATCCTGGTTTTGGCATACGCCCTGCGGGCTAAGGGCCGCGACAATGGTCAGGATAATCTTTTTTGGGTTTGCTGGATTAAAAAGAAAGTGCCCCCACAGGAATTCGAATCCTGGTTTTGGCCTTGAGAGGGCCGCGTCCTGGGCCACTAGACGATGGGGGCATGAAAAAAGTATTGCTTTGTTAATCCGCTGCTGCCGAGTTTCTGGTTTTGGCATACGCCCCTTGGGCTAAGGGCACGAGCTTTGTGCCGCTAAACGCTGGGGGCGGTTCAGGGAGTAAATAATATCATAGGGTAAAACGCGAGTCAATGATTCAAGCCCGCCTATTCGTACCGCAAAATAAGCATCGGCGTTTTCAGGCTAAGCCTTGGGCAGGCAGCCTCGTTCAGAAACAGGCCTAATTTAAAAATAAGATTCTGGTTTGGCTTCCTCCGCGCTTCGGCTTTGTCTAATGCTACAGAGGCAATCGCTGCGCAAACCACCTATAATCAAACAAAAATGGAGTGGAAAGCATGCAATATCGTCATCTTGGCAAAGCAGGCATTAAAGTATCAGAACTATCCATCGGTTCCTGGGTCACCTACGGCAAGCAGGTGGACGTTCCGGCTGCCCGGAAAATCCTGGAAGCCGCCTGGGAAGCCGGCGTGAACTTCTTTGATAACGCCGAAGCCTACGCGGGCGGTCAATCCGAAATCATCATGGGGCAGGCGCTGCGCGAAATGGGTTTGCCGCGCGAACAATACCTGCTCTCGACCAAAATCTTCTGGGGCGGCAAAGGACCCAACGATGTTGGCCTAAACTACAAGCACATCATCGAAGGCGTGAACAACGCGCTCAGGCGGCTTGGGCTGGAATACGTAGATTTTGTCTTTGCGCACCGACCCGACCC
>JAGOML010000031.1:6991-21111 GCA_017993575.1 Anaerolineaceae bacterium | reverse complement strand
ATGCGCTTGAGCAGATCGTTGGTAGTTTCTTGGAAATCAATTTTCATTTGGTCCGCCTTTATTGTGATGTTAACAAATTAAGTATACGGCTGGCAGGCTTTTTGTCAAGAAAATGAAGAAGCCATCCACTCCGTTGGTTACTGCGGGTTTCTCGTTTTCAGAGCCAGTGATTTGTTGGCTTGGTAAAGCAACTGGCGACTAAGCAGCCAAGCGGCGCGATTCCATTGGCAGTTCACCTGCCAAGCAGCTGTTAGCAAATACGGGGCAGCATTTCCCCGGCGAGCATATCCAAAATGCGCGTTGTCCCAAGCGTGGTGCGCAGCAGCAGCTGGCCTTCAGATTTTCCGGTAACACTTCCTATCCTGCGGGCCTGTTGGCCGTACTTATCTTTGCGCATAGCATTTAGCGCGCTTTCGGCCTCCACTTCTGGAACAATGACGATTACCTTGCCTTCGTTCGCCAGGTAGAGCGGGTCTAAGCCGAGTAAATCACAGGCTGCTCGCACCGCAGCGTCTATGGGGATATCTCCTTCTTCCAAGCGAATAGTGACCCCGGATTGCCTGGCAATTTCGACCAGCGTGGTGGCTAGTCCACCGCGGGTTGGGTCGCGCAGCACATGCACATCGGGCGCTGCTTCACACAGCCGCTGCACCAGGTGGTTAAGTGGGGCAGTATCCGATTGGACCTCAGATTGAAAGCCAAGGTTGCCGCGCGCCTGCAAGACCGCGATGCCGTGATTTCCCAGCGGTCCGGATATGAGGACAGCGTCACCTGGCCGCGCCTGGTCGCCAGCAATCTTTCGACCTGCGGGTGCCCAGCCGATCCCGGTGGTTGTAATAAACAACTTATCGGCTTTATTTTTTTCGGTAACTTTGGTATCCGCGGCGATTATCCGCACATCCGCTTCCGCGCAGGCATCGCGCATGGACGCCAGGACTGCCTCAAGTTCCTGTATTGAAAAGCCTTCCTCCAGGATAAAGCTCGCAGTCAGGTACCTTGGCTGCGCGCCAAGCATCGCGACGTCGTTGACCGTGCCGCAAACAGCCAGCCTGCCAATGTCGCCGCCTGGGAAGAAGAGCGGGGTGACGACGTGCGCGTCAGTGGAAACCACTAGCTGAGAACCAGCAGGGGGTAATAGTTCTCCACATAAGAGGGCGCTGTCGTTGCCAGCGTTCAGAATCGCGTTCCCCAGGTATTTCTGAAACACATTGACAATAAGCTCATGCGTCATAACGCCGCCACTGCCGTGTCCGATGACAATTTGGTCGCTGGTCTGGAAGGGAAGCGGGCAAACCAGACCCTGCATGGTTGGGTAGTTGTGTTCTGTCATTTTTCCACCCGCTGATAACGATAATACGCGGCACAAGCGCCTTCTGACGATACCATCGGAGCTCCCAGAGGAGACGCGGGCGTGCATTCCCGTCCAAACGCCGGACATGCGCGGGGTGTCGCGATTCCACGTAGGACCTGTCCTGCGATGCAGAGCGATGATTCCTCTACTGATTCCTGAATAAGCGGGAAGCGCTTGAGCGCGTCGAAGCTCTGATAGCGCTGCCGCAATCCCAGCCCAGAGCGGGGAATAAGGCCAATCCCGCGCCATTGGCGGTCAACCGGCTCAAAAACCATAATAATCAGGTCCTGCGCAGCCCGGTTGCCTTCTCGCGTGACTGCGCGCGCATAGGCGTTCTCAACCGCGTACTGTCCCTTTTCCAACTGCTGGATTGTCATCAGAATGCCTTGCAGCATATCCGCGGGTTCAAAACCGGTGACAACAATCGGGACTCGGTACTGAGCAGCGATAGGTTCGTACTCCCAGTAGCCCATCACCGCGCAAACATGACCGGCCGCCAGAAAAGCCTGGACCTGGTTATCAGGATTGCGCAGGATGGCATGCATGGCAGGTGGAACCAGCACGTTTGCTGGGAGAATGCTGAAATTGCTGATATTGTTGCGTTCCGCGTGCAGCAGGCTGGCTGCAATGGAAGGGGCGGTGGTCTCAAATCCGATAGCAAAAAACACCACTTGTTTGTGGGGTGTATTTTGCGCCAGTTTCACTGCGTCTAAGGGGGAATAGATGACGCGCACATCTGCGCCCTCAGCACGTGCGCTAAAGAGATTGGCGCGGGCGCTAGGGACGCGGAGCATATCTCCGAAAGAAGTGAAAATGACATCCGGCTGGCGGGATATCTGGAGGGCGTTTTCAATCGCTTCCAAGGAAGTGACGCACACAGGGCAACCTGGGCCGTGTATCAGAGTGATTTCCGGTGGAAGGAGTTGGTCCAGTCCATATTGAAGCAGCGCATGTGTCTGACCACCACAGATTTCCATGATTCTCCATGGACGCGTGGCGGTTTCCCGGATCTTTGCCGCGAGTTTGTGCGTCAGTTCCGCGCTGCGAAAATCACCAGGCGTGCTCAGACTCATGCTTTTGTGTCTTCCATATCACTTTGCGCCTTGTTGAAGGCATTCATTGCGTTGAGCAGGCGAATTGTCTCTTCCGCTTCCTGTTCTGAAAGCAAATTCAGCGCAAAACCCGCGTGCACGATAACGTACTGACCAAGCTGCACTTCCGGGACCGTGGCAACGCAGACTTCCTGCTGCACGCCGCCAAAATCGACAATTGCCATCGCGGTTCCATCCAATATAAAAAGCTTGATGACTTTTCCGGGGATTCCAAGGCACATAACGTTTTTTACCTCAGTGATTATTTGTTTAAAGACTGTAAAGCTACCATGACCTGCCCGAGTGACACACAGGCATCGTTGCTTGGCAGGCTGTGATGATAAAGCGGCAGAAAACTTTCTGCTTCCAGCGCTGGCAGCAGCGCGCGCATCATCCTCATATTCTGCCATACTCCCCCGGAAATTGCCACATGGCGCACCCCGGTTTCCTTCGAGATGATACGGCAGGCCTCTAAGGATGCGCGGATGATGCTGTTATGGAATCTTGCGCTTATCCGAGGGATGCTGACACCGGCGCGCAGATCCTGGACTATCTCGCGCAGCATCATCCTGGGATCAATCACCTCACCTTCGAGTAGGACGGAATAGAAGCCTTTCTCGTCGGGGTCGGCAGCGCTTTCCAGGGAAATGGCAGCCTGGGCTTCGTAAGTTATTTTGTGGCATATACCCATAATTGACGCGACAGCGTCGAACAACCTGCCCATGCTGCTGGTAAGTGGCGCGTTAAACCCATTTTTTATCTGCGCGCGCACAACCGCGCTCTCCTCCTCACCAAGCGCGCATATCGAAGGAAGGGTGGATTCTTCGGTGGATATACCAGCCGCTTCTAACCAACTTAAGGCGGTGCGGGCCGGCTTCTGCACTGCCAGGTCTCCGCCTGGCAAGCGCACCGGCAGCAGGTGAAAGCGCCTCTCAAAGCTTTGGTATCCTCCAACCAGGATTTCACCGCCCCAAATGCTGCTATCCGTCCCGTAGCCAGTCCCATCGAAAATAAGCCCAATGGCTGGCTCGCTGCTCTCCCAGGCGTTTTCTGCCAGGCAGGCAGCCAGATGGGCATGGTGGTGCTGCACGGCAGTAAGCGGAAGGTTTTCTTGCTTGCTGCGCCCCTGCGCGTAGCGCGTGGCGAGGTAGTCCGGATGCATGTCGCAGGCCAGCGCCTGGGGATGGATGCGGAACAATTTTTCGTAATGCTCAACAGCCCGTTCATATGAATCCAGAGTCTCTTGATTTTCGAGATCCCCGATGAAATGGCTGACGAAGGCATAGTGTTCTCTTGCCAGGCAAAATGTATTTTTCAACTGCGTCCCAGCGCCAAGAATTGGCAGCTCTGCTGCTGGAATCCGCAGCTGACCAGGCGCGTATCCCCGCGCGCGGCGAACAAGGTAGGCTTCACCTCTCAGTTCGGTGACTACTGAGTCATCCACCCGCATGTGGATGGGGCGGTTATGCATCAGGAAAGCATCCGCCAGGCCAGCGAGACGAATTCGGGCTTCGTCATCCTGGTACGCCAGGGGTTCTTCGCTCAGGTTTGCGCTGGTCATCACCAACACTTCCGGAAAATCCAATTCGGGCTGCATCAGCAGCAAATGCAGTGGGGTGTACGGAAGCATGAATCCGAGCCTGGTTTGGTCCGGCGCGACTAATCGCGCAAGTTCTCTTCCGGCCTCTGTCGTCTCGGTCAACAGAATGGGCGCTTGCGGTGAATCCAGCATTTTCCGTTCCTGATCGGAAAGCCGCGCGAATTTTTCGATGACCTGGATTGAAGATGCCATCAAGGCGAAAGGTTTTCCGGTCCGGCGCTTTCTATCTCGCAAGGTCTTTAGGGCGGACGCATTGCGCGCGTCACAGGCCAGGTGGTAACCACCCAAGCCTTTGATTGCCAGGATTTTCCCTTGCCGAATAGCCGCGCGTGCGTCTTTAAGGGCGTTCTCCCTCCGGGAAACGCGCTCTCCATTCACTTCGTACCATATTTCGGGGCCGCAAGCCGGGCAGGCGACCGGCTGAGCGTGAAAGCGCCTGTCGGCGGGGTCGTGATACTCTCTCGCGCAGTCCGGGCATAAGGGAAAGCCAGCCATACTGGTTGTCGCGCGGTCATATGGGATGTCCTGGACAATGCTGAAGCGCGGTCCGCAGTGCGTGCAATTGATGAACGGATAGCGGTATCTGCGGTCCTCAGGATCGAAGAGCTCTCTTTTGCAGTCGGCGCAAATCGCGATATCCGGAGAGACAGGCAAAAAGTTGCCCGGCTGGTCTTTACTCTGACGGATTTCAAATTCAGCATAGATATACAAAGGCGCTTGAGACACAACGAAACTATCCACCTTCGCCAGGGCAGGTGGATTTTCCCTTAGGCTGCGCGTAAAAGCGTCGCAATTTTCTTCAGTTCCGTGAATTTCAATTTCAACACCCTGGGCAGTATTAATGACCCAACCAGTTAGGTGGTGTTCGCGCGCAAGCAGATATACTGTAGGCCTAAAGCCCACGCCTTGCACAATCCCGGAGATGAGAAAGCGCTGATTCTGGAGTTTCACTGGTCGATTGGCAGGTCTTTCGTCGGGATGTTTGATGACAGCCAGTCAATCCAACGCTCAAAACCTTCTCCAGTCTTACACGAAACCGGGAAAATTTTGATATCCGGGTTTAGCATTTGGATCCCCTTGGTAAAGTAATCCATGCGGAAGTCAACATAGGGCAGCAGGTCAATTTTATTAATAATCAGAACATCCAAACCACGGTAGATGTTGGGATATTTGTAAGGTTTATCGTCGCCTTCCGGGATAGACGCTATCACAATGTTGGCTGTAGTTCCCAGGTCAAAGCTGGCAGGGCAAATTAGGTTGCCGACGTTTTCAATGAGGACCAGGTTGAGGAGCTTCAGGTCGAGCTTTTGAAGCGCAAGTTCCACCATGACCGCGTCCAGATGGCACTCGCCGCCGGTGTTAATTTGCACGGCGGGCGTACCTAATGCATTGATTTTGTCGGCGTCGATGGTGACCGGCGCGGTGTCGCCTTCAATCACGCCAACGTGAACGCGTGGCGGCAAACGCTGGAGGGTCTCCATGATGAAACTGGTTTTCCCAGAGCCTGGAGAAGCCATTATATTGATCCCATAAATATTGTTTTCGTCCAACAGCGCGCGATTAGAAGCCGCAATGCGCTGGTTGGAGTCTAATATCTTGCGAACGATTTCAATCCTTTGTGTCATCTTCAGTCCTTGACAACCTCAATATGGTCTACAAGCAGCTCTTCGCCGCTGATTATTTCGAGCGAGATGCTGCCACAAGCCGGGCACGGCATAAGCTCGTCACGCAGTTCATAGTATTCGTTGCAATTTTTGCATCTCAACCGGGCAGGAACGCGGTTAAAATGCAGAACTGCGCCTTCGCTGGGCGTTCCCTTGCTGATGTGATCCCAATAAAACTGGACAGAATCATCAACAATTGATGAAAGCTGACCTATGGTCAGGTAAATATCGGTCACGCGGTTGGCTTTATTTTCCAACGCGGCTCGATTGGCGATTTCAAGAATGCTTTCCGTCACAGCGAGCTCGTGCATAGTTGTCATTAATTGCTATCGAACGGAGGCAGGGTAACTCACTTCGAAGAAACTATGCTTCCATTTGCAGACGTTCGGGATGGCTGTAAATATCAAACTGCGCGCCGCGTAGGTAACCAATCAAGGTTATACCAGCCTCGTCGGCGCAGTCTACTGCCAGCGCGGTAGGGGAAGTGCGCGAGACGATCATCGGGACGCCAAGCGCAAAGGTTTTGAACACCATCTCCGAGCTGATTCGACCGCTGAGCAGGAGGATGTTTGGCGTAAACGACCGCCCTTGAAGAAGGAACAAGCCGGTGAGTTTATCCACGCAATTGTGCCGGCCAAGATCCTCGACCATGATTGGCACGCTGATGCCATCACTCAATCCCGCGCTGTGAAAACCTCCCACGTGCTCGTGCAGTTCCTGCTGGTCCAGAAACTGGCGGTACAAATCCAGCACTTCGCCAGGTCTGAGACGAAAGTCAGCAGGCAGGCGTGGGGGATTCAGCTTGTTTTCTACTCCGTATCCAGTGGATGTGCGGTGAAAATGGGTTGGCTTTGCGACTGGATGCCTCAGATTGACCATAATTCGGCTAGCGTCCTCCTCCAGTTTTATGGAATCAACCTCGGACAAGTCCATAATTACGTTTTCACCAAACAAGAAACCAATCGCGAGCGCTTCCAAATCGGTTGGGGAGCAAATGAATGTGAGCCAAAGCTCGTTGTTAACAAATAACGCGGCGGAATGTTCATTCACGACAGGTTTATTGATCTCGCTAATTGTGTCAGTTTTACTGGAAAAGCTCCAAATCTTTTTAGGTAAAGCGGCTTGGTTCATGGCATGTTTCCTGGATGGTCTGTCTTGGAAAAAAAGCTGCTTGGTTGCTTGAATTCTCGATAAAGTAAATTGGTTTTCAGAAGCCATTATAATTGACTTTCAGATCGCATGGACAAGGATGGGCTGGTTTTGGAACCACTCAGTGTAGTTATTCAGGCTGGCGGTAATTCCAGTAGGATGGGAAGTTCAAAATCCCATCTGTCATTTTTGGGAACGCCGTTATTAGAACGAATCTATCGCCTTCTTTTGCCAATAGCAGGAGAAGTTCTGGTTGTCTGCAACGCTGAACAGCAAACGTTTGACATCCCAGTCAGAGTAGTCCCAGACACAATTCCTGGTTTGGGCGCGCTTGGGGGGCTATATACCGCGATGACGGTAGCCCAGTACGAATTGGTCGCGGTGGTCGCGTGCGATCTGCCTTTCGCCAACGCTGGAATTTTATCGGCAGGAGCGGACTGGCTAAGAGAATCAGGTAAGGATGTGGCTGTGCCAAAAAGCTCGGATGATTTTTTTGAGCCTTTGCATGCTGTTTACCGCCGGGATGTGTGTCGTGAGGCCATCCTAAAAGCTATCCGGGAACAAAAGAGGCGCCTGATTTCCTGGTTCCCTGAGGTGCGGGTTGTGGAACTTGATAGCGATTTTTGTCGCAAGTATGACCCCCACGGGCTGGCATTCTTCAACATAAACACCCCAGAGGATTTTGCTCGCGCAGAAGCCCTGGCAAAAGCGCTCTAAAAAATAACAAGCCCAGCATCTGCTGGGCTTGTTCCACTACTTGTGTTATGCCACCGCTTCCACCTTGACAGCGGTTACCTTGAATTCCGGGATTTTCGCGATGGGGTCCAGGGCGGCTTTGGTGAGGTAATTGATATTGTTCTCCGGGAAGTGGAAATTTCCATAGATTAAACCTTCCGGCACTCTATCAGTCACCCATGCGCCAGCTGTGATTGTTCCGCGCCTTGAGCTAACTTTAACTTTGTTAAGCTCGCGATTCAAACCAAGCTTGCGGGCATCCGCCGGGGAAACTTCAATCAGGGCTTCGCCGTAGACTTCCATCAATTCCTTGACGCGGCGGGTCATTTCACCACTGTGCCAGTGATAAATGACACGGCCGGTGGTCAGCATCATTGGGAATTCCTCATCGGGTAACTCGGAAGGATCCATGTGAATGGCGGGGATAAAATTGCCTTTTCCACGCGTAAATTTGCCAATGTGCAGGATTGGTGTTCCAGGGTGCTCCGCATTAGGACACGGCCAACACAGGCTTTCACCAGCGTCGAGGCGTTTATGAGAGATACCGCCGTAACTAGGAGTAAGCGCTGAAACCTCGGTCAATATTTCGGCAGAGCTCGCGTAGTTCCATCCGGACCAAGGGGTTGGATAGATGCGGCGACCGCCAAGGGCAACGATTCTCCGCGCGAGATCTGCGATGATTTCCCAGTCCTGGCGGGCTTCGCCGCGGGGGGTAATAGCCTGATGGAGCATCTGAACACGGCGCTCAGTGCTGGTGTAGGTGCCGGTCTTTTCGACAAAGGAAACGCCAGGCAGAAGCACATCCGCGTAGGCGGAGCTTTCGGTTGGGAAGATATCCTGCAGCGCGAAGAATTCCAACTCTTCGAGACAGTGGCGAATATGATTGGAATCCGGGTCTGTCATTGCCGGGTTTTCGCCAAGAATGTAGAGCGCTTTGGTGGTGCCTTCAAGCACGCCGGGAATAATTTCCGTCACCGTCTTGCCAACTTTATTGGACAGGTTGGTGCCCCAGGCTTCCTCAAACTTTTGTTGAGATGCCTCAGCAGTGACCGCCTGATAGCCTGGATAAACGTTGACAAGACAACCCATATCACAAGCTCCCTGGACGTTATTTTGCCCACGCAGAGGATTGACGCCACCACCTGGAATACCGAAATTGCCCAGCATCATCTGCAAATCTGCCAGCGCGAAGACGTTATGAACGCCAGTTGTATGCTGGGTGATACCCATCGCCCAGAAGACCGCCATCGGGGCATTCTTGACAATGATTTCTACCGCTTGATAAAGCTGGTCAACAGGTACGCCAGTAATCTTAGATACCCGCTCTGGAGGATAGAGCTTGATATTCTCCACGAGGGCATCAAAATTCTCCGTCCGCTCTTCCACGAACGCGGTATTGACATAACCCTTTTCGAGGATAATGTTCATCAAACCGTTTACCAATGGGATGTCCGTGCCTGGTTTTTGCTGCAGATGCAGCACTGCGAATTCACAGAGATCTATTTGGCGGGGGTCAGCGACAATCAGCTGTACATTCCGGCGCAGTACCGCCTGACGAATTTTCGCGCCAAACACTGGATGCTGTTCGGTGGTATTGGAGCCAATTACCAGCATGGAGTTGGCATTCTCGGCAATATCCTTCATCGAGTTTGTCATCGCTCCAGAACCCAAGGCTGTGGCAAGGCCGGCAACGGTGCTGGCATGGCAAAGGCGCGCGCAGTGGTCGATGTTGTTGGTGCCGATGACCTGCCGGGCAAACTTGTTCATCAGGTAGTTTTCTTCGTTCGTGCATTTAGCCGAGGAAAGCACACCGACACTGTCGGGCCCATAGGTGTCGCGCGTTGTGGCCAGTTTTTGGGCAACCAAATTCAGAGCCGTATCCCAATCTGTCTCAACCCACGGACCGCGGTCTTCTTTGGAAGGCCGCGCTTCACCCTTGAGTAGGTATTCCCTCACCAGAGGCTTGGTCAATCGGTCAGCATGATGTACATACGAGAAACCAAAACGGCCTTTGACGCAGAGATGCATGCCGTTTGCGGGAGCTTCAGGTTTTGAAGTTACGCGTACTACTTCGTTATCAACGACGTTGAGGTCGAATTGGCAGCCAACGCCGCAGTAAGAACATGTAGTCGTAACCTTGGTTTGAGCCGCTGGCGCCGAGACCGATGGCTTGAGCGCGAGCGCGCCAGTGGGGCAGTATGCCACACAAGCGCCGCAGGATTCGCAGCGCGCGTCCAGCATGTTCTGATCCATGCCAGCCGCCAAGTGTGATTCAAAACCTCTTTGGGAAATACCCCACACAAAACGTCCCTGGATCTCAGCGCAAGCCCGCACGCAGCGCGTGCAAAGAATGCATTTATTCAGATCGACGAAAACAAACGGATTGGGATCAGAATCGATTGTATAGCGCGGCGTTGGAGACGTGAGAGTCTTGGGGTCAAGGTTATAGAATCGTGCCCATCTGTAAAGTTCGTTGTCAGCGTCGTAGTTTGTGTAACCAGCATCGTGATATACGCTGAGCAGTAGTTTGAGCACAGAGCGGCGGGATTTTGCCAGCTCTTCATTTTCGGTCACGACTTCCATTCCTTCCGCGACAGGCGTGGTGCAAGAGGTGGCTAATCCACGCGCACCTTTGACCTGAACCAGACACATTCGGCATGCGCCCGTAGGTGAGAGGTCTTTGTGGTTGCACAAGGTAGGAATGGTGACCCCTGCATTTTGAGCTGCTTTGAGAATTGTCCAGTCAGGTTCTGCCTGGACATCCCGACCGTTGATTTTCAAGTTAACCATATTTTCATCCTTCTACGAGATTTACTTTGAAATAAAAAGTGACCCAGCGCGCTACTTTTGTTTTCTCAGATAAATGAACCAATAAGCAGCACCGACGAAAATTGCGCCTCCAATAATGTTGCCGAGAGTAACCGGGAGGAGATTTTTTACAAAGAAGTTTGCCCAGGAAAGGTTCGCGAACTCTCCGGCATTAGCAGCGAAAGCTGGATCGAATGCTTTAATAAAGAGACCGACCGGGATGAAGTACATGTTCGCGACGCTGTGTTCAAAACCCGCGGCCACGAATGCACTGATCGGTAAAATGATCGCCGCTATCTTGCCTGCGGTTGTGCGCGCGGAGAATGTCATCCAGACTGCAAGGCAGACCAGAATATTGCACATTATTCCCAATCCGAGAGCAGACGTAAATCCTAAACCGCTCTTGGCGTTTGCGACGGTCAGCGCAGTTTTGCCAATCGCGCCGCCAGCAAAGCCGTATTGCTTTGACATGACCATGATGAGCGCGATAATGATTGCGCCAATTAAGTTCCCAATGTAGACAATTCCCCAGTTGCGCAGCATTTTCCCTAAGGTGATTTTTTTGCTAAGAACTGCTAATAGCATCAGGTTATTGCCTGTGAACAGTTCCGCGCCGGCGACGATAACCAGGATCAGGCCAACCGTGAAAATCAAACCTTTAAGCAGCGTGTTTACGCCGTATGGGAACTCCGCGCCATTGGTCCCAATGGTGGTCGCAAGCACGGCGCCGATGGCGATATACGCACCGCCAAAAAGGGCCAGTACGAACATGGTCCAGAAATCAAGGCCGGCTTTTTTAATGCCGACATTCACTGCTTTTGCGGCAATTTCTGGGGGAGTGAGATCGTCAACTGAAATTGTATTATCTGCCATTTTAACCTCGCATCTATGAATAAGTTGATTAATCGTGCATTTGGCAAATCCCGCATGGGCATATGCCGAGCTTGACGTGCGCTTCTACTTCAGCACGGAAGTAATTAAACATGTCTTTTAATGGCGTACCAGCCGTCTGGCCCAGGCCGCAGTTGGATAAGGCAATAAGATCATGACCGAGATTTTCCAGCTCGGCCAAATCCTCCATCTTTCCTTGCCCTTTGCTGATGCCAATGAGCAAGTCATGCGCGCGTTTTGTCCCAATCCGACATGGTGTACATTTTCCACAGCACTCGACCCTGAAGAAGTTGGTAAGCACGATTGCAAGGTCAACGATGCAAACGCTGTCATTGCAAATCAATAGCGCTCCAGAGCCAAGGGAAACACCCGCTTTTCGGTAGGATTCAAAATCCATCGGGGTGTCTTGCAAGCTCGATGGAATAATGGAGCCGCCAGAGCCACCGGTTTGGGCCATCTTAAAGTTGCCATCTTTCATGCCCTTGGCATAAATCGTGATGATCTCTCTTAGAGTAATGCCCATCGGAACTTCAATCAGCCCTTTTTCATGGACATTACCAAGGATTGTGCAAACTTTTGTGCCCGGGCTGGAGGCTGTGCCCATCTTGCGGTACCATTCCGGACCGTTGCGAATGATGGGAGGAATATTCGCCAGTGTTTCCACGTTGTTAATCAAGGTCGGCTTTCCCCAAAGACCTTCAGTCGTCGGATAAGGCGGTCTGGAACGAGGTTCTCCGCGTTTACCCTCAAGCGACTCAATTAGCGCGGTCTCCTCACCACAGATGTAAGCGCCGGCGCCAGCATGAACATGCATATGGAAGCTAAAACCTGAACCAAAGATGTTCTCACCCAAAAATCCATAGGATTCTGCTTGTTTGATGGCTGCTTCCAACCTCTGTAGCGCAAGTTGATACTCACCGCGAATATAGATAAAGCCTTCGTCCGCTCCGACGGCATAGCCAGCAATTAACATAGCTTCTATGGTTCGGTGCGGGTCCCCTTCCAAAATAACGCGATCCTTGAATGTGCCCGGCTCACTTTCATCAGCATTGCAGATAACATACTTTTTCGCACCGGCAGCCTTACGAACAAAACTCCACTTCAAACCGGTTGGGAAACCAGCGCCGCCTCGTCCCTGCAAACCCGAATCCGTGATGGTTTTAATGATTTCTTCGGGTTTCATCGTTAGCGCCAGACCGAGCGCCTGGTAACCATCCTGGACGATGTAATCGTCAATGGAATCTGGATCGATTATGCCGACATTCTTAAGGACCACGCGGTTCTCAGCAGGCAAGGTGCCTTTGCGGGCTTGCAGCCAGGCAACGTGACCAGAGAGATTGTAACGCGGCGCAAGCTTTTCTTCTACAATCCTGCCTTTATAGAGATGCTCCTCAACAATGTGAGGGATTTCTGACACCTGCAGTGGTCCATAGATTACTGCCTCGGGATACACCATCACCAAAGGAACAGCCGCGCTGTTTCCAATATCGCTTGCGTAGCTTAATTGAATTTCTTCAGTGAGTCCGTATTGGTTGAGTAAGCGTTCGAATGCGGCAAAAATTTCAGCGGAACCGCGTTTCTGACTTTCTGGGTCACTTGAAACTAGAACCATGGATCTTACGGTTTTCATCGCAGCTCCTTATGCGTACTTAGCCAAAATACTCGGAACCTGGTCCGGTGTGACGTTGCCATGAATTTCTGTGTCTATCAAGATCACAGGACCAACCCCACAGATACCCAGGCAGCTGGTGGTAATAAATGTCCACTTATTGTCCGTCGAGGTCTCGCCTGGCTCAAGATTGAGAGCAGTCTTGAGGGCAATGAAAACTTCTCTTCCGCCGACAATATGGCAGGGAGCGCTTTCACAAAACTGGATGATATGCCGACCGTGCGGCTGCGTGGAGAGCATCCGATAAAAGGTGGCAACGGACGCAATTTCCTTGGTTGGCAATTTTAGTAAGGTCGAAATCTGTTTAATCGCGTCCTGAGAGATGTAACCCAGATTGTTGGTGACCTTTTGAAGGATAGGGATCAGATCAGCCCTGGTAGTTCCAGTGGACGCTACGATTTCGTTGACAAGTTGGATTGTCTCAGCTTCGGCGTACTTATTTTCTGCCATCCTTTGCTCCTGTTCGGAAGTGCTGATTAAATTACATTTATGGCATCAAATTGACAGACTTGATAACAGATGCCGCATTTGACGCAGATGTCTTGGTTGATTACGTGGGTATGTTTCCGTTCTCCGCTAATGGCGCTAACCGGGCAGTTCCTGGCGCAGACAGTACAGCCTGTGCAGGGACCATCCTGGATTTCGTACTTAATCAGGCTGCGGCAGACTTTGGCAGGGCAGCGTTTCTCGTAGATGTGAGCTTTGTATTCATCCATAAAATGGACAAGCGTGGAAACAACAGGATTTGGCGCGCCTTGTCCAAGACCGCAGAGGCTGTTGCGTCGAATTTGCTCACACAATTCCTGCAGCTCTTCGATGTCTCCATCTTTACCGCGACCATCACAGATTCCTTCCAATATCTCAAGAAGCCTGTGCGTGCCTACGCGGCACGGAACGCATTTCCCGCATGATTCTTCCTGAATAAACTCCAGGAAGAAACGGGCAATATCAACCATGCATGTGCCTTCATCCATCACGATCATGCCGCCGGAACCCATGATGGAACCAGCCTGACCGAGGGTTTCATAATCCACTGGCAAATCCATCATGTGTTCTGGTATACATCCGCCCATGGGGCCGCCAGTTTGCACAGCTTTGAGTTTCTTGTCGTTTTTAATGCCGCCGCCAACGTCGAAAATGATCTCCCGCAGCGTTATCCCAA
>JAGOML010000031.1:0-6891 GCA_017993575.1 Anaerolineaceae bacterium | reverse complement strand
GGCAAATCCATCATGTGTTCTGGTATACATCCGCCCATGGGGCCGCCAGTTTGCACAGCTTTGAGTTTCTTGTCGTTTTTAATGCCGCCGCCAACGTCGAAAATGATCTCCCGCAGCGTTATCCCAAATGGCACTTCAATCAAACCAGTATTCTTGACATCACCAGCCAGGGCAAAAGTTTTGGTGCCCTTGCTCTTTTCCGTGCCCATGCTGGCGTACCATTCCGCACCTTTAAGAATTATTTGGGGAACGTTAGCATAAGTTTCGACGTTGTTGATATTGGTGGGTTTGCCCCACAGACCCTTTTGCGCGGGGAATGGCGGACGCGTGCGGGGTTCCCCTCTGCTGCCTTCGATGGACGCCATCAAGGCGGTTTCCTCGCCGCAAACAAAAGCGCCGGCGCCCATGCGCATTTCAAGATCGAAGCTGAAGTCTGTGCCCAGAATGTTTTTACCGAGCAGACCAAGGCTGCGCGCTTGTTTCATCGCCAGGTTCATTGTGCTCACGGCGATGGGGTACTCAGCGCGGCAGTAAATGTAGCCCTGCCTCGCTCCAATCGCGTACGCGGCAATAATCATCCCCTCAATGACCGAGTGCGGGTCGCCTTCGAGCACGCGGCGATTCATGAAAGCACCAGGATCACCCTCATCTGCGTTGCAGACGATATACTTGATGTCGCCGGCAGCTTGTCGGGCAAAGCGCCACTTGAGGCCGGTGGGGAAGCCCGCGCCGCCTCGTCCGCGCAGCTTGGCATCCAGAACTTCCTGGATGACGTCTTCCGGGCTCATCTCTGTTAATACTTTGCCGAGTGCCTGATAACCGTCGTTGGCGATGTAGTCTTCGATATTGCGGGGATCAATCTCACCGACATTGCGCAGAACAATGCGAATTTCTTTGGATTTTGGCGCGCTGAGCTCTTCATCAATCGCGTCTTGCATTTTCGCGGCGTACTGCTTGAGGATGCGTCCCTTGATAAAGTGCTCTTCGACCAGGCGAGGAATTTCATAGTAGGTCAGGTTAGTGTAATGCGTAGCTTCGGGGTAGACAATGATGTCTGGACCGAATTTTTGTGGATCGCCCAGACGTGGGGTTTCCAGGATGCGCACTTCGTCGATGAGACCTTGTTTGATCAACTCGTCATTAAGCGCGTCAATTAATTCATAAGCGCCTTTTTCCACGCAGACTGGGTCGACAGAAACAAGCACAGTAGATCTATAGAACGCCATAGTAATCCTTCCGGTGAATAATTTCCAAGCTGTCGTTAAACGCTTAAGGGATTAGCCCTTGACCTGATAATCCGGGACCAACTTGCCCTTTACAACATGTTCTTCCATGATGGTCTTGGCGACCTCCGGTGAAACATGCCCATAGGTTACCTTTTCCTGACCAGGCAGGATTACCTGAACAATCGGTTCAAAAGAATCAATCCCGATGTTGCCAGTCTGACGAATGATGATATTCTCCAGATGGTGGCTGTCAACAAATTCCAGGATTTCTTTGAGGGTTTCGCGAGCGCCCGCAGCGATTCCTACGGTGCCCATACCAACAACAATTTCAGTTTTTCCGGTTGTGGTCTTCAATTCCTGTTTGCGCAGTGCTTCCTCGCGCATTTTTTTCAGGTCTTCGAGCGATTTGATGGTTGGCATAGAGTCTCTCCTTAATTCAACGCTAAAGTTTCAATTCCTTCAGTAAATACCTCGCGAATATACCTGATGACCTCTGGTTCAGCGAGGCAGTCTTCGCCGAGTTCCTGCTTAATTTCCGTGTCATCGAAGTAAAACGCACTGCTGTCATGCTTTACCTCGAAAATCCAGTGGACAGCAGGGGTACCGATAATCAAGGCCAGAAAAGTGCTTGGCAGGTCTCCTAACGGCATCCGATCGATGTGACCGAGTTGAAAGTGAACCTGCACATTGGTGCCCTTGCCAAGCTCTGACGTGAGGTTGAACCAACCGTTACATGCTTCCGCGGCAGCTTTCAGCAAGGGTATACCCAAACCTACATTCCGTTCAGTCCGGCTGGTGGTAAACGGGTCTGTCACCGTTTGAACCATTTCCGGAGTCATTCCTTTTCCGTCATCGGAAATCGATAAATCTAAGGCGTCATCCCTGCGATTTCCGATAATACTGATAGAAATATTCCTGGCTCCCGCCGATATGCTGTTGGCAGCGATATCAAGGATGTGCAGGGCAATTTCTCTCAATTGGCAGCCTCTTGGTTTTGAATGTCCTGGATGACTTTAGGAAAGCGATTTGGCTGCATTCTTCCACGAATGTTGTCATCCACAACCACGACTGGCGCCTGACTGCATGCGCCGACGCAGCGGCAAACTTCCAGTGTGACCATGCCATCGGGCGTTGTATTTCCGGGTTCAATGCCAAGCAGCTGCTTGGCTTTTTCGATAATCTGGTCAATTCCACCGACATAACAGGCGGTTCCAAGGCAGAATTTAATCGTGTGTTTTCCACGCGGAGTAGTCGTGAAAAATGAATAGAAAGAAACAACGCCGTGTACTTTGGAGATTGGTACTCCTAATCTTGACGCAATGTATGCCTGTACCGGTTTGGAAATGAAGCCGATTTTCTCCTGTACCTGGTTCAAAATAACCATGGTAGCGCCATTGAGATGGATATTCTCATCAATAATGGCATCGATAACCGCTTTTTGTTCTGGGTTCTCCAGAGGATTGGCAATGACATTGTTCTCGGAAAGGGTCATGAGTGCTCCTAAAGGCGGAATGTAGATTTTGTGAAAAAAGATGCAATTAGTGTAACGCCAACTGCTTAATTGGTCAATGATTTCTGGCGGCTTTTCTAAGAAAAGGTCGCAGGGGCGAGCTTAAGCGTTGTTAAGAATTCCTTCAGTGATTGCTTTTAGCGAGGCGTTTGTTGCGCTGAATCGGTTTGCGCCTAAGAAACCATCAAGGTAATGAACATCGCCGCTTTGGAGAATATGGTAGCGGGCTAATTCAGGGTAGCGTTTTAGTATTGCTTCTTTGGTGGTGCGGCGGTTAATCTCTACAATCTGCACATCCAAATCCGGAGGAACCGTGCCCAGATGTGATAGCAATCCATTTGCTTCGCGGTTTATGTGCGCCGGAAAAAACAGTCCACCCAGGTCTTTTACTATCTTGCAGGCTTTCTGGATTGAGATCTGAACCGGAAATAAAAGCTGCCGTTTTTCCAATCGAATTTTATTGCCTTTTTCGTCTACAACCCATTGTGGACCAAAAAACTCCTCATTATTTGGATAAAACGGAAGGTTAGCATCCACGATTTTTTGAAGCGCTTTCAGCTGTTCCAGAGAATCGAATAAGCAAATCGAGTGAACTTCTTCCTGGGTCTCCAACTCCATCCCGGGCAGCACCAATAAGCCTTCTCTGCGCCCAATTTTCCTCACGGGGGCGACGTTATAGCCAACATTGTGGTCTGTTATGGCGATGAGGTTTATTTCGTTGAAAAGCGCGGATTGCACAATGGCTTCAGGCAACATATCCGTTCCAGCGCAAGGCGATAAGACAGTATGGACATGCAGCTCTGCGCGAAATTCAATCACAAAGGATTCCTCACGTTTCCTCTGCCCGGATACCCAGCTCCCACAGTTTGCCGACGACCTCGAAGGTCGGTTTTGGTGTGGAATAAATGATGATTCCTTTTTCCACTGCCCTGGCAAGCGTAAGCTCGTCTGGTTGGGCATTCTCAGTGATAATGATAGCGGGGATATCCAAGAGGGAGGCGACCGCGACTATGTTGTTATGCGCCATCAGGGTTACCCATACGCTGCCGCTCAACGCGCCGGTCATGACGCAGCTGAGCATGTCAGAGGTATATCCGGTCCGAATTACGATGGAATCCGGGTCCACGGGTGCGGCAAGAGGTTTAAGCTGTAATTGGTCCTGAATTTCTTTTAGGTTCATAGGCTTGCCTGGGTTATGAAGTTTGCTTGGATTTATCGATATGCATGACCATGTAAAGGTTGGTGCCGCGGTCCAGAGAGGAGGAGAGGTTCATTTCATCCACGCAACTTTTAATGTTCACCAGCCCCATTCCAGCCCCAAAACCCTGGGCGCGAATTTCTTGTGGGGCAGTGGAGTATCCCGGCTGCATTGCCAAAGAAATGTCGGGAATGCCCGGACCGTCGTCATACGCTTCCATGGTAATGCGGTCAGATTCAATTTCAACGCGCAAAACCCCGCCGTGATTGGTATGGATGATGAGGTTCATTTCAGCTTCGTAGACCGCGATACCGCAGCGGCGGGCAACCTGTGGGCTGGCGCCGAGCCTGAGCAATGCTTTCTTGATGTTATTCGAAGCTGCGCCTCCGCGTGAGAAATCGTTTTTCTTGACGCTATAACGCAAGGTCAACGTGCTGCGGTCCGACACGATATCCTCAAACAGATGGGACGCGCGATAGCGGATCAATTCCTCCGCTTCGAAGTCGTTCTGCAAAGCCTGAAGCAGGCCGTTCGTGATATCGCCCTTGGTAAGAATACCTACCAGCTTATTTTCGCTGTCCAGTACTGGCAGCCGGCCTATATGCGATTTTACAAATAACTTAAGGGCTTCAATAACCTGGTCTTCTTTTTTGGCGGTGATGACGTTGCTGGTCATGTAATCCGCCACAGTCAGGTCAATGCGTCCATCGCGCAGAGATCGGATGAGGTCTTCGATGGAAAGAATCCCACGCAGGTTTCCATCAACAGCGACCGGGGCTCCGGAAATCCGGTATTTCTTGAATTCATCCAGCGCTTCCCGCATGGTCTGCTCAGGACGCAAGGAGAAGACTTTATTGGTCATGACCTCACCGACGGTGAGCTCATACGCGAGCTCCTCCACGCGGGTTATTTTCGCGGCTTCGTCGTCAGTGATGAGGGGTTTGTCGGAAAACATGGCTTAAGCTCAATCGCGGTCGAAGGCGTGCAGCATCCGTTTTTCAAAGCTGGGCAGCCCGTGCTGCATTAACCTTCCGCTTATTTCGTACAGGCCAAGGTCAGAACAAATAATTGGAAACCTTTCCTCCATTGCCAAGGTGATAGTCTCCTGGGCGGGTTGTTTCCCCCGCGCGAAGATAACAAGGCGAACATCAGCAATCAGGGCGGTGCGGATGACCTGCGGGTTACTTAACCCAGTGATAAGAACTGAATCCGGTTGAATGCTGGCCAGAACATCACTCATCAGGTCTCCCGCGTATCCTCCGAGTATTTCCGTTTCCAGGTTCACGTGAGGTGTCAGCAGTTTCCCTTGGGAGATTTCCAATATTTGGCTTATTTTCATCGTTATCCTTGCGAATGTCCCGTTGAATATCTAATTTTACCCGATTTTCCACATGATATACTTTAATAATATTGATTAAAGGAACAAGTCATGGAAAAAATTGTAAGAAGCGTTAAAGGTACCCGAGATTTTTATCCAGAGGAAATGGCTGAGCGGCGCTGGTTAATTTCCAAAATCCAGCAAGTTTCAGCTTCTTTTGGTTATCAGGAGTATGACGGTCCTTGCCTTGAAACGATAGACTTGTATGCCGCAAAATCCGGCGAGGAATTGGTGAAGGAACAGGCGTTTGTGTTTCCCGACCGGAGTGGGGAAAATATCGCGCTGCGGCCAGAACTGACTCCGACCCTGGCGCGCATGATCGCATCGAAACAAAATGAGTTGAATTTTCCCTGCCGTTGGTGGTCATTTGGACCGTTTTGGCGCTATGAGCGGCCGCAAAAAGGTCGGACGCGGGAATTTTTCCAATGGAATATTGACCTCATTGGCTCGGATCAAATTGCCGCCGACGCGGAACTCATCGCTGTAGCCGCGGAATTCCTGCGAAGCGTCGGCGTGAAGCCGGACCAGGTAAAAATCTTGATTAACGACCGCCGTTTGATGGACGCGGAACTCTCTCGGATTGGCATCAATAGCGAACTAAAACCGGCCGTACTGCGCATGATTGACCGAATTGATAAACAAGCGCCGGAAATGTGGGATAAGAACACGCTCGAACTGGGAATCAGCCCGGAGCAACTGACAGCGCTAAAGTCGCTGTTGGGCAATACTGAGCTTTGGCAGCAGTCGCGGGAACTAACAACGCTTTTCGCTGATTTGGAGGCGCTGGGAGTGCGGGAATATACCGCCTTTGAGCCAAAAATCATTCGGGGACTGGACTATTACACTGGCACGGTATTTGAAGCGCGTGATACCGCTGGTAACTTTCGAGCAGTTCTGGGCGGCGGTCACTACGCGAATCTTGTGGGCGACGTGGGCGGCAGGCCTCTGCCCGGTGTCGGTTTTGCTATGGGGGATGTCGTCATTCTGCTGCTGTTGGAATCTTTAGGGCTTACTCCCGCAATAAGCTCGGCCGCGGATGCAGTTTTTGTGTCCGTATTTGACGAAAGCAGTCTGCAAGTCTCGAACCGCGTTGCCGCGCGCTTGAGACGCGCGGGCTTTAAGGTTATATCCAATCCTGGCGCTGATAAACTGACGAAACAACTCAAGTATGCTGACAGGCTTGGGGCGCGGGCGGCGTTGGTAATCGGACCAGATGAGATCGCGCGGGGCGAAGTGGTTCTGAAGGACCTTGCTGACCGAACCCAATTGGTTGTGCCCGAATCAGAATTGGAAAAGCAGCTCGCGCTTATCCTTGCACAGCGACCAGCGCTGTGATAGAATAGCCGCCTATATGGTGCCTGTAGCTCAACGGCAGAGCGCCTCACTGTGGATGAGGAGGTTGAGGGTTCGAAACCGTCCAGGCACCCAAACACCCTGAAAAGGGTGTTTTTGATTCCTTGGATTTTGGATAAAAAACGGAAAACGGGTTCAGGGGTCGTGGGTGTCAGTATTGGCATTGATGACCTAAACGATAGATAAATGGAAGATAACATTGGGTTGAGCCTAACGGCTTCGCCAT
>JAGOML010000030.1:17749-21651 GCA_017993575.1 Anaerolineaceae bacterium | reverse complement strand
AGTCTGCTGGTGCAGGTAAACCTGGTGCTGGCGTCGGTCGCGAAGATTGACCCATACAGCCTGACGATGGAACAACGCCTGGCAGCGGTGCAAAGCCTGAACGGCGACCTGAGCGAGGAACAGGGTGAAGCCATTGAGCGTTTCAAAGCTTACATGGCGGACATGGAGCGCGTGCGCGCCCTGGGAGGCTTGCACGTCATCGGCTCCGAGCGCCACGAAGCGCGCCGCATTGACAACCAGCTGCGCGGCCGCGCCGCCCGTCAGGGCGACCCCGGCTCTTCGCGGTTCTTCCTTTCGCTGGAAGACGAGCTGATGCGCCTCTTTGGCGGCACCCAGGTGGACACGCTGCTCACGCGCTTTAAGTTTGATGAGAACATGCCCATCGAAGCCAACATGATTGGCCGGCTGGTGGAACAAGCGCAGACCCGCGTGGAAGGCGCTAACTTTGATGTGCGCAAGCATCTGCTGGAATACGATGACGTTCTGAACGCCCAACGCCAGCGCATTTACACGCAACGCGACCTTATTTTCAACAAAGCCGATTTACGAGAAGATGTCACGGAGATGCTGCGCACCGAGCTCGGCCCGCGTGTAAAATCTGGCGTGGAAGACCCCGAAGGCCCCTGGAAGCTGCTGGCGTACCTGGACGAAATTCAACCCAACCTGAATACGCCCTGGGTCAGTTTTCCGTCATTCACATACAAGCTGGCCTTACAGCAGCTGGGTGAGCCCGCGGATGAGCAAGACCTGACCGCGCGGATTCTGGCGCTCTCCGAAGAGGCCGTGGCGGCGGAACATGAACATCTGCTCGGCAACATGAACATGCTTCTGGACAAAACTGAACAGACCCTGAAAGACCAAACTGCCGAACGCAGCGACGCGTTGGACGCTTACCTGCAAAGCTTTGACCCCCAGGCCCCGCACGACTTACAAGCCGAAATATCCGCATTGCTGCAGGTGCCCGTGCGCCTGCCCCAGGCGCAGCAAAAAGCTCTGCTGGAAGACCCCTACAGCATGAAAGCCCCGCTTCAAAACGCGCTTAAAACCGGCCTGATGCTCACGCTTACGCGTCGGCTGCTGCTCACCTTAGAACGCCGCTTCGGCGAAACCTGGTCCCTAAAAGCCACCGAGTTAGCCACGCAGCCCTGGCTGGACGTGCGTAAGCAAATTCTGGACCAGGTGAACCTGATGACTGAACGCCGCGCCAAGCGCTTGCTTGGACCAGATGGCGAAATTGCGCGGGACCTGGCCGCGAACGCTGAACACCTCAGCCTGGCGCTGGATGATGAAATTGAACGGATGCGTCTGCTGCAGCTGACCACGCAGGGCACGCGCGTCACTTTTGATGCCAAATCCCACCGTCGACAGCTCACTGGCACCTTGCGCATGAGCTATATCTTTTCGCTCGCCAAACTGCTGGAGAAAATGCCGCTCAAGGAACTGAGCGACCAAGTTTTGGCGCATCTTGAACTGGCTGAATTGGTTTTTGTGCAGGTATTTGGGAATGCTGAATGGGAACGCATGCGCACGAACAGCCTTAGCCTGGCCTCCCTACCCCGAAGCACGCTGGAAGCGTTGCAGAAACAATTTGGCCAGGAGCGCCTGACGACTTTGCAAAATCTGCCTCTGGATGAAATCCCGGCTGAGGAAAAACCCAGATTGGTAGAGGAACTGGGACGCGCTGCGCAGAACCGCGTTTATCGACAATTACTGCTGGGCACCATCACCGAAACCTGGGTGGAATATCTTACCAAAATGGAAGCGCTGCGCGTGTCCATCACCATGGAATCCTACGCGCAGCGCGATCCGCTGGTGCAGTACAAATCCAAAGCCAGCACCATGTATACGGAGCTGTTCTCCGAGGTGCGTCAGACGGTCATCAGCCGCATGTTCCGCTATCGCGTGAACCTGCCCGCGGAATTCCGCGGTACCTTGAACGGCGCGGGAGTTCCCGCGGCTGTGCTTTCGGGGGAGGGGCAGAAAAGCACTCAACCCACCCCAACCAAACAAAAACGGCGCAAACGCCATTAGACAACCGGAGGAAGACGTGAAAATTCTTGTCACCAATGATGACGGCGTTACCGCGCCCGGACTGCTGGCTTTAGCCCAGGCGCTGCGAAAACTGGACGCTGAAATTACCGTGCTTGCTCCGGACCACAACTGGTCTGCCTCCGGGCACGTGAAAACGATGCACAGACCACTGAGACTCTCCGGCACCACTCTGGCGGACGGTTCCCAAGCCTGGAAATCTGACGGCGCGCCTTCCGACTGCGTGGCGCTGGCGATGATGGGCGCGCTGGAAAGTGATTTCGACCTGGTTGTCTCCGGAATTAACCCGAACGCGAACATCGGCCTGGACGTCACCTACTCCGGCACGGTCACCGCCGCGATGGAAGCTTCGATTTGGGGGAAGCCGGGCTTTGCCATCTCGCTGGACGCGCCGGAATATCACGAAGGACCGCTGGACTTTCGTTCCGCGGCGGAGACAGCCGCGCGTCTGGTCTGGCAGCTGCTGCCCGAGGCGAACGGCAAGCAGCTCGCGCCGATTTTCAACATCAACATCCCCTACCGCCCTAATGGGGACTATGCCGGCGTGATGCTTACCCGCCAGGGCGTGCGAATTTACCGGGACGTGCTCGAAAAGCGCCTGGACCCGCGCGGCAGACCCTACTACTGGATTGCCGGCGACCCGCCTTCGGGCGTGAAGGAGGACGGCACGGACTTTGGCGCTCTGCAGGAAGGCTACGTTTCCATAACCCCGCTAAAGATGGATATGACCGACTTTGCCGGGCTGGAAAGGTTGCGGGCGCTGCGGCTTTAGGGGTTAAGCATCGTTGATTAGCGGTTCTGGTGAGCCATTTTATTCTCTTGGGATGCTTCGTCCGTACTAGTGGCTAGAATAATCCTGACAATAAGCAAAGTTGATCATTCCCAAGATGACAAGGAATCGGCTGCATGAACAAAAGCATCATACAGGAATCTAACGAGATACAGGACACCATCCGGCGCGTGCTTGAGCGGAACCGGCTTGCTGTGCTGGCTACCCAACGTAAAGGTCAGCCACACACCAGCCTCATCGCCTTTACGCCGTTGGAGGGTCTACGGTTCATCGCGTTCGCGACATATCGTTCCACACTCAAGTACAAGAGCATCCTGGAGGATCAACGGGTGGCGATTCTCATCGAGGACAGGGAGGGCGACGCCACCAGGCATTCAGATCAGAGGCTGGTCCTCACAGCACTTGGTGAAGCGATCTTAATGCCGGCAGAGGATCGACAGGCTCACCTGATGACGCATCTAGCCCGGCACCCGAACCTCGAGGAGTTTCTCAGCTCGCCCGATTGCGAGTTTGTACGTGTTTGCGTCCACGCCTATCAGGTTGTGAGCAGCATTGACGATGTACGATGGGTCAGAATCGGAAAGCCCGCTGTCACCTAACCAGCGCATGCAGCCGACGTTTTTCTATGCTCTCGCCGATTTCCGGAAAGTGCAAGTAGTGTGACCGAAGTTTGCAATAATTCAAATTGTAGTGAACACCCATTAGGTCTGCTAATAGCTTTTTTTCAAACCCAAGGGTAACTCTCATTGTATGGTCAGGAGACCATGCAAGAACAGAGTTCAGGATGACAGCGGATTTGTCATTCTGAGCAAAGCGAAGAATCTTGCGGAGGAAGATCAGATCCTTCACTGCGTTCAGGATGACAACTGTGTGCGTTCAGGACGACAATTGGGTGCGTTCAGGATGATCTATAGCGATAGGGATGATCAAGGGTGCGTCACTGCGAGCGAAGCGCGGCAGTCTGCCTGTGAATATTGCTCTACCGGTCTCCAGACCGAGCGAGCAGCCTGACCGGAGGTCTCCTCTTGATGCCCTCATAAACCAGAGACCTTTCGGTCAAAAC
>JAGOML010000030.1:12680-17649 GCA_017993575.1 Anaerolineaceae bacterium | reverse complement strand
AGATCCTTCACTGCGTTCAGGATGACCAGGCGCGGGCAAGTGCGTTCAGGATGACCAGGCGCGGGCAAGTGCGTTCAGGATGGCAACTGGACGCGTTCAGGCTGGAATGTCCACGCAATCCTGCTATGATTACGCATCTTTACTAATAAATTTCTGTTCAATGAGAGACCCGGCATGATATCTGTTGACGAACCAAATTTCCAGACCACGCTCCCACCCCTGACCGAGGAGCTGGTATTAAAGCTCTGGTCGCAAACCTATAACACCAACGGCAAACCTGATTGGGCGCATATTTTTCCCTACTACGCTGAAGAAATCGTTTTCCAGGACCCCATCCAAAAGGTGGTCGGCAAAACCGATTTTATGGCCATGTGCAATCGCCTGACCAAGCGCTGCCAGGAACTTAAGATGGACATCACATCCATCGCCAGCGGCGAGAATGTCATCTTCATGCAGTGGACAATGACCATGATTTTCCGCAAGACGCCCAGCACTCCTATTTACGGATGCAGCAAGCTCAGCCTGAACGCTGCCGGCCTCATTATTCACCAGCGCGACTACTATGACCTGTGGGGCGACATTTTCGCGAACGTCCCAGCAATGAAACGCGCTTACCCGCGATTTATGCGCAAACATTTCGGTTAAATCTGATTATGAAACTACTTCCCGACGAACTGCAATACATCCAAAACAGCCTGAAGAAACAGAATAAAACTGACGCGCGTCTTGATGGAAAAACTTGCGTCATCACCGGGGCCACCTCTGGCGTTGGTTACCAGAGCGCCAGGCAGCTCGCGAAAGCTGGCGCGCGCCTTGTCCTGCTCTGCCGCAACCCGGAAAAAGCCCGCAAAGTGCAGGATGAGCTGCGCAGCGAGTTCAAGGCGGAAGCCGATATCTTTATTGCTGACATGCGCATCCTCGCGGAGGTCGGCCGGGCTGCCAAGCAAATCTCGGAAAAATATCCCAAAATTGACATCTTAGTGAACAATGCCGGAGTATTCAATAAACGCCGTCGGCTGACGCCCGATGGGAATGAGGAAATTTTTGGCGTTATTCATCTGGCGGCCTTTGTTCTAACCACAGCGCTCCTCCCCAACCTGAAAGCTGCCGCCCCAGCCCGCATCATTGAAGTCAATTCCGAAGCGCATCGTTTTGGCGGCCTCAAAATGAACGACCTGGATTGGTCCCGCCGCTTCTACATCCCCCTGCAAGCCTACGGCGCGGCCAAAATCGCCCAATTGCTAACCGGTCTGGAGCTGGCAGAGCGCCTGAGGAGCAGCGGCGTGAGCGTGTTTATCATGCATCCCGGCGCTGTTCGCACGAACATCGGCATGAACAACAACTTTCTGTATCGCTTTTATAACCGCTATGTGCTTGGTTTGTTCTTAAGAGACCCTGCGGTATCAGGCGAAGCTGTGCGCTATCTTGCCGCGGCTCCCGAATTGGCCGGAGTGACAGGCAAGTATTTCAACCGGACCATCGAAGAAAACCCCGCCAGCTATGTGCTTAACCAGCGTCTGCAGCGTGAAATTTGGGACTACAGCGAAAATATCGCACGGAATTTTCTAGGAGCTGAATATGATATTTGACAGCATTGTAGTTGGAGCCGGGGCAGCCGGCCTCACCGCGGCGGCATATTTGGCGAAATACGGGCACAGCGTCTTGCTGTGCGAAAAAGAAGCCTACTGCGGCGGTCTTATCAACTCTTTCACGCGGGACGGTTTCACATTTGATGGCGGCATTCGCGCTCTGGAAGACGCGGGTGTTTTCTTCACAATGCTGCGCCATCTGGGCGTGGAAATTGATTTTGTCAAGAATCATGTCTCAATGGGAATTGAAGACCAGATTTTCAATATTGAGACCGAAGCCAGCATTGATGATTACGCAGCCGTCCTCAAGAAGCTTTATCCCGAGTCCGCGGACGAAATCGAGGTAATCACCAAGGACCTCCACCTGATTAGCCGCGCTATGGATATCCAATACGGCATCAACAACCCGCTTTTTTTGGACCCTAAAACGGACGGAAAATACTTTGCCACCAAGGTCTTCCCTTGGTTAATCAAGTACGCCCTCAATGTTGGCAAAGTTCAATCAAAAGCCAAACCAGTTATCCCTTACCTGCGCCAATTCACCTCCAACCAAGCGCTGCTGGATATTATCACGCAGCATTTCTTCGCCGAAACTCCTGCCTATTTTGCCCTCAGTTATTTCAGAATATTCCAGGAATACCACTACCCCAAGGGCGGCACCGGCGTCTTTATTGAAAAGATGACCGCGTTAATCAAAGAGTACGGCGGCGTAATACGCACCAACACGCCAGTTCAGCAGGTTGACCCGATTGAGAAGACCGTTACGACAGCCGAGGGCGAAAAGATTGCGTACCGCCATTTGCTCTGGACCGCGGACCAAAAACGGCTTTATAACAGCATCACTCTGGACAGCCAAAAACAACCCGGGTTATCCGCCGCGATTGACGAGAGGAAAGACTTCCTCGCGGATAAGACCGGCAACGATTCTATCCTCTCGCTCTTCCTCACCACCGACCTGGATCCGAGCTTCTTCAAAAGCATCGCGACAGGGCACGTTTTTTACACTCCCAGCCGCGTCGGTCAGTCGAAGGCTGGCGCGCTTCCACTCAGCGGTACCCGCAGCGAAATTGAGGATTGGCTCCAAAAATATCTCTCGCTGACTACCTATGAAATCTCCATTCCCGCCCTGCGCGACCCGGATCTGGCTCCACCTGGCAAAACCGGTCTGATTATCAGCATTTTGTTTGACTTCAACCTGACCAAAAGAATTGCCGACCAGGGCTGGTATGACGAATTCAAGCAGTTCGCGGCGCGGGTCATCGTGGAAACTCTCGATCGAACGCTCTATCCCGGCCTGTCCGCTGCTCTTACCAGCGCGTTCAGCGCCACGCCGCTAACGCTTCAGGAAATCACCGGCGCGACAGAGGGAGCGATAACCGGCTGGTCATTCCGCAACAACCCCGTGCCGGCTGAATACCGGCTCGCGCGCATCGCGAACGCGGTAAACACCATCGTTCCGGATATCTCCCAGGCCGGGCAGTGGACGTACAGCCCCTCAGGGCTGCCAGTTTCGCTGATCACCGGCAAGGTCGCGGCGGATAAGATTCACAAGCTGCTTAGCAAGAAATAAAGCGCTCATTAGCGGCTTTTGGGCGCGAATAGATATTCGAACCGCAATAATGAAGTGCGCCCTGGCAATTTGATCAACCTTGTTCCTCTGGTTGGATTGACGGCTGTTTGCGTGACGCCCGAAGATGCGCCTCGAAAGCGTATGTGTTTAGTCGTACCCGCGCGAGAACAGCCACCTGAACCACTGCAGCAAGGTGCGTCCTTCTGGCTCACCCAACACATAGTCTCCGATGCTGCGGGCATTATGCCAGCCTGAATAAACAAACCCCAAAAATACCATGCCGAAGCTGAGGCAGGCGAACGCAAAAAAAGCCAGCGCGCCTTGCCTTTGCCCTGAGGCGATCGCGTCAAAAAATCTTCGGAGAGGTGGCAGCGCGTAGAGCAGCCTGAAAATACCGTATCCAAGCCAGGTTCCCAACGCGTTCAGCAGGATGTCATCCACATCAAATACCCGGACTGCCAAGAGCACCTGCAATATTTCTATGACCAATGAAAACCCAGCTCCAATCAGCAGCATCTTCCAACCGGAGCGTAAATCCTTGAAGAGAACAGCCGCCAGCATGCCAATCGGCATGAACACCACCAGGTTGCCAATTAGCAGAAACTGAACAATGCGAATGAGCGGCTGGTAGCGGGTAGCTTCCGCCCTCTGAATCATGAGCAGGCTGTTTACTATTGGCACAAAGTTGGCTTTGAGGTTCCTCTCCAGGTTGAAACGGAAGGGTTCGAACAGCCGATAGGAGAGCAGGCATAGAAACACAAACAAAAGCGTGACCACAAGTTCGCGCTTCAGGTCAAATTTCCTGGTCGCCAATCCTCTGATGATACGCATGGCAGCCCAAAGCAGCGATATTGCCAGGTACAAGCCAGCGCTGTTGATTTCAAAAGTCATCTTTCACGCATCTTTCCAGTCAAGTTTGGGCATTATAACATCGCGCGGCGCGGTGGATTCTTTGCGTCATACGTCTGGTTACTCCAAGCGTCCAAAATGCGCGTTCCTTACGAGGCAGGTCAAATTTCTGGATTGCTTCGCGCCAGCAGGTTTTTTCCGGGCAGGCTTGCGCTGCGCAATGCGCGCAAGGATAGTCAAAGATTTTCAATATCGGGTGAATTATTGTAGAATGCTCATCATAACGTGAAACAAGGAGTACCCAATGATCGAAAAAGTCTTCGCGATGAGCACCCGAAGTGAGCATGTCATCGAAGCGGTGCTCACGGACGAATATATTACGTATATGCACATGGTCTTGCTAAAGGACGAAGCGCTGCCGACGCACTACACCAATGCCAATATCTACATGACCGTTGTGAGCGGAACGATGCATCTTTCCCTTTCCGACGGCGAGTTCAGGGTTTACCCCAGCGGCAGCGTGGTCAATGTTCCGTTTAAAATCAAGATGATTGCCCAAAACCGGGGTGAGGAAATTCTGGAACTGATCGTGGTCAAATCCCCGGCCCCCGGCAGCGAAATTTACAAACAATAGTCACCTCAAAGCGCTGGTGTGCCCACCAGACCCGCGCGTCATCGCGAGCGCAGCGCGGCGATCTGCCTCTCGATGTTTTTTTGTGGCTTTTCGTCATCGCGAGCGCAGCGCGGCGATCTGCTTGCCGAATTGTTTGGTAGCTTTTCGTCATCGCGGGCGAAGCGCGGCAGTCTGCCTCTTATTGTTTTTTGTGGCTTTTCGTCACTGCGAGCGAAGCGCGGCAGTCTGCCTGAGATTTTGCTCTCGCCGGTCTCCACGCCCAGCGAGCAGCCTGACCGGAGGTCTCCTCTTCTTACCTCCTGAACCGGAGACCTTTCGGTCAAAACC
>JAGOML010000030.1:9556-12580 GCA_017993575.1 Anaerolineaceae bacterium | reverse complement strand
AGAGTTTGCTCTCGCAGGTCTCCACGCCCAGCGAGCAGCCTGACCGGAGGTCTCCACTTGTTAGCGCCTGAACCGGAGACCTTTCGGTCAAAACCCTTGCATGGTCAGGAGACCTTGCAAGAACAGGTCATAGCGAGCTTGCCAAGCAGTCTCCCCTTCTCGCGATGTTTGTCATCCTGAGCGCAGCGAAGGATCTTCTTGGTAGATTACGCGCAAACCAAATATCAAAAGGCAGACATCGTGCCCAATGGGTATTGCCGCGGTCGCTGGGAGGGAGCCTCGCAAAGACTAATCCTATGCCGTGGTCGCTGCAGCTCCCTGGGGCTTGCACACTCCCAGCATTGCAGAACAAAAAAGGCCGCTCCACACTCGCGGGGCGGCCTTTAATATCACATAAGAAGCTTTACTTATCCGAAATTAACGCCACGCCGGGGAGCTCCAGCCCTTCCAGCATTTCCAACGAAGCGCCGCCGCCCGTGGAAATGTGCGTAATCTTCTCGCTCAAGCCGGATTGGTTGATGGCAGCCACCGAATCCCCGCCGCCGATGATGCTGACCGCGCTGCTTTCCGCGACTGCTTTGGCCACGGCAAAGGTGCCTTCAGCAAAGCGCGGGAATTCAAACACGCCCATCGGGCCGTTCCAGACCACGGTGCCGGCTTTGGCGATTTCCGCGCCAAAGGCTTTCACGGTTTCCGGGCCAATATCCAGCACCCGCCAGCCAGCCGGCACATCGCCCAGAGGCAGCGTCTCTTTTTTGGCTTCGGCGTCAAAGGCGTCCGCGAGGACCATGTCGCAGGGCAGCAGCAGCTTGCCTTCCGACTTTGCCAGCAGGTCGCGGGCTTTATCCAGCACTTCAGCTTCCACCAGGGAATCTGCCAGCTGATAGCCCTGCGCTGCCAGGAAGGTGTTTGCCATGCCGCCACCGATGAGGATCTTGTCAGCTTGCTTCAGCAGGTTTTCGATCACGCCAATCTTGTCGCTGATTTTCGCGCCGCCCAAAATTGCCACAAAGGGGCGCGTGGGGTTGGCGATGGCATTGCCAAGGTACTTAATTTCCTTCTCCATCAGAAAGCCAGCCGCAGAGGGCAGGTATTCCGCCACGCCGGCCGTGGAGGCGTGCGCGCGGTGCGCGGAGCCAAAAGCGTCGTTCACATACAGGTCAGCCAGGGCTGCCAGCGCTTTGGCCATGCCGGGGTCGTTCTTGCCTTCCTCGCCGTGGAAGCGAGTATTCTCGAGCACCAGCACCTCGCCAGCCTTTAGCTCTGCGGAGGCGGCTTCGGCAACGGGACCAATGCAGTCCTCAGCAAACTTAACCGGCGCGCTAATGAGGGTAGCAAGGTAATCCGCCACAGGTTTCATCGTATAGGCTGGGTCCGGCGCGTCCTTTGGACGGCCGAGATGGGAGCATAAGATAACAGCCGCGCCGTTATCAAGCAAGTATTGAATTGTTGGCAGGGCAGCGGTGATGCGGGTGGCATCTTTCACTTTGCCTTCCTTGATAGGAACATTGAAGTCCACGCGCACGAGGACCTTCTTGCCCTTTACATCCAGGTCCGTTACCAATTTCTTATTGAACATCAAAACCTCCTTGTTTAAAAAAAGTGCGCTCTACTGTCTGGAAAGAACAGCATCGCGCACTCTCATGTTCAGTGCTCAGGCGCCTAATTACAGCGACTTGGCAACCATCTTCGCCAGGTCGGCGGTGCGGCAGGAATAACCCCATTCATTGTCGTACCAGGTGACGACTTTGATGAGATTGCCGCCCATGACCATGTTATTGGGCAGATCGACGATAGAAGAGCGGGGATCGCCCTTGAAATCGGAAGAAACCAGAGGCTGGCTGTACTCACCAGTGGTGACGCCCAGGATGCCCTTCAGCGCGCCGTTGGCGGCTTCAACGAAGGCGGCATTCAGTTCTTCCTTGGTGGTGGGCTTTTCGATGGTGGCTACAAAGTCCACGATGGAGACTGTGGGGGTCGGGACGCGCAGAGAATAGCCATCAAACTTGCCCTTCAGCTCGGGGATCACCAGCGCGACAGCCTTGGCGGCGCCAGTGGTGGTCGGGATGATGTTCAGGCCGGCTGCGCGGGAGCGGCGCATTTCCTTCTTATGACCCTGGTCCAGGATGACCTGATCGTTGGTATAAGAATGGATGGTGGTCATGACCGCGTTCACGATTCCAAATTTATCGTGCACAATCTTGGCAGCAGGAGCCAGGCAGTTGGTGGTGCAGGAGGCATTGCTGATGATGTGATGCACCGCCGGATCGTACTTTGATTCATTCACGCCCAGAACGATGGTCAAATCTTCGCCTTTGGCGGGGGCGGAAATAATGACTTTTTTCGCGCCGCCGCGCAGGATGTGGGCGTCCGCGCCGACTTTGCCATTTTCTGAGCGGGCAGTGGTGAAGATACCGGTGGACTCAATCACGATATCCACGCCGAGATCTTTCCAGGGCAGGTTGCCCGGGTCTTTTTCCGCGTAAACTTTGATGGTTTTGCCATCGATAACCAGGTTTCCGTCCACAACTTCCACGGTGCCGGGATAGGCGCCGTAGTTGGAGTCGTATTTAAAGAGATGCGCGTTCGTCTGGGCGTCGAATAAATCGTTGATGGCAACCACTTCCAGTTCGTCACCAGCGCGTTCCATGATGGCCTTTAAGACCTGGCGTCCGATACGACCAAAGCCGTTAATACCTACTTGTGTTTTCATAGAAAATCCTCCATGGAATAGTGAAAGTTAACAATTAAATTTTACCACCTGCGTGGTCGATTTCAAAATTAATTCTTATTCATTCCTAAGTTTTTTTCAGGAAAGTGGTCCGGTTCGTTCCTCAAACAGGTTCACAACAGCGCGAGCCAGCTTTTTGGAATCGTGCCGCCAGGGGTAGAGGTCGTCCACCAGGTCGGTTTCGTAGACGTGATAATTCTCGTGGAGAGGCACATCCGCGGTCACCCATTCGATGCTCTCTTCCAGCTTGCCGCGGAAGGTGCGGTTGCACACCACCAAATCAAACAAATCCC
>JAGOML010000030.1:0-9456 GCA_017993575.1 Anaerolineaceae bacterium | reverse complement strand
TCCACCAGGTCGGTTTCGTAGACGTGATAATTCTCGTGGAGAGGCACATCCGCGGTCACCCATTCGATGCTCTCTTCCAGCTTGCCGCGGAAGGTGCGGTTGCACACCACCAAATCAAACAAATCCCTGCCGATATGCTGTTCAATCACTTTCAAATGGTCGGAGGCATTAAATCCGTCTGTTTCGCCGCGCTGCGTGGCAACGTTGCACACAAAGTACTTCTGCGCGCGGCTGGCTTCGATGGCATCCGTGAGGCCTGTGACCAGCAGGTTTGGCAGCAGGCTGGTATAGAGGCTGCCCGGTCCGAGGATAATCAGGTCCGCGCTGAGAATAGCCTGCACAGCTGGCGGATAGGCTGGCGTTGTGGCGGGGTCCAGCCAGACGCGTTTGATGCTGCCGGGCGTATTGGTCAGTTCCGATTCGCCGCTCACGCGGATAATCTGCTGCGATTGTGGGTCCAGGATTTCGCCAATCAACTCCACGTTCGAGACGGTGGCAGGCAAAACCTGGCCGTAAATTGCCAGAACCCGCCCGGACTCAGCCACGGCTTCTTCGAAACTGCCGGTGATTTCGCTCAACGCGGAAATGAACAGATTGCCAAGCGAATGTCCGGTCAGACCGGTACCAGTCTGGAAGCGGTACTGGAACACCTGGGAGAGCAGGGCTTCGTCGCTGCTGAGCGCGGACAAGCAATTGCGGATGTCTCCCGGCGGGAGGATGCCCATATCGCGCTTTAACTCGCCGGATGAGCCGCCATTATCCGCCACGGTGACGATAGCAGTAATATTGTGCGTGTATTCCTTCAGCCCGCGCAACAGGGTAGCCAGGCCGTGCCCACCGCCAATAACCACCACGCGCATGCCTTTCTCACGCCGGCGGTAGGATTGGATTGTGTCAATCAACGGCCGACCGGATTTCTGGAAGGGCTTGAGCAACGAACGGTTGGCGCCCCAGATGCCGACGACAATCATAATCAAACCCAGCCCACCAAACAGGACAAAGCGGATTGGGCGGTCCAGCCAACGCAGAGAGAGGAAAGCCAGAATGGGAACCACGGTGGGGTTGGAGGCGGAACGATAGTAGCCCAGAATCAGAACCGCGAGGCCGAGGCCAAGCAGCATAGAGCCGAGGATGGTGAGCAAAATCCAGCGCTTAAAGCCCGTGCCAGGAAGCAGCCAGCGGGCTTCGTCCTTAACCTTTTTCCATAGCTGGCGTTTCTGTTTGTCCTTGCTGCCGGAGTCGTTCATTAATTGGATGATAGCAGGATTTGGGAGAGGCGTCAACACACCTCCGGCGGGGCGGACGCCCAGGGCGAGGATATCTTTAAACTGGTTGAAATGACACTCAACCAAAGCCTGCCGCAGCCTATGGTATAATATTGCTATGATTTACTGAAGCAGAGCCAACCACTACTCACCCGGGTTGGTTCATTTTGTTTAAGCGCATGCTGAAAGGAGAGCCAGCGATGAAGCCTTTGAAATTACCAGGAGAAACGGCGCGAGCCTATATCGAACGGGACCATCAGGTGATTTCCCCGTCGTACCCGCGCGGGTACCCTTTCGTGATGGACCATGGACGGGGGACCGAAGTCTGGGACGTGGACGGCAACCGCTTTCTTGATTTTGAAGCCGGCATTGCCGTTGCTTCCACCGGCCACAGCAACCCGCGCGTGGTGAAAGCCATCCAGGAACAGGCCGAAAAGTTCATACATATCTCATCGGATTTTTATCACGACAAATGGATTAGCCTGGCTGAAAAACTTGACTCAATCGCACCTTGGAGCGGGCCTTCCTCTTGTTTCATGACCAACTCCGGCACTGAAAGCGTGGAAGCGGCCATCAAGCTGGCGCGTTATCACACCGGCAGCACGCAATTTATCGGCTTTTTGGGCGCGTTCCATGGGCGCACGCTGGGGGCGGTTACCTTTACAGCCAGCAAAGCTAACTACAAAGGCGGCTTCTTCCCCCTGATGAACGGCGTGGTGCATGTGCCCTTCCCCAACCCCTACCGCCCGCTGCTGCAGCGCAAGCCCGGCTTGGGGGATGGCGAAACCGTTGTGCATTACATAGAAGAGGAAATATTAGGGCATCTGGTGCCTGGCGACGACGTCGCTGGCATTCTGATTGAACCCGTGCAGGGTGAGGGCGGCTATATTTTCCCGCCAGAGGACTTCTTCCCAGCCCTGCGCGCGCTTTGCGACCGGCATGACATTCTCCTGATTGTGGATGAAGTCCAATCCGGAATGGGCAGAACGGGCAAGTGGTGGGCGATTGAGCATTTTGGCGTGGAACCGGATATCCTTCTGACCGCCAAAGGTATCGCCTCCGGCATGCCCCTGGGCGCGATGGTCACAAAAAAACACCTGATGGACTGGCCCAAAGGCTCGCATGGCAACACCTACGGCGGCAACCCTATCTCCTGCGCGGCCGCCCTGGCAACCATCCAGCTCATCGAAGAAGAATACCTGGAAAACACCCGCGTAGTGGGCGCGTACTGCAAAGACGCCCTGGAAGAATTGCAGGCCAAGCACCCCAGCATGGGGGATGTGCGCGGGAAGGGTTTTATGCTCGGCATTGAATTCGTGTTGGACCGGGAAACCAAGCATCCGGCCGACAAACTGCGCGATGCCATCGTCGATAAGGCTTTCGAGCGCGGCCTGATGACGCTGGGTTGCGGCAAAAGCGTCATCCGCATCACCCCGCCCCTTTCCACCAGCAAGTCAGAAGTGGACGAAGCTATGCTGATTCTGGATGAGGCGATTGGCTTGGCCGAAAAAGAACATCAGCTCTGTTGAGTACCTTGCGAAAAAACACAGCGCGGCTTTTGTAAAAGCCGCGCTTTTGTTCGTCACCGCGAGGAGCGAAGCGGTCTCCCGGTCAGGCATACAGACAGATTGCCGCGTCCCATCCTTGTAGTCATTTGCAATTGTCGGGATGAAAGACGCGACCTGATCTGATGACAGTCAGTTAGGGACCAAGTGGAAGATTGCTTCAGTCGCTGGCGCTCCACGCTCCGCACGCAAGCAGTCACATTGACGAATTACCCGTCACCGCGAGGAGCGCAGCGATGTGGCGGTCTGCCTGTGGTCTTTGAAAGGCAGATTGCCACGCCCCCTTTCCGAAATTTTGGCACCGGAACAATTTCTGCAGTGGGGGCTCGCAATGACGAATCACCCGTCACCGCGAGGAGCGCAGCGACGTGGCGGTCTGCCTGTGGTCTTTGAAAGGCAGATTGCCACGCCCCCTTTCTGCAATTTCAGCACAGGAAAAATTCTTGCAGCGGGGGCTCGCAATGACGAAGCATTCGTCACCGCGAGGAGCGCAGCGATGTGGCGGTCTGCCTGTGGTCTTTGAAAGGCAGATTGCCACGCCCCCTTTCCGAAATTTTGGCACCGGAACAATTTCTGCAGTGGGGGCTCGCAATGACGAATCACCCGTCACCGCGAGGAGCGCAGCGACGTGGCGGTCTGCCTGTGGTCTTTGAAAGGCAGATTGCCACGCCCCCTTTCTGCAATTTCAGCACAGGAAAAATTCTTGCAGCGGGGGCTCGCAATGACGAATCGGTTGTTGACCCCAAGTCTGGCAAATGCCATTGTCGGGTTGATGAAATGCTGCAATGCTGTGTGAGCGCATTCTGACCTACTGACGGTCTGCCTTTTGCAAAGCCGCGCTTTTTATTTAATTGCGGTTAAAATGGAAGCATGCTGCCAGATTACCGCGTTCGACAAAGAGATTACCTGCTTGAAATTTCCCGCGCGCTCACCGAAGAGTTGGACCTGGACGCGCTGCTGCTGCGCATTCTGCGCATCGCGATTGAAATGCTGACGGGCCACGCGGGCTTCATCGCACTAAAGGACGAAAAACGGGGCTGGCACATCGCTGTGCATGAAGGAATCGCCGATGCCCTGCTTAATTATCTCAAGCGCTGGCTAGAAGCTCAGCCCGCCGAAAGCACGGATGACGATGAAGTCCATGTGCCGGAAATCAACCGCATGTTGAATGACATCAGCATGGGGATGTTGACCGGCGTAGGCATCAATATGATTTTTCAGCAGCAGGTTATCGGTCAGATTTATGTTTTCCGCAATTACCGCGGTTTATTTTCCACCAATGACCGCATGCTATTGACCAGCTTCGCCAACCAGGCGGCTATTGCCGTGCGCAACGCGCGGCTGTACAACGAAACCCGTGAGCAATCCCTGCGTTTGGAAGCTCTGTTGGATTCAGCAGCGGACGGCATTCTGATTCTCACTCCGGACCTGCGCGTGGAACGCGCGAACAGAACCCTGCAGCAGCTGCTGAATGCCAGCGAGGAGGAATGCGTTGGTAAGCATTTTTCTGAAGTGATTCGCTGGGCAAAACCGCCGCAAGGCGTTCCGCTGGAAGAGGCTGTGGCCAGCGGCTGGTCGCAAAGCGTGCAAAATCTTTTCTATTTGGAAGGCGACCTGCTTCGCGCGGGGCTGCGCGAAGCGCTGCCAGTCGGAATTAGCTACGGACCGCTGGTTTCAGCCAACGAAACACTGATTAACGTCATTGCCTCCATCAGGGATATTACCCGCTTCCGCACCGCCGAAGAGATGAAGACCAGTTTCATCTCCGTGGTGAGCCACGAGCTTAAAACCCCAATCGCGCTGATAAAAGGGTACGTGAGCACGTTGCGGCGGGATGACGTAGAGTGGGACCGCGAGATTGTCTCGGAGAGCCTGGCCGTTATTGAGGATGAGGCCGATCACCTGACCGAAATGGTCGAAGACCTGTTGGACGCGACCCGTCTGCAGGCCGGCGGCCTGAGCTTGAAAAAGGCTGAACTGGAAATCCCAAGGCTGGCGCGTTTTCTGGCGGACCGTTACACCGCCCAGACGCAAAAGCACAGTTTTGTGGTGGAATTTCCCGCGGATTTCCCCGTGATTCCTGCGGATGAAGAAAGAATCCGACAGGTGCTCACCAACCTTTTGAACAACGCCATCAAGTACAGCCCTGGCGGAGAAATACGCATCAGCGCAAAAACGCGGCAGAAAGATGTGGTCGTCTGCGTCAGTGACCGCGGTCCGGGTGTTGACCCACGCGACCTGCCGTACGTTTTTGACCGCTTTTATCGTTCGGATGAAGCCGCGAAAACGACCAAGGGGACGGGGTTGGGGCTCTACCTTTGCCGGGAAATCATCCGCGCGCACGATGGCAAAATCTGGGTGGACGAAACTTACAAAGAAGGCTCGCGCATTTGCTTTTCCCTCCCGCGCGAGGTGTAAGGCTGGTATGGCTTCAGCTTCTGACGGGACGGCTTTCCGAGTCATTCTCCTGAACGAGACGAAATCGACCAATGATGACTGCCTGAGAATGGCAGACGAACGCGCGCCAGACGGCACGGTAGTGCGCGCACTGCATCAGACTGCTGGGCGCGGGCGGGGCGGTCGAACCTGGCATTCTCAAGCGGATGCTTCGCTGACCTTCAGCGTTTTGCTTCGGCCAACAGCGCGGGAATTTGCATTTTTGCCGCGCTTTCCCCTGCTGGGGTGCTTGGCGTTGGCGCGAACGCTTGAGGGCAATTTTAAAGTGCAATCTTCCATCAAGTGGCCAAACGACCTGCTCATCGCCGGCAAAAAGGTCTGCGGCGTTTTGACTGAAACGCTCTGGCAAAATCAAATCCCGAATGCAGTGGTGATTGGAATGGGCGTCAATCTTACCCAAGACGCATTGCCCCCCGAACCCAATCTAATCTATCCAGCAGGCAGCCTGAAGGGGCAAGCTGACATTCGCGTTTCCCCACAGGAATTGCTGGAGCTGCTGCTAACCGAGCTTCAGCGCGTACGCGCCGAGCTCTCTTCGAATGGGTTTATTGAAGAAATCAACGCGCGGCTGGCTTTTCGGGGGGAGTGGGTAACTTTAAGGAAAAACGAAGACGCGCCGGTAAAGGCGCGTCCATTATGGATTGAACAAGACGGAAGCTTACGCGTGGAAGGTGAGAACGGCAAGATTGAGCGTCTTTACTCCGCGGAAATCTCCGGTTGATCGCCTTGGCTCGCGGGTGCGGCGGCGCTTTCTGCCGGAATGCGGGCAACCGCTGCCAGGCTGTCCCCATCGTCCAACACCATTACTTTGACGCCCTGTGTGGCCCGACCTTGCACGGAAACATTGGCTGCTTTCATGCGCAGCACAATCCCCGCGGAAGAAATAAGGGTGATTTCATCTGTTTCCTGCACGACCAACGCTTCTGCTATCTGGCCTATGCGCGCCAACGCTGTTGGATTAAGGGTCGCGACGCCCAGCGTGGCGCGTGATTTGGGCATGTATTCTTCCAGCGGCGTGCGCTTGCCGTGCCCTTTTTCCGTCAGAACCAACAGGTACGCGCCCGGTTCTACCACTGCCATAGCTGCCAGCGCGTCTTCGGCGCGCAAGTGAATGCCAGTGACGCCCATGGTTGTGCGGCCTGTTGGGCGGATTTCTTCCTCAGAAAAGCGCAGCGCCTTTCCGCCGCGCGTGATTAGCAGCACATCATCCTTGCCGCTGGTCAGGCATACCCAGCCCAAACTATCGCCATCATCCAGTTTGATGGCAATTAGCCCGGAGGGCCGCACATTGGCGAATTCCGCCAAAGCGATGCGCTTGACGCGTCCGCGGCGGGTGGCCATAGTGCAAAAGTTCGCCTGTTTAAAATCTGGAACAGAGAGCAGCGCGGTCACGGTTTCATCAGGTTCCAGGTTGATGATATTGACCAGCGCGATGCCCCGTCCCTGCCGGCTTTCTTCCGGCAGCTCGAATACGCGCTCCGAATAGACTTTGCCTTTATCGGTAAAAAACAGCAGGGTTGCCAGCGTGTTGCTGCGGACAAAGAAAAGCACTTCGTCTTCGTCGCGCATGGTTTGGCCCATCACGCCGCGCCCTCCGCGCCCCTGCGATCGATAGGCGCTGTCGGAAACGCGTTTGATGTAACCGCGCTGGGTGATGGAGACAAAAACCGGCGTATCCTGCACCAAGGCTTCGTCCGATAGGTCGTTATCCAGGTCGAAGTCGATGCGCGTGCGGCGTTCATCGCCAAATTTTTCGGTGACTTCGTTCAAGTCCGTACGAATGACCTCGAGAATCCTGTGCGGATGCGAGAGTAAGTCCTCCAGGTCCGCAATCAGCACCATCAGCTCTTTATGCTCATCTTCAATCTTCTGGCGTTCCAACGCTGCCAGCCGCCGCAGCTGCAAATCCAAAATCGCCTGGGCTTGGATTTCCGTGAGGGCAAAGCGTTCCATCAAGCTTATCTTGGCTGTTTCAGCGTCCGCGGATTTGCGAATGGTCTCGATGACCGCATCCAGGTTCGCGAGCGCGATTAACAGCCCGTCCAGAATGTGAGCGCGTTTCTTGGCTTTGTCCAGGTCAAAGAGCGCGCGCCGGGTGATGACCACCTGGCGGTGTTCCAAATAGTGAAACAAGGCGCGTTTGAGCGAAAGGGTGCGGGGCTCGCCGTCAACTAACGCCAGCAGATGCACGCCGTATGTGGACTGCAGAGGAGTATATTTGTAAAGTTGATTGAGCACCTTCTTGGGTTGGGTGCTGCGTTTCAGTTCAATCACGATGCGCAGACCGCGCCGGTCAGATTCATCGCGCATGTCGGAAATCGCGTCCAGTTTGCCTTCGCGCACCAATTCCGCGATGCGTTCAATCAGGCTGGTTTTGTTCAGCTGGTATGGGATTTCGGTAATGATTATCGCGTATCGCCCGGCTCTGATTTCTTCAATTTCCGCGACGCCGCGCACGGTCAGCTTTCCGCGGCCGGTGCTGTATGCCTGTCGAATGCCCTCACCGCCCACAATAATGCCGCCAGTGGGGAAGTCCGGACCAGAAATTGCCTGCATCAAGTCTTCGACGCTGACTTCGTCTATTTCGTCATAACGGTCAATCAGAATATTCAGAGCGGCGCTAAGTTCGCGCAAATTATGCGGGGGAATATTGGTTGCCATGCCGACCGCGATACCGTTGGAGCCATTCATCAGCAGGTTCGGCATGCGCGCTGGCAGAACTTCTGGTTCCTGAAGCGAGCCGTCAAAATTATCCACAAAATCGACAGTTTGTTTTTCCAGGTCCAACAGAAGTTCTTCGGCGGTTTTTTCGAGGCGGGCTTCGGTGTATCGCATGGCAGCCGGCGAGTCGCCATCGATGGAGCCAAAGTTTCCTTGACCGTCCACCAGAGGATAGCGCATAGAAAAGTCCTGTGCCATACGCGCCATCGAGTCGTAGACCGCGGAATCGCCATGGGGATGGTATTTGCCCAGCACCTCGCCAACAATTCTGGCGGATTTTTTGTAGGGCGCAGTGGAGCGATTGCCCATATCCTGCATCGCGTAGAGAATGCGGCGGTGCACTGGCTTGAGGCCGTCGCGCACATCAGGCAGGGCGCGCGCGACAATGACGCTCATGGCGTAATCAAGGTAAGCCGTGCGCATCTGGCTGTCGATATCCACATTGCGCATGTTGCCGGCGTTATCACTTTCCGGAGTTTCGGGGAGTTCTGTTTCTTCGCTCATCGCTTGTTCCTGGCGCTGCCAGAAGGGAAAAGGTAGCCTGGCAACCTTACTATTATACCCTAATTTTTAGCATTTCGCCTTAGAGCCAAAAAATCATAGATTTTTCAAAGATAGCTGTCGTTAATGGGAAAACCCTAAAACAGATATGAGCGGCAATTTTTACCCGAAAATTTGTCATTTTTGCGCAAGAGCAAGCCAAAATAAAAAGAGGCTGATTTGTTCATCAGCCTCTATGGTCTTATAGGTTGATAACGTCAATAAATAGGGCAGCCGGGTAGTTGGTTGAAAGTAAGCGCGCACCACCAGGATGCTGGCATAAAGACCAGCACCACGCCCACAATTAATAACAGGGCTAGCAGGATGAGCAATACAACCAGGCACCAGCCCATGCGTTTCTTCTCGCCTTGTGGGGTCAGGGCGGGGGCAATCGGCTGCTGCGGGACTGGCGCGGAGACTGGCTGATAGGCGGCCTGGACGGGAGCAGCTTCGGGGGTATAGAGAGCTGGCTCTGCTTTGGCAGCAGCCACCTTTAGCGGCTCGGTTGCCGCGCCTTTCACCTCGTAGCTCATCACAGTATTCTCAGCAAGCGTAATCAGGTCGCCATCCTTAAGCTGCTGCGGGCCAGCAATGCGGGCGCCGTTGAGGAAGGTGCCGTTGGTGGAGCCGAGGTCTTCGATGTAGATTGAGTCGCCTCGGCGCAGAAAGCGGGCATGCCGACGCGAAATTTCGGGGTCCGGAACAGGCAAATCGTTAGTCAGGTCGCGGCCCAAGAATACTTCGTCTTTTTCAATAAAATAGCTGGAGCCGGGAATAGGACCGGACCGCATCACGATGAGGAATTTTTTTTCTGCCATGACTGCTCCTTTTAGTCAGAGGTCGAAGTGCTTAACAGATATAGTTTACTGATTTTAGGTGTGGATGTCAATCATCGCGGGGTGGGCGAG
>JAGOML010000087.1:0-4657 GCA_017993575.1 Anaerolineaceae bacterium | reverse complement strand
CAGCCTCGCTCCGCCGCCCGGCCGGGCGCAGAGCACCTGTTCCACCCCGGGCAGCCCGCGCAACTGCGCTTCAGTCCAGTCTAGCTCGCTTTCCAGCGCGATTACATGCACATTCGGGCCGGCGTCCACCGTCGCGCAGAGCGCGTGCCCCTGTTTGCGCCAGGTCAGCACGTGCCACAGGATGGTTTCTGTGTCCGTCGTCCAGTAAAAGAGCGGGGGGCTGCTCGTGCGCATCACCGCGTGCATCCAATGCGAGTCTGCTTCCACCACCCTTGCGAAGCGCTCAAAATCGCGGCCAAGCAGCGCCTGACGGCACTCCGTCAGGCGGTCTGGCGCGCCGGCAACGCGCAGCCCATTAAGCGGCGAGGTGCCAGCCAGCGCGTGCCCTTCTGTTGAACCTACCGATTTCCGCCCCGCGTGCAAAATGACAATCAAATCAACCAGGTTCCAGTGCGCTGCCGGAGCGACCTGCACTGCATAGCTGTCCGCGTCAGTGCTCCCGGGCAGCCACTCTGCGAAGCCCCCCGGCACCGAGCGGCAGGCTGAGCCTGAGCCGCGCCGCGCCAGCGCGGAAAGCGCGTGTTCATCCAGGCTCAAACCAGCGGCTGTGCTGGCTGCCAGCGCCAGGGCGGCAAAAGCCGAGGCGGATGAGGCAATCCCGGCAGCAGTGGGGAAGTTGTTCTCGCTCTCCACCCGCGCGAACGCAGCGCTTCCGGCCAGTTCCCGTACATGGTCCAAAAAGCCTGAAACGCGCGCCAAACTCTCGTCCTGCTGCTCCTCGCCGTTGAGCGTGAAGCTATCGGCCTGGAAATTGACATCAAAACAGACGCTGGTGCGGGTTTCCAACCCGTCCAATGCCATCGAGATGGACCCGGTCAGGGGCAGGCGCAAAAGCGCATCGCGATTACCCCAATACTTGATAAACGCAATGTTTGGATGGGCAGCTGCGCTTGCGAACATGGTGACCTCTCTTTGTGTTAATTTAGATTCTACCTTCTTTCTCACTCCTGAGGTGCAGGCTCTCCTTCAGGCGCAGCGGCGAATTAATGCGCAAGGGCAGCTTTACAGGAAATGAACTCCTCTGGGGTGTTCATTCCATATTTATTGGAAGTTAGCGGCCTTTCTCAAGCGACCTTGTTTTTTCTACTTTTGTTATACCAAAATTTATTTTTTGGATATAATATTTCCATAAAACTTATTCGATATTTTATTAAAACCCAATGAAAGCGAGATAGTGTGGGGGAATTTGGAAGCATCGACCTAAACGGCAAAAAGCCGTACTACCTGCAAGTTAAAGAACTAATCCAAGCCAGGATTGATGCCGGTGAATTAATTCCTGGCGAAAAGCTGCCCAGCGAGACTGAGCTCTGTAACGCAATGCGGGTCAGCCGCACGGTTATCCGCCAGGCGCTCACCGAGCTTGAGCATTTAGGCCTGGTTAGCAAACGCAAAGGCAAAGGTTCCTTTATCTCCGTAGATAAGTCAGTCCTGGCGTACTCACTTCTTATGCCGGACTTCTTATGGGATACCGAATCCACCAGGCCTCACACCAGTGTCAAGATTCTAAAAAAAGAGACTCTTCCCGCAAACGCCCAGGCGGCGCAAGTCCTAAAAATCAACGAAGGGGAACCGGTCTTACAGGTTCTGCGCATGTACTATAACGACGAAGAGCCGATCATCCAGACGAAAAGTCAGCTGCCTGGGTTTATGACTGAATATCTGAGCGACGAGGATTTGCTTTCGCCACTTCATTATCTGGATCACGTCCCTGCTGTAATGCGATTTGACCACGCTCAACAAACCCTGGAAATTACATACGCCAGCAAAGAGGATGCGAAGTTACTGGGGATTTCCACCGGAGTACCGTTGTTGACGGTAATAACGGTCACGATGAATCAGGAAGATACCCCGATCGAAGCGTACACCACATATCTGCGTGGGGATCGCATCCGTCTGCGCGGAACAATATTTCGATACAGCAAAAGAGACCGCTAAACCTGGTGGGTTTGTGTTTTTTCCACCCAGATATTGAGAGCAATTAAGCAGGCTTGCCAACATACCTGGCGCTTCTTCGTTCACTCCGATAATTGACAAGGTCAATCAGCCGGATTATGCTTTGCACTGACAATCTGCCCACACCCTTGAGGCACTTCAAATATCAGCATAAAGCCCAAAATGCCGCGCTCCCGCCAAAGCTCAACCATGCAACCTGAGATGCTCCGCCCCGAGCTTGTGTTTGTTGCGCTGCAGGCAGGCAGCAGGCAGGCAGCGCTCTCCTTCCTGGCAGAGCGAATGCTGGCAGCCGGCTTGGTCACGCCAGGCTTCCCCGCGGCGCTGCTGGAACGCGAAGAAGCCTTTCCCACCGGTCTGCAGTTCCCAGAGGCCGCGCTGGCCCTGCCCCATACCGAAACCCGCTATGTGCTCCAACCAGCGTTGGCGGCGGCTGTATTAGCCGAACCAGTCGAATTCTTTGCGATGGGCGCCTCAGAGCAGAGCCTGGCTGTGCGCCTCATCCTCATACCCGCCGTCCAGCATCCGGACGACCAAATCCGCTGGTTGTATCGATTGATGACGCTCTTCCAGGTTCCTGGATTCCTCCCCCACCTGATCCAATCCCCTACCCCGGAAAGCTTTATTGCCTACCTGCGTGCTTCCCTGAACGCGCTTCCCCTTTAAACTCTATCTTTTGATATGATTTAAGTATCTTAGAAGGAGGTGAATGATGCCCTCTAAAGTAATTTTGGTTTCCTGCGGAACGGGAGTCGTGACGGCCGGGACAACCGCGCTAAAAATTCGCAAAATCGCCGCGGAACGCAAGTGGCAGGTGGATGTGAAGGTGGTGGAGTTCCGCCAGCTCAGGCAGGCGGCAGCCGACGCGGATGTCATTGTCCAAATTGCGCCGCATGACAATGAAGACTACGGCATCCCGCGGCTTAGCGGGGTTCCTTTCCTGACCGGGTTTGGCTTGGAAAAAGTAATCGCGGAACTGGAAGCGATTTTAAAGGCGCCAGAGGAACCGCCCCAAAACGGGCTATAATCACCACGGAGCAAGCTTTGGATTTTGACACTGCCCGCCATCTGATCGTTGCATACGGCCGCCGCTTATACGCGAACGGTCTGACAGATTCTGTCGGCGGCAACCTGAGCATCCGCCTGCAAGAACGCGTCTTCATCACCCCGCGCGGCGCGGCTTCCGAGTGGCGTTGGGAACTTTCGCCCTCACAAGTGTTGGTGACTGACCTAAGCGGACAGATTCTGGCGGGTGATGGGGAAGCTTCGCGGGAGAGCGCGGCGCACCTGGCGCTGCAGCAGGCCTTTTTTCCGCGGATTTCAGCGGTGATGCACTCCCACCCGAACGCCTTGAGGGCTTTCTACGCCAAGGCGCAGCCAATGCCGCTGGTGTTGGACGAATTAGCCGCGTTTGGTTTGGTTCCCTACTGCCAGCCCGCGCTCGAAGGCACGCAGGCGCTCGCGGAAGCCGTCCTGGATGCATTTGGCGCGGAAAATACGCTGGAAATAAATGGCGCGTCCGCCTGCCTGCTGCCCGGGCACGGGTTATTTGTGATTGCCAGGGATATGGCGCGCGCTTACGAAATAACAGACCTGCTTGACCTCAACGCGTACGCGCTGACCTGTAAAGACGCCGCCGGAGAACGCGACCCCGACAGGTTGAGAGCCTTGCGGGCGGCTGACCGAAAAAACTAGAGGAAGCACAAAGAGGAATGCAATGACCAAGAAAACCAGCTACAAATCCTATGACAAAAGCGGAAACTACCAGGGCGTCAGAGTCCAGGCGCACTTTGACAAACGCGGGCACCTGAAAGAGGTTGGCGTGGAAAAAGACCCGGGCTCGGCCGCTTCCACTCCGGCTATCGCCGCGCTGATTGACCATACCCTGCTCAAGCCCGAATCCACCGCCGAGCAGATTGAGCAGCTCTGCCTGGAAGCCGCGCAGTACCACTTTGGGGCGGTTTGCGTGAACGCCTGTTGGGTGGCCGCAGCTGCCCAAGCCCTGCAGGGCACCGGCGTCAAGGTCGGCGCGACGATTGGCTTCCCCTGGGGCACTTCTTCAACGGCCGCGAAGGTGGCCGAAACCCGCCAGGCCATCGCCGACGGCGCGCGCGAGGTGGACATGGTGTTGGCTTACGGCAAACTAAAATCCGGCGATTATGCCGCGGTGGCAGAGGATATCCGCGAGGTCGTGCGCCTGGCGCACAAGCACGACGTGCTGGTCAAGGTCATCCTGGAGACCAGCATGCTGGACCAGGAGGAAAAAGTGACAGCGTGTTTGCTCGCCAAACAAGCCGGCGCGGATTTCGTCAAGACGTCCACCGGTTTCCAGGGCGGCGGCGCGACTGCCGAGGATATCGCCCTGATGCGCGCGGTGGTTGGGCCTGATTTGGGCGTTAAAGCTTCCGGCGGGGTGCGAAGCTACGCGGACGCGCAGAAGATGGTTGCCGCGGGAGCCACCCGCATCGGCACCAGCGCTGGAATTAAGATTGTGCAGGAAGCAGCGGGGGAGACTGCAGCCGCGCCCGGTGGGGAGAGTGGATATTAAACCAGGCTGTTCTTAGGATTTCCTGTGTCAAATTGAGCGCGTTCGCATCTGAACGCGCTTTTTTGTGAACTTTTGGATGTCATTCTGATACCCTAAAGG
>JAGOML010000029.1:0-22865 GCA_017993575.1 Anaerolineaceae bacterium | reverse complement strand
TGGGAATCCCCCGCGCTGAGCGCCTGGGGTCTGGGATGGGAAGTGTGGCTGGACGGGCAGGAAATCACCCAGTTCACCTACTTCCAGCAGTCCGGTGGGGTGGTGCTGGATGTGCCCGCGGTGGAAATTACCTATGGATTGGAACGCATCGCCATGGCGCTGCAGCGGGTGCGCCACTTCAAGGATATTCGCTGGAATAATGAACGCACATGCGGGGATGTGAACCAGGTGGCAGAACGCGAGCACTCCACGTATTATTTTGAAACAGCGGATGTGCCGCGGCTGCGTGAGATGTTTAATCTCTTTGAAGCGGAAGCCAACCTGGCGCTGGCGCAAAAGCTGGTGCTGCCGGCCTATGATTACATCATCAAATGTTCACACACCTTTAACGTGCTGGATTCGCGCGGCGCGGTTGGCTTCACCGAACGGCAGGCTCTCTTTGGCAAAATGCGCGACCTTTCCCGCCGCGTTGCCGAGGCTTACCTCGCCCAGCGCACGGAAATGGGCTTCCCCTGGCTCTCGTCCGAGTCATCCCCAACCGAAGCCGCTTTAAGCGAACCTCCGTTGGTAACGGCGGAGCGCGCGGACCTGCTGCTCGAAATTGGTACAGAAGAACTGCCTACCGCCGACCTGGCCACCGCCCTCGTGCAGCTAAAGGAAGGCGCGGAAGCGCTCCTGGCGGAAGCACGCCTGGAACACGGGGACGTCCGCATTGAGGGCACCCCGCGCAGGCTGGTATTAATGGTCAAGGCGCTTCAGACTCAGCAAGCAGACCGCGTTTTGGAGGTGAAAGGGCCGCCTGCCGCGCGTGCTTTTGACGCGGAGGGCAAACCCACCAAAGCCGCGGAAGGCTTCGCGCGCAGCCGTGGTTTGGACGTCAGCCAGCTCACGGTTTCAGAATCGGAAGGCGGCAGTTATGTAGTCGCGCAGATTCACGAAAAAGGGCAGTCTGCAATGGCCCTCTTAAGCCTCGCGCTCCCACAATTATGTGAGAGCATCAGATTTACCAAAGGCATGCGTTGGAACCAGACTGGAAAAAGTTTTTCCAGGCCGGTACGCTGGCTGCTTGCCCTGCTTGGGGAGGAAGTGGTACCTTTTGAATTCGCGGGCTTGCGCTCCGGTCGGGTTACGCGCGGGCTGCGTTTTGCGGAAAAACCTGAATGCTCCCTGAGCAGCCTGAAAGAGTATGCAGATTATGTAGAGGCACAGGGCATCGTTCTGGCGCCCGAAAGGCGTAAGGCCCTGGTGTGGGAGCAAGCCTGCCAACTCGCGGAAAGCGTTGGTGGAAAACTGGCGGATGACCCGGACCTGCTGGAGGAAGTGACAAACCTGGTGGAGCGCCCGACCGGCATGCTGGGGGCTTTTGAGCCGCGTTACCTCGAAAACCTGCCGGCGGAAGTTCTGATTGGCGTGATGCGAAAACACCAACGCTACTTCCCGGTGCTGGATCAGGCGGGCAAACTGACCCAATACTTCATCATCATGCGCAACGGCGACAAACGCTTCGAAGAGGTGGTTGTGGACGGCAACCTGCAGGTTATCCACGCCCGCTTTGCCGACGCCGAGTTCTTTATCCGCGAGGATAAGGAGAAAGCGCTGGCGGACTTCATTCCCAAACTCGCGCAGCTGACTTTCCAGAAAGACCTGGGCTCAATGTTGGAAAAAACGCGGCGGGTGCAGACGCTAACAACCCGAATAAGCGCTGCAATGGAAGTTTCAGCCGAAACGCGGGCTGTTGTGGACCGAACCGCGGAATTATGTAAGGCTGACCTTGCCACCGCCATGGTGATTGAAATGACCGAGCTGCAGGGCGTGATGGGTAAATTCTACGCGCGGCTCTCGGGTGAGACTGAAGCCGTAGCGCAGGGCATTTTTGAGCACTACCTGCCACGCAACGCAGAGGACCGCTTGCCGGAAGGCGAGGCCGGTCTGCTGGTTGGCATTGCCGACCGCCTTGATTCGCTCGCGGGTTTGTTCGCCGTTGGGCTAGCGCCGACAGGCAACAAAGACCCCTTCGCGCTGCGCCGCACCGCATTAGGCCTGGCGCAGCTGCTGACCGGAAAGAACCTGGACTTTGACCTGGAGTGGGGTTTGCGGCTGGCCGGAGAAGCTCTGCCGGTGGCGTTTGACGCGGCAATGCTTAAATCCGCGCTTGATTTCGTTGCCGGACGCCTGCGCGGGCTGTTATTGGAGCGCGGTTATCGGTACGACATCGTGGACGCCGTGCTACAGACCCAGGCCGCTAATCCCGCCAAAGCCGAACGCTTTGCGCGCAGCTTGGGCGCGTGGACGGCTCGTGAAGATTGGAGCATCATCCTGCCAGCCTTCAGCCGCTGCGCGCGCATCACGCGCGACATCAATGAAATCTATCCGGTCGCTGAAAGCGCCCAGGTGGAAGTCGAAGAGCGCCAGCTGCTCGCTTCAGTCCGCGCCGCGCAAGCGCGTCTCGAGCGCAATACTGAGTTAGAGGCGGCGCTGGAAGAAGTACGCAAGCTTGTGCCGGAAATTAATGCCTTTTTTGACAAGGTGCTGGTGATGGCAGAGGATGAGACTCTGCGAAAAAGCCGGTTGGGGCTGCTGCAGTCAATTGTGGCTCTCCTGCGCCCCCTGGCAGATCTCTCCGCCTTGGAAGGCTTTTAAACAAAAACGCCCGCGAGGGCGCTGGCGACGATTTCGGCAGCTGGTCAGACAAGCATGATCAGCTGCTTTATTTTTTCCATGGCTTCAGCCAGGCTTTTGCCGAGGTAAATGCCCCCCAGATCTTTGCGGGCTTGTTCATTGTTTTCAAAGTAGCGCCCCGCGTATGCCAGCCTGGGTTTACCGCGCACATTAGCAAGGTCAGCGGCAAAGCCTTTCATCAGGTCGGCGGTGTTTTCCTGGTTTACCGAGAGCACAATCAGTTTCGGGCGCACAATCGCGGAGTAATCCAGCAGATCGTCGGTGGGCAAGTCCGGCCCCAGATACTCCACAAAGTAGCCTTCCTGACGCAGAAGCACAGCGAACATCAGCGCGGCTAGCTCGTGGTTTTCTTCCGGGCCGCAGCCCACCAGGATAAGCGCGCCTTCTTTGACTACCGGAAGGTTTTGCATGATGTTTAACAACTTGCCTTTAATGTAGCTGGACGCCATATGTTCGGTCGCAATTCGAATTTCGCCGTTATACCAGGCTTCCCCGACCAGTTCCAGGCTGGGCGCGATGACTTCCTGGAAGACTGTAATGAGGTCAAAGTATTTTTTCACCTCTTCCAAAATAGCGTTGGCGCGGGATTCGTTGTGGGCAATCAGCGCGCCAAAGAGCATTTCAGCGTAGTCGCGCGCGGGCCGCGGTGGTTTAAGTTTGGGGGCTTCCGGCACAACAGTTTGAATTGTTTCCGGCCAGAAACCGCGCGCCCGGGCTCCGCGAAATTGTTCCACAACCTGGCTGATTGTGATGCCTGTATCCAATTTCCGTTGGACCCAAAGAAGCAGTTGAATATCCCGTTCGGAATAAAGGCGATAGCCGTTGGGCATGCGCATAGGGGTAAGCAGGGTGTAGCGACGTTCCCACGCGCGCAGGGTAACGGGTTTGATGCCGGTGCGCGCTTGCACCACTTTTATTGTGTAGGTGGGCTCATCCGAATAAGTGCCAATGGATGTCATTTTCCGCTCATTTCTTTGTACACCAATTGTACAAGAAGAGAGGAAATGCGACAAGTTTTTTTGATATGAAATCTATTAGAAAATACTGAAGTTGCCAGCGCCCTGCGTGCTGTTACCGCAGAAAATGCTCACAAGCCCCACAGCAGGTCGCGCTGACGTCTCGCGCCGGGCTCTGGTGTCGGGTAAGCCTGGATAAAGTGGTCCACCCGGGGCATGAACAAGCGTTCCACCAGCGCTGCAAGGCCTTTCGCGCGCCGCGCGCCGCCCTGGCTGGCATGGCAAGCGAACGCCCGAGCTTGCGCGTCGGCGCTGTCCTTGTAATTGACGCGCGCGTGCGTGGCATAACGGTTTGAGGAAATCGCCACCAGGTCGATATCCCCATTGGCGCCGGCTTTGCGAGGGTCTTGTCCTTTTAGCCGCATCATAAAAATCGCGGCGCGCAGAAAACCGAGCGGCATTACGTGATAATAAAGCCGTGAAAAAGGGCGTTGGGTGTCTGCTGGCAGTTCGTCTCGTAGTTGTTGGAATGCAAGCTTTGCGGCTTCATGAACCCGGATATGGTCGGGATGGCCGTATCCGCCGTAGGGGTCAAAGGTGAGAACAATATCCGGCTGCAGCGCGCGCATGCGTACCGCGATTTTTTGGACAACTTCCTCCAGCGCTTGAGCAGCCAGCGCGTTTGGGTGGGCGTTATCGGGTGACCCCTGCATCCCGGAATCACGATATCCGAGCAAAATGACTTCTTTCAGCCCGAGCGCGTCCGCGGAGCAGCGCAGTTCCTGCTCCCGCAGCCCGGCAATGGTCTGCCCGTTCAAAAGAAGGGCGGGGTCCACTTCTCCGGCTTCTCCAAGGGTCGCGCAAATCAGGGTTACCTGCGCGCCTTGTTTGGCATAATGGGCAAGGGTGCCTCCCATTCCAAAGGCTTCGTCATCCGGATGTGCCAGGACCGCGAGAATTTTGATTGGGGCTGCAAGTTTCGTGTTTCGCATAGGTTTGAGATTCCTCATGGCTCTCATTCGTCGTCAACTTTGCCGGATTTAAACATTTGTTCCCACATCCGCAGTTCGTCCGCGCTGAGTGTTGTCTCTGGCTCGGCGGGCACGGACGGAGAGCTTAGCGCGGCTGTAATTTTGCTGGCAAAATCCGGAGATGATATGACCTGAAGATGATGCGCGCGGGCCGATGCCTGTACCGTCCGGTCAGAACTAACCAGGGTATCATTTTTAGCCCGGGCTCCTTGCTTGTGCAGGTAGGTAGCGATGGCCGCGTCCGCGCTGCTGGACTGTGGGACAAATACCGCCCGCACCGCCCCATGTTTCTGCTCTCCCGCGCGTCCGCTTTGGGCGCGGTCAAAAAACACCAGCACGCGGTCTCGCTTCGCCCGGCAAAAGCGCCCAAGCAGGTCAATCAAGGCCTGCTCGTCGTCCAGGTCCGCCAGGGAGAATCCGCGCAGGTGCGGAATCAGGTTGTGTCCGTCTATGATCCACTGCATTGGCGTAATTTTACCGCCTGACAGACCTGCGCGCGCGCGGAAATAATGGGCATAGAAGGTTTGCTTTACTACAAAACGAAAGGATGGATAGCATAATTGCTGGAGTGTGGTGCCATTGGCGGGTGCCCGGGCCGCTTTGTTAGAAAGGACGCCTTGGGGCCCCCGCTTCTTGCCTGGTTATGAGCACGAGCAAACACCCCAGGCGCCTTTCTCAGAAGTATAATTACCCGGTAACGAAGCTGCTGCAGAGGAGCGCGATGTTCTGGTATTTGTGCGCGTACGTGTTATTCATGATTGGCGCGGTTTTGGGGCTGACTCAAGGCGCTGCTGAGCCCTCCTTATGGCTTATCAGCATGGGCTGGGTTCTGGAGGTCACTTTAATCCTGCTGCGGGCTTTGGGTTCCACACGCGTGAAGGAACTGCCGCGCGCGGGCTGGCAAAAAGCGGCGCAGGCTCTCGCGCTGACGGCGGTTCCAGTGATGATGTACTTCCGCCTGAAAGCTGACCTGAAGCGCTTTGAGCTTCTGTTGATCAGCGCGGCGCTGCTCTGGTCGCTAGCATTGCTCAGAAATAAAACATCCTGATGAAAAATTACTGGAGGTCTCGCGATGAATAATGTCTACCCCTCAACCCACCCCCTGATCGCGGCCAAACTCACCCGTCTGCGCGACGTGCGCACAGAACCAAAAAAATTCCGTGAGTTAGTGCGGGAACTGGCTGCCATGTTGGCGTATGAAGCCACTTTGGATTTGGCCGTCCAGCCAATTGAGGTGCAGACTCCTCTCACAATGACGAACGGGGTAGCGCTGATCGACCGTATCGGCTTGGTGCCGGTATTGCGGGCAGGGTTGGGAATGGTGGAAGGCGTGTGGGACCTGATGCCGGGCGCGGAAGTGTGGCACATCGGCCTTTACCGCGACGAAAAGACGCTGAAACCAGTGGCATACTACAACCGCCTGCCGGTGGAGCCAACAGTTTCAGTATGCCTTATTTTGGACCCTATGCTGGCAACCGGAGGTTCAGCAGTCGCCACAGTGGATATCCTCAAGAAGTGGGGCGTGGGAAGGATAAAGTTCGTTGGCCTGATCGCGGCGCCAGAAGGGATAGAGCGGCTGCACAGCGCTCATCCGGATGTGCCGATTCATATCGCGGCTGTCGATGAACGCCTGAATGAACACGGCTATATTTTGCCTGGGCTGGGGGACGCGGGGGACAGGCAGTTCGGGACCTAATTTTTACTATTGATAATCCGAACACTACGAAAAAAGTTTACGAGATTGTTTGTAAACTTTTTGTTATCTCGGCGCTGAAATGCGCGCTAATTCAAGCTCGAAAAATCTTGATAATAATTGGTGTAGTTTGGTGAGGCAAATAATTTTGCGGTGGCGCGGAGCAGATGCATGCTTAATTGGTGAAAGGCCGTTAAAAAGCCTTTCAGGTTTGCAGATTACGCGCAATCAGGCGGTCAACTTTGCCCATGGCAAAGCCCGGCAGCTCCGTGGGCTGCACCCAACGCACCGTTTCTGAGCCTGGGATTAGCTGGCCGGGGAGCAGGGCGCAGGCAAAGGCATGCAGGGTGATGCGAAAATGCGTATAGGCGTGCTTGTAGACGCCCAAGAGTGCGCCCACCTGGATTTCCACCCCCAATTCCTCCAGAATTTCGCGCCTAAGGCAGGCGGGCAGGTCGGCATCCCCAGGCTCAAGTTTCCCGCCCGGGAATTCCCATAAGCCCGCCAACAGGCCGCGCTGCGGGCGCTGCGCGATGAGCACTTCCTCGCCTTTGCGAATCACCGCGGCAGTGACAGTGTAGTGAGGAACCGTGGGCTTTAGCGCGCGTACAGGCAGCTCGGTTTGACTGCCGTTGGCATAAGCCAGGCACTGACCCCGCAGAGGACAATCCCCGCACGCAGGCGCGCTCGGCTTGCAGACCAGCGCGCCGAGTTCCATCAATGCCTGGTTATAATCGCCAAACCGCGTGCTGGGGAGAAATCGCTCGGCGGCCTCCCATAAAGTTTTTTCTCCGGTCCGGGAGCCGGCGGGTTCGCGCAGCTCCAACAGGCGCGCGAGCACCCGGCGGATATTCGCGTCCAAGGCAGGGGCGGGGAGGCCAAACGCGATGGACGCGATCGCGCCAGCAGTATAGCGCCCGATGCCGGGCAGCTTCCGCAAGGCCTCCAAATCGGCGGGCAGCTGGCAGTTGAATTCCGAACAGAGCAGCTGCGCGCACTTGTGCAGGTTGCGCGCGCGGGTGTAATACCCTAACCCTTCCCACTCCTGCAGCACTTCTGCCTGGGAAGCGCTCGCCAGGCTTTTCAGGTCCGGAAAGCGGCGGATGAAACGCTCGAAATAGGGGATTACCGTCTCCACTTGGGTCTGTTGAAGCATAATTTCAGACACCCAGGTGCGGTATGGGTTGGTATCAGAACGCCAGGGGAGTTCCCTGGCGTTTTTATCGTACCAAGCGAGCAGCGGCGCGGCAATAGCGGACATCAGAGTTGGAACGCGCCTTTTTGGCTGATGATTTTACAGGTGTAATTCTCAACAAACTCCTGCAATTGGTCCCGCAGGTCAAGCCACTCTTCGGATTTCAGCAGATCGCGGGCGGCGGCCAGGTCAGGCATGATTACTCCCACCATAATTTGCGGTTCGTTGCCAAAGATGGTTACCCAGGCGTCTGTCAAGGCCAGTTCTTTATGATTCATCCATGGCAAAAACTGGCCAACCATGAAACCATAATAATCCTGTTCCATGTTGGCTTTGATATTCCAGGTGAGAAGGATCTTAACGCTCATAATTGCTTAAGCCATAATTTTTGGATCAAGCGCGATGACGTGCGTTTCTTCTTCCGTGAAAGCGTTGGCGTTGTTGATCTTATAGGATTCCAGGGTCTCAAGCTGCGTAATGCCCATTTCCTTCAGGAACTTGCTCAGGGGGTCCAGGTTCAGTTTGGATTGTGGGGTCTCATAATACATCGGAATGACGATGTTTGGTTCAAGCATGCTGATGACTTCCGCGGCTTTGGACGCGTTCAGACTGGCGCCGTCCCCGACCGGCACGAGCGCAATATTCACCGAGCCCATGGATTCAATATCCGATTGGGTAGGGGAGTGTGAGACGCGGCCGAGGTGCGCAACGGTCAGCGTGCCAAAATCCATGATGTACAGCGTGTTGCGCAGTCCATCGCTTTCTTTCTTCTCCGAGACGGTGCGCATGCCGGTGATGAATACCCCGCCGACTTCATATTCGCCGGGGCCGGCAATCACCAAGGGATCCCCTTTGACGGCTTTGCTGTAATTGTGCACCGGATCATCGCAGCTGATCGTTACGATTTCCGATTTTAGTTTGAGTGGGTTGTAACCCGCCACAGACGCGTCAAAGGGGTCCGTGACCACAGAACCCATGCCCCGTTCGCTGATTCGAAAACAGGAGTGACCATACCAGACGATTTCCATCAATCCTCCAAAAAACAATAAGCTGTGGATAATTCCACCTTATGATTATATCAGGTTGAAAGTGCGCCATCCCGGCGCGTGCGCATCTGGCCGCGGGTGGGCGTCCAATTGTTCTGCGGAGATGCCACGCCTACGATAAGAATGGCAGTCACACGGGCTTACTCCCCCGAGATAATTTTCTACCTTCATTTATCCGCGGAGAGGCCGAAAAAACCCGACGCTATTTTACTTAAAGAGCTGGAAAAATGAATGCACAAGCAGGCTTTCAAATGCTATAATAGAAGCACTTAGACTCCCAACTTTCCAAGCCTTCCGCGCTGGAATCCACATTCAAAACTAATAGTGTCCTTTAATCTTTTGGCCGTATTCTCTCTGATTTGACGCCGTCGTCTGAAAGGGAGGTCGAATTCCCGAATAATGTGCATTGCTTGTGTCCATGTTTTGTTGCTGTTTAATTTTCTGTGAAGGAGAAAGATGAATAAGCATACATTAAGAGTATTCCTGCCTATCCTATTGATGATGGGTCTGGTTTTTGGCTTGGTTCAGTCCACAAGCACAGCTGCCGCATCATCCGAACAAGGATTAGAGAAAGTTGAAACTGCCGTTCTGGACGCGCTTTCCGCTAAGGGCAGCGCGGATTATGTCATCGAAATGGCCGAGCATGCGGACCTGAGCGCGGCGTATGAGATGACTGATTGGGACGCGCGCGGCTGGTTCGTGTACGATACTTTGAGAGAAACCGCCGCCCGCACGCAAGCGCCGGTAATCGCTATTCTGGAAAAGAGCGGCGTAAAATACCAGTCGTTTTTCGCGGGAAATGAAATCGCCGTGACTGGCAGCGACACGAGTGTGCTCAGCCAGATTGCCGCTCTGGACGCGGTCAGCCACGTGCGCTACCCGCGCACAGCGACCATAGAGCCAATCCCGGTTCTGACGCGGAACCTGTTTGATTTCAGCATTGACGCGCTGGATTGGGGCTTAACCGATACCAACGCTCCGGCCTTCTGGTCCACTTTTGGCGTTCAGGGTTCTGGCATCCTCGTGGCCAATATCGACACCGGCGTGCAGTGGAACCACCCAGCGTTGGATCAGGCTTTCAAGTGCGCTTCTCCGTCGGACGCGTCTTGTTGGGCTGACCCGTCCAACCAATGCGGCGGCTCGGCCTGCGATAACAACGGGCACGGCACCCACACCATGGGCACCATGGTTGGCGATGACGACCCGACCCTGACCTACCAGGTGGGCATGGCGCCAGACGCGAAGTGGATTGCCTGCAAAGGCTGTGAGACGAACAGCTGTTCTGACGCGTCTCTGAACGCCTGCGCGGACTGGATTCTTGCCCCCGGCGGCAGCCCGGCCAACCGCCCGAACATTGTGAACAACTCCTGGGGCGGAGGCGGTGGGGACGCCTGGTACCTCAGCAAGGTGCAAGCCTGGCGGGCTGCGGGTATCTTCCCGGTATTCTCCTCCGGCAATCCCGGCTCTACCTGCGGCGCGATTGGCTCCCCCAGTGATTATCAGGAATCCTTCGCGACGGCAAACCATCAGAGCGACGGCAACATTAACTCTTCATCAGGCCGCGGCCCTTCGGTCTATGGGCATGAGCCTTATACCAAACCCAACATATCCGCTCCGGGTACCAATATTTGTTCGTCGGTTCCCACCAATGCCTGGAACTGCGGCTACAGCGGCACATCCATGGCGGCCCCGCACAGCGCGGGTGCCGTGGCGCTGCTCTGGTCGTGCAACAGCGCGCTTGTCGGGCAAATTGACCAGACCTTCCAATTGCTGCAAAACAGCGCCGGCGCGCCGATTAACGCGGGCGCTTGCGGCGCTCCACCTGACGGCCAGGGCAACTACACCTACGGCTACGGCTACCTTGACGTGTTGGCGGCCGGCACGCTCACCTGCGGCACCGTGGAATACGGCACCCTGCAAGGGCATGTCTATGACAGCTACGGGGCTGCCATTAGCGGCGCGACGGTTACCGCTGTAACTTCCGCGACGACCGCCGCGGATGGCTCGTACTCCATGAGCGTTCCGGTGGGAACGTACTCCGTGACCGCCAGCAAGTACGGCTACCAGTCTCAGACAGTTCCCAGCGTGATTATCTCCGATGGCGCTACCACCACGCAGGACTTCACCCTGACATACCAAGGCGAGTGGGTGGACGGGACTGCTCCTTGTTTTGATTGGACCCGTTACGACGTGGAATACTACCCCGCCACTGGTTTAATCTATGCCCTGGGCGGCCGTTCCGATACCAGCACCATTGGCGATATCTACAGCTATAACCCCGTTACCGGCGCGTGCGCGGATACTGGCGCGAACATGCCCGTGCCGATTTCCAACTATACCGTAAACCTGGTGAATAACGGGTCAGCCGATGTGTTGTGTACCTTTGGCGGACGCAACAGCGCGGGGTCTACCATCCTCAATGTGCAGTGTTACAACCCGCTCACCAACACCGCCACTTCGGTGGCTACCCTGCCAACAGCCTGGACTGGTTTCACCCCCGGCGCGCAGGTGGTGTACAACAACAAGGTCTACATTTTTGGCGGCTTTAACGCGACTACGCCACCATATGAGACCGCTCGCACCGACCGCTTTGACCCGGTCACGAATAGCTTTACGCAGTTGGGCAATCTGAGCCTGGCGCGCAGTTATTTGTATGCCGCGGAAGTGGACGGTAAAATTTACGCCTTTGGCGGCACAGTATTTGACGGCGCGAGCCTGAACGCGCAAAACCGCGCTGAAGTGATGGCTGCGCCTGAAGGCGCTGGCACCTGGAACGATGCGGCGGTAGCGGACCTGCCTGATGTGTACGATGAAGGCCAGGCCTACGGCTTCGACAGCGGCTTTGACATCCCCAGCGTGGCTGGAAAGATTGTCTTCGCGGGCGGCGGGCAGTGGCCCGGCGAGTCCGCGGACGTGTGGACTTACAATACGCTCACCAACGCCTACGACACCAGCTTCCCGGACCTGCAGCACGCGCGCCGCAACCACGGCGGTGTGTTTGTGCCGATTGATACTGCCAGCATGGCGGATGGCTTGCCAGGCTTGTGGGTGTTTGGCGGGCGCGCGGCCGTGGATACGCCGCCTTACCAGGGCGTTGAATTCTTCCCGCTGGCTTACCCACCAGTCATGTTCCAACACTATATTCCAATGCTGTTTAAGTAAACTTCACCTGTAAGTCGTAATATGCGCTCCCGTAGAATTTCTCTGCGGGAGCGCGGTTTTTTTCCTGAGGGCGCGAAGCCATGACCGGACACCAAAAATGTTACCTTGGTTGTGAAAAATTTGAAATTATCAGTCAAAAATGAAAGTTGCCCTTGCCCACCTGTAAGGGAGTGATAAAATCCATAATGAATATTCTTTTTTTCACAATCTTGCAGTTGTTTGTAAGGGAAGCTCAGCCCTTAGCGAACTTCCCAATCACATAAGTTCCTAACCTCTTTCATATTCTGGTTCACTTTCGCTTAATTGGAGGTGCTATCAAACAATAATCCTTAGTCTTTTTGCTTACCAATTTTGTAAATGTTTCCCGTCGTTTTACGCTTTTTTTTCAAACCTGGAAGGAGCAAGAAATGCACAAAAAGTCAACTTACAGAGTGTTAGCCCTGTTCCTGGCGCTTGGCATGCTCTTCAGCATGCTCGGCACTAACACAGTCAGGGCGGACAACGCGGAGCCGCAGGCTTCTGTTACTGTGGCGCCGGAAGTGTTGACGGAGATGGAAGTCAATGGCACGGCCAGCTACTGGGTCGAATTCGTCGCGAAGACGGATCTCTCGGCGGCATACAAGATGGGCTGGTCCGAAAGAGGTTGGTACGTTTACGAAACCCTCTCACAGGCAGCCAAGACTTCCCAGGCTCGCGTCGCAGCTTATCTGGAGAATTCCAAGGTGGATTATCAATCCTACTGGATTAAGAACACCATCCTGGTCAAAAGCTCCAATTTAAGCGTGTTGAACGGCCTGCTTGGTTTCTCCGAAATTGAGGCCATTACCCCCCGTCAAACCTTTATCCTTTACGAACCGGATACAAGCGAAGCAGTGGTGGATAACGGCGTGAAAGCTGTTGAACCCAACCTGACGCATATTAATGCGGACGACGTCTGGGCGATGGGGATTGACGGCGCGGGGATGGTTGTCGCAAACATCGACACCGGCGTGCGCTATTCGCACCAGGCATTGGTCAATCAATATAGGGGCAACAACGGCGGCTCATTTGACCATAATTACAACTGGTTCGATCCCTATAACCAATACACTGCGCCAACGGATGCCAACGGCCACGGCACCCACACCATGGGCACCATGGTTGGAGATGACGGCGGCGCGAACCAGATTGGCATCGCCCCCGGGGCGGAGTGGATGGCCTGCCGCGGCTGCAGCACATCCAGCTGTACAGATGCTGCGCTCTTGGCTTGCGGACAATTTATGGCCGCGCCAACCGATGTGTCTGGCGCCAATCCTAACCCGGATATGCGCCCCGACGCGGTTAATAACTCCTGGGGAGACTGCGGCACTTCGTACGATAACTGGTATGCAGGCCCGATTAATGCCTGGCTTGCCGCGGGCGTCTACCCGATTTTCTCCAACGGCAACTCCAGCAACTGCGGATATTCATCTCCTCCCGGACTGAATACCGTTGGGAACCCAGCCCGTTCAGGCAACGTGACTGGCGTCGGCTCTTCCGGCGAACAGAACGGGCTGTATGCGACCCATTCCAACTGGGGCCCCACGGACAACCCGGATACGGTCAATCCGACCGACGGCTATATCTATATGAAACCGCAGGTATTGGCGCCTGGAGTGAGCATCCGTTCCTCCGTTCCGACCAGCGACACATCCTACGAAGACGGTTGGTCCGGCACTTCGATGTCCGCGCCGCATGTTACCGGCCTCGTGGCGCTCATCTGGCAGGTTGCGCCCTGCCTGGTGGGTGATTACGCCACCACGGAAAACATCATTGAGGAAAGCGCGGTTCCTATTATCTATAACGACGGTTCCTCCGCTACCCCCGGAGACTTCCCGAACTACGCGACGGGCTGGGGCGAAATTGACGCCCTGGCAGCAGTCAACTTGGCAGCCGGAACTTGCTCGATGGGGACGCTGCAAGGCACCGTGACCACCGACGGCACCACGCCGCTTGAAGGCGCGAAGATCCTTGCGGACAACGGCGCGGGTTATACCAAGAACATCTATACCGCCGCGGACGGCACTTACAGTTCCGGGCTGCCGGATGGCACTTATACCCTGACCGCCAGCAAATATGGCTATGATACAGTGACCGAACTTGCTGTTGTGGTTACAGAAGACATGACCACCACCCAGGACTTTATCCTTGCCCCGCTGGGCACCACCCTGGTTTCTGGTATTGTCTACGACGCAGGCGTGGCGGGCCTGGGATACCACGGCTATCCGCTGTATGCCTCGATTCACATTACAGCCGGCAGTTTTGACCAGACCATTTACTCGGATCCCTTCACGGGATACTATGAAATCGAACTGGTCGCGGATACCGTACATACCTTTACAACCACCGCGCTGGCTCCTGGCTATGTGACACTGATTGAAGGAGATGTCACGCCATCTGGCCCATTTACCACGCATGATATTGCGCTGGACGTGGAGGCTGAAGCCTGCGCCGCGCCCGGGTACAAGCCGGATTACGATTACTTCTACTCATTTGAGAGCAGCAACGAAGGCTTTACCCCTGGCGGCACCACCTCTTTTGCCTGGGGAGACTTCACCAGCGGCCCCGGCGAAGGCCACAGCGGCACCAAGGGCATTGCCACCAACCCCGGAGGCAACTACAACGCCAGCGAACTGGGATGGATGGCTTCCCCGGTTTTGGACATGAGCGGCTTTGGCAGCGATTCCATCGCGATTCAATGGTGGGATTGGAAGCATATCGAAAGCGTTTCTTATGACTGGGCTCGACTGGATGTGACCAAGGACGGCGGCAGCACCTGGGCTACCGTTTGGGGGCCTGTTGGCGGCGTTTCTGATACCTCTTACAACCGGCAAACAGCCTTACTGGATCCGAGCTATAACGTCTCGAATTTCCAGTTCCGCTTCTACTTCAAATCCGACTCTTCAATTCAATATGAAGGCTGGTATATCGATGATGTTGGGATTGTCGGCGTCTCTGTGCCGCCCCCCACGCAAGTTTTTGGCAGCACATTTGATGGGGACAATGGTGGGTTCACCGTTAGCGGCACTACCAGCTGGGCATGGGGAGCTCCATCTGCCTCGCCTGGCCCCGGCGCGCCGTATTCCGCCCCCAATGTGTGGGCAACTAACCTGACTGGCAATTATGGCAACAGCGAAGCTGGTTGGATTACTTCTCCCGCGATTAACCTGAGCGCGTATGCCGGGCTCGCGCCGACCATCTCCTTCTATCATTGGATGGATACTGAGAGCATATCCTATGACTGGGGCGCGGTTGAAGTAAGCAAGGACGGCGGCGCTACCTGGCAGGATATCTCAGGAAAGATTGGAGATCAACTCTCCTGGGGAAGAAAAACCTATCAAATTGACACGTCATACGCGGTCAGCAACTTCCAGTTCCGCTTCTACTTTAAGAGCGACAGCTCGGTGAATTATGCTGGCTGGTATATCGACGATGTGTCCGTGACTGTTGCGGAACCAGTGATTATCGCTCCGCCCTGCACCCTCATCCCCGGCGGCGTGGTGGCTGGCTATGTCTACAACGACGAAGACGGCAGCCCGCTGGTCGGCGCGGATGTGTACAGCACGGAAGTGGCCACCCAGACCATCTTCATTCCTGAAGACCCGGAAAGCGAAGGCCTGTACTGGGCGTTCCAGCCGTTCACGGCCATGCCTCTGAATGATCCATTCGAAGCGCATGATTTCACGGCTGAGAAAGACCTTTACGGCAGCCAGACCGAAACTGTAAACGTTTTGGCAGATGCTATCACCCAGCAAGACTTCTACCTCGGCAGCGGCGCCCTCGAGTTTGACCCCACATCGTTTGAAGCTATCATGATGATGGGTGACGCTCCATATTCCGAAACCCTGACCATCACCAACACCGGCTCTTCCGCCGCGATGTTTGAATTGGTGGAGAAGGACGCTGGATTTGTTCCGCCGCTCTCTATCCCCGCCTTTACAGAGGCGCTGCCCGAAGACACCCGCGCAATCTCGATGGGTCGTGCTCCGGAAGCCGCCAAGGGCGTTGGGCAGGACAAGGCCAGTTCCGGCTTGCCCGGCATCCTGGCCGGCGCGCCCGCCTTCGCGGTTGATATTTACCCCGGCTACAACCTGGTTAATATTCCCGACACGGATGTTCCCGGCGTCTGGAATATCATCGGCTCCGTAGGCAGCTTTGACTTCTTTGCCGGTGATTTTGTCGGCAGCGATTTCAGCACGCTCTACGCGGTCGAATACAACACCAACGGTCTGTACGCCATCAACACAGCTACCGCGGCAGCCACCCTGATTGGGCCAACTACCCCGCCATCTGGTCAGACTTTCTCTGGCGTCACTGGCACCCCGGACGGCACTCTGTACGGTTTGGTAACCAGCTGTTCTGCTTCCAGTCTGGTCACCGTGGATATTGCCACCGGCGCGACCACGCTTTTGGGCGCGCTGCCTGGCGTGGGCTGCGGCATTGACCTGGCATACAATACGGTCGATGACATGATCTACATCGTGGACCTGCTCACATCCAATCTTATGAAAGTCGACCCTGCCACGCTGGCGGTGACGACTGTAGGCTCGCTTGGAGTGGCTCCCAACTACGCTCAGGGCATGGATTTTGAGGAAGAGTCCGGCGTGCTTTACTGGGCGGCTTATGTTGCTTCTGGCGAGCTGCGCGTAATTGATACGACCACAGGCGCGAGCGCCCTGGTTGGGGCATTCCCCACTGGCGCAGAAGTAGACTGCCTGGCCTTCCCGACCGGCGGCGTCTCTGACGTGCCGTGGCTCTCTGAAGACCCGGTCAGCGGCACTATTCCAGCGGGCGGTTCGCAGGAAGTCACGATCACGTTTGACCCGACCGCAGCTGGCCTGTCTCAACCCGGCGATTACCTGGCCGAGCTCAAGATTATGCACGACACGCCATTCGTCTATCCCAACCTGCCCGTGGTTCTGCACCTGGTCGCCCCCGGCACTTACGGCACCGTAAATGGTACCGTACGCGGCCTGGAAGCCTGCGACGTGAACCCGGCTCCGTTGGAAGGCGCGACGGTGAACTTCTGGCAGGACGGCTCGATTGTTTACACAACAACGACCAATGCCAGCGGTTACTATACTTACACGGTCCCGGCTGGCATCTACGATATTCAGGTGGTCGCGACCTACTATCTGTCCATCATCGCGGAGGACGTTGAGGTTATTGGCGGCTCCACCGTGACGATGGACTTTGACCTGCGCTTGTTGGCGCCCTGCCTGAGCGTTCTGCCGACTGCACTTGAGCAGACGCAGCTGACGGATACCGTTACCACGCAGACGCTGACACTGGTGAACACTGGCGCGAATTCTGTGGACGTGGAGCTGATTGAACTGCCGGTTGTCGGCATATTAGCTGATCAATTGCTGCAGGACCCAAGCTTTGAGCTGTATACAAGCCCAAGCAGCCCGTGGGACCAATACTCGCTGAACTATGGAACGCCGCTTTGCACCATCGATGATTGCGGTACAGGGACTGGAACTGGTCCACGTACTGGCGATGTATGGTCTTGGTTCGGTGGATCTTCAACGGGTGACTCGGGTTATGTATCACAGGTTGTTACGATACTGCCTGGAACCGCTGAGATGACGTTCTACGTGGAGCAATATGTCTGCGGCGCCGCCGGCGCGAGCAACTACTTAGCCCTAAAGGTTGACGGCACAGAAATCTGGCGTACAGATGGTCTTGGCTCAGCCTGCGGCGTCTTGGGGTATCGCCTGGTGACTGTTGACGTTTCGGACTTTGCCGATGGGGATACGCATGAGATCAAATTCGACTCTGTCACGGTTGATGGCGCCAACTTCTTCGTTGATGACGTTGAGTTGAACCTGGAAGCTGGCGGGGATGTGCCTTGGTTGGCTGAAGATCCAATCGCTGGCACCGTACCGGCTGATTCCACCCTTGATATCACCATCACCTACGACTCTACTGGGCTTGCGGAAGGCGATTACATGGCCACCCTGCGTGTCAAGAATCCACCCGCCTCAGCCATTAATGTCCCGGTGACGCTGCATGTCATCAACGTTCTCCACTTCTACATCCCGCTTTTGTTCAAGTAAAGCGCGGACGCGGAAGCGTTTAACCTAAGTAATCACGGAAAATCATCCGGCAGAGCCATCTGCCGGATGATTATTTAAGAGCGCTTCGTGATAGAATCGAGCCCATTGGGGCCCCCTGGCATGAAACTTTTACCGCTGCTGAATTCTGTCATCATCTGCGCGCTGCTGCTGATGGGCTGTGCCGCGCCTGCCGCGCCTGAAATTACCCCGACCCTTGAAAACCCCGCTTGCGAGATTGACGTCTGGATTGCCCCGGAAGTCCCCGCGCGCGTCCGCGAGAATTTTGTGCTGCCGGCCGGTCTCCAGTGGGCAAAAACGCAGGGTCCCTGCAGCGTGACTCTCGGATTGGACTCCTTCAGGGAGCCCGATCAGATAGTCCTGGCGCAAATTCTGTGGGAGTACGCCCTGATCGCGCCGAGTTGGTCCTTCCGCGAGGGGGCGGCCAGCGCGGACTTGAGGGCGGCCTGGGAAGGAAGAGCCCGCGGCAGCCTGATGCAATTGCAGCAGCTGATTATCTACGCTGAGGACTACAACGCCTTGTTAGGTTTGCTGGGGGAACCTGCTGAGGACGAAAGCTTGAGCGAGATGCTCAGCTTGGCGCCTAACGAGAAAATTAGCCTCTCAGACCGGCTTGGGGCTTCGGTTTGGGCGATTGTGCCAATAAGCCGGATTCAACCGGATTATCGGGTGTTGGCAATCGATGAGGTTTCTCCACTTCAAGCCGATTTCTCCCAGCAGAGTTACGCCTTGCGGGGGATTTATAGCCTGCATGCCAGCCCGGAAACAGCGGATCGACTGGGTGAAGCGGGAATGGAGGCGCTCGCGCGCGGGTTGGCGGGTGAGACAATAGCAGCCGCAAACCCGCAGCCAGAGAGCTTGCCTGCAAGCACAGCCCTGGCAGCGCCCACAAAGACGGAAAGCCGGCAAACCCCAACCGTTAGCGCGCAGGAACGCGTCCGGCGAAAAGATGGTGCAGTAGAGGTCCTGATCCCGGCCGGGGAGTTTACTTTTGGGTGCGTCATCGAACACAACGGCGGCTTTGACTGCCCGGATGATGAGCTGCCCAGCCGCAGAATAAACCTGGATACGTATTACATTGATAAGTACGAGGTCAGCAACCGACAGTATGCGCTGTGCGCGGCTGAGGGGGCTTGCCCCCAGCCCGCCTATCGCTACTCCGCCAGCCGGGAGTCTTACTACGACAACCCGGAATATGCGGACTACCCGGCGGCGAATGTGTCCTGGACGGAAGCCGCGGCGTACTGCGCCTGGGTTGGGGGAAGGCTTCCCACCGAAGCTGAGTGGGAGAAGGCTGCCAGGGGGGCGGATGTGCGCGCCTATCCCTGGGGGGACAGCGATCCAAGTTGCGCGAAAGCCAACGCGAAAGACGAGGTTAAAGGCTCGAACTGCGTGGGGGATACTTTGGCGGTCGGAAGCCTGCCCGAAGGCGCGTCGCCTTATGGAGTGATGGATATGGCCGGGAATGTGTGGGAGTGGGTGCAGGACTGGTACGTTTTGGACGCGGACGGCCTGCGCATCAGCATTGATCCATTCGCGCCGGATTTGGGATTCCATAAGGTTGTGAAAGGCGGATCCTGGGATTACGCCTGGAGCCGGCTGCGGATCGCGTACAACAGCGACCATGAACCGGACGCGCATAAACTCAGTTTTGGATTCCGCTGCGCGGCTCCGGTGGAGTGAACCCCTTGAGACTGGACGGCGGCTTTTAGCGGGAGTACTTCTCCGGCGCTTCATTTATCCAGACTTGCATTGAAACAGATTAAGAAGCAAAAGAGCGTTTCAAGTTAATGTCGCGGCGCGCCTTGAGAGATTTCGGCGCGCCGCTGAAAGTGTTGGTCAGGCTTTTGAATTCCGAAAAACCAGTCCGTCCGGTCCCACGTCCAGGGTGATGGTGTCTCCTTCGCGGAATAGCCCGGAAAGAATTTTGAGGGCCAGGGGGTCCTGCACTTCCCGCTGGATAGCGCGCTTGAGGGGCCGCGCGCCAAATTCCGGTTCAAAGCCGACCTCTGCCAGCCAGGCCGATGCCGCGGGAGTGGTTTGGAGAGTGTAGCCGCGCGCTGCGAGTAGATCCGCCACACGGCCGAGCTGGATACTGACAATTTTTACCAAATCCTCTTTTGCAAGCGGTTTAAAGATGACGATTTCATCGACGCGATTCAGAAACTCCGGCCTGAAAAAGGCCTTCAGAATATCAGTGACCTGATCGCGAGTGACCTGACTTGCTTTTTCCGGGTCGGACCATAACTGAGAGCCCAGATTACTGGTCATGATGATTAAGGTGTTGCGGAAATCCACCGTACGGCCCTGTCCGTCGGTCATACGGCCGTCGTCCAGCACCTGTAAAAGCGCGTTAAATACCTCCGGATGCGCTTTTTCGATTTCGTCGAACAGAACCACACTGTACGGACGTCTGCGCACCGCTTCTGTGAGCTGACCGCCTTCTTCGTAGCCAACGTAACCAGGCGGAGCGCCAAAAAGACGGCTGATGGTATGTCTTTCCTGATATTCACTCATGTCCACCCGTACGATAGCGTTCTGATCATCAAAAAGAAATTCCGCCAGAGCACGGGCAAGCTCGGTTTTACCTACACCCGTAGGTCCGAGGAAAATAAAGGAACCGATCGGGCGGTTAGGATCCTGCATGCCAGAGCGGGAGCGGCGCACGGCGTTGGAAACGGCAGTTACCGCTTCATCCTGACCGACCACGCGCTGATGTAAGCGGTCCTCCATGCGCAGCAGCTTCTCCATTTCGCCCTCTAACAGGCGGTTCACAGGGATGCTTGTCCACTTTGCCACAATTTCCGCGATTTCCTCGGAATCGACCTCTTCCTTGAGCAGAGCGCCGTTTTGCTGAAGTTCTTTCAATTTTGCTTCAGCGGTCTGGATTTTTTCTTTCAACTGGTGCAGGGTTTCGTAGCGTAGGCGCGCCGCTTTTTCCAGGTTGGCATCGCGCTCGGCCTGTTCTATTTCCTGTTCGGTTTCCTCCAGCTGCGCCTTAAGCGTGCGCAAATTGGAAATCGCGTTTTTTTCAATGTTCCAGCGTAGATTCAAAGCGCTGGATTTTTCGCGCAGGTCCGCCAGGTCTTTTTCAAGCTTTTCCAGCCGATCCCTGGAAGCCTGGTCTTTTTCTTTTTGCAGCGCCTGCCGTTCGATCTCCAGCTGCATTATCTGCCGATCCACTTCGTCCAACGCCTGCGGCTTGGAGTCTATCTCTGCGCGCAGGTGCGCCGCGGCTTCATCAATAAGATCAATGGCTTTATCCGGTAATCTTCTGTCTGTGATATAGCGGCTGGAGAGCGTGGCAGCGGCAATAACAGCGGGGTCGGTGATGCGAACTCCATGGTGCACTTCATAACGGGACTTGAGACCCCGCAGGATGCTGATCGTGTCTTCCACTGAAGGCTCCAGCACCATCACAGGTTGAAAACGACGTTCAAGGGCGGCGTCCTTTTCGATATATTTACGGTATTCACTGGTCGTTGTTGCCCCAATCAGATGCAGTTCTCCCCGTGCGAGCATGGGCTTGAGAATGTTACCTGCGTCCATCGCGCCTTCAGCGGCACCAGCGCCAATTACGGTATGCAGTTCATCTATGAAGAGAATGATTTCACCTTCGGCATCGGTCACCTCTTTCAGGGCTGCTTTCAATCGCTCCTCAAACTCGCCGCGGTATTTGGCGCCGGCAACAAGCGCCGCCATGTCCAACTGGACCACCCGCTTCTTTTTTAAGCCCTCCGGTACGTCGCGCTTGACAATGCGTTGGGCAAGGCCTTCCACAATGGCGGTCTTGCCGACGCCAGGGTCGCCAATGAGAGCAGGGTTATTCTTGGTGCGGCGGGAAAGAATCTCGATTGTCCGACGGATTTCCTCATCGCGACCAATCACGGGATCAAGTTTACCCTGCCGGGCGAGCGCGGTCAGATCGCGTCCGTACTTTTCCAACGCCTGAAATGTGGCTTCCGGGTTCTGGTTTGTCACGGATTGGCTTCCCCGAACAGAGCGGAGAGCTTTCAGGATGGCGTCACGGGTAATTCCGTAACTCTCAAGGAGTTTGTTTTCGGGTGTTTCCGTGAGGCCTAAGAGGATGTGTTCAGTAGAAGTGAAATCGTCTCCCATGCCTTTGGCGTAACGTTGGGCTGCGTCCAGTGCAGAAACTGCCGTAGCGCTTAAGCTGATTTGCCCTATGCCGTGCACTTTGGAATGTTTTTCCAGGCTGCTGCGGAGTTCATGCAGTAGCGCATGGGTACTGCCTGCGATTTGCGTGAGGACTGCCGGCACGATACTTTCGGTTTGCTGGAGCAGCGCCAGAAGAAGGTGCGCCGGTTCAACAGCCGGGTGGTTCAGCTCACGCGCGGCGCTTTCTGCCGCAAGCAGGGCTTCCTGCGCTTTTTGCGTAAATTTATTGATGTCCATAATGTCTCCAGAATACAAAGTTTATTTGATTCTATTTATTGGTAGTATAGATAGGTATTGTTTGATTTCTGTAAAAAGAATAATCTCGGAAAAAGCGGATAATTCCCAAAAATAGCGCAAACTGGCTTAAGAAAGGGAAAATTTATCGAAAAAAGCCCTTGACTTAATTTTCGAGATGCCTATAATAGGCGTTTGTGCAATTGAACAGCACCTTGAAAAGTGAAGAGCCTGAAGATTTGAACTGAAAAGTCCAAATTCCCCCTTGACAAACAAACTTGTTTCGTCTAAAATAATTCTTCCAAGGCAAAACGTTGGTAGTTGACCCTTGGAAATAGAACTTTGAAAAAAGCCAGAATTCGTGGGAATGAAGACAACCAAGGTTGCAGTGCCCGGTGCCGGCGAGTAAAAAATTGCCGGCGATTTCGTCTGTAAGAAAGTCGAAAATGGCATTGACAAGAAAGACCTGTTTCGGTAGAATCCTGCTCTCATGAAGTCAGAACCTTAACAACTGAAAAGTGATAGGAAGATAGTAAAAGCAATACAATAGGTAAGAAAACAAGCCTCGTTAATTGTCCTTTCCGTGAAACGAAAC